>JAEYPE010000273.1 GCA_023411035.1 Pseudomonadota bacterium
CCTTGGCAGCCGTCCATTCGCGCGGCGGCATCTTCCAGTCTTTCTCGGCGCGGTTCAAGACGAGAAACAGAAGCTTCAGGGCGGCCTCGTCATTGGGGAAATGCCCCCTGGCCCGCACCGCCCGGCGGAGCTTCGAGTTCAGGGCCTCGATGGCATTGGTGGTGTAGAGGATGCGCCGGACCTCGCGAGGGAAGGCGAAGAAGGGAATGACCTCCGGCCACGCCCGCCGCCACGCCCTGCCGATGGCTGCATACTTGTCGCCCCAGGGACCGTCTTCGAAGGCGGTCAGGGCCGCCTCGGCGGCCTTGTCATCGACGGCGTCGTAGACCGTCTTCAGCGCGGCGGCGATGGCCTTGCGGTCCTTCCAGGACGCGAATTCCATACTGTGGCGCAGCAGGTGGACGATGCAGGTCTGGACGATCGTCTCGGGATAGGCGGCGGCGATTGCCTCGGGAAAGCCCTTCAGCCCATCGACCACGGCCAGCAGGAGGTCCTCGACGCCGCGGTTCTTCAGCTCGTTCAGCACGCGCAGCCAGAACTTGGCGCCCTCGTTCTGCTCGATCCACAGGCCCAGCACTTCCTTGGCGCCGTTGGCCCGCACGCCGATGGCCACATGGATGGCCTTGTTGCGCACCAAGCCTTCGTCCCGGATCTTGACCCGGATGGCATCCAGGAAAACCAAGGGGTAGACCGTCTCCAGGGGCCGGTTCTGCCAGGTCGTCACCTCCTCGATCACCGCGTCCGTCACCGTGGAGATCAGGTCGGCTGAGACCTCGATGCCGTAGAGCTCCCGCAGGTGCCCGGTGATCTCCCGCGTCGACATGCCCCGGGCATACATCGACACGATCTTTTCGTCGAAGCCGGGGAACCGTCGCTGGTACTTAGCGATCAGCGCCGGATCGAATGTGCCCGTCCGGTCGCGGGGGATGGACAGCTCCATCGACCCGCTCTCGGTCAGCACCGTCTTGCGGCCGTAGCCGTTGCGACGGTTGCCGCTCTCATCACCGGCAAGGTGATGATCCAGTTCCGCCTTCAGCGCCCGTTCCGTCAGCGCCTTCTTCAGCTGATCAAGCAAGCCGTTCTGATCGAACGCCGTCTTGGCGTCGGCGCCAGCCAGAAGCTGGTCGAGGATCGCGTCCGGGATAACGGGGGCTTTGCGTCGTGCTATGAAAGGGCTCCTTCTGCTTCAGGATAACCCCGCCGAGCACGAAATTCCGGATACTTCCGCACAAGGGCCTGAACAACCGGGCCGGGAATTCGCACCAGCCCACCCGACGACGTGAAGGGCAGAGGAAGTGCTTCAAGTCAGCCGTACAAGTCCAGCGTTTCCTCTCCATTCACGATCGGATCGCCAACCTCTTCCACCTCCAGCGCGACCACCGTCCCGTCGCCGAGTATCGCGGCGCCCGCACCCAGGCGTTCCAGGTCTGGGCCGAGGTCGCCGGCGCGCCGCTGGCCGTGTAATCACCGGACCATTGTTGGCCTCCAGGTCAAGCCCTGTCCTCGTTCCGCTCCATTCCCAACAAGTTGACGGTGCCCCTAGGCCCTCTTCTCGCCGCTCATCGCGGCGGTCACCAGAGCCTGCGCCTCGGTCTCGGCCTTCAGGGACGCCTCGCGGCGCTCGCTGTAGCGGTCGGTCAGGTAGTCGCTGCGGTCACGGACCAGGAGCGTGAACTTGTAGAGCTCCTCCATGACGTCGACCACGCGGTCGTAATAGGGCGACGGCTTCATACGCCCGGACTGGTCGAACTCCTGGAACGCCTTCGGCACGCTGCTTTGGTTGGGGATGGTCACCATGCGCATCCAGCGGCCAAGCACGCGCATGGCGTTCACGGCGTTGAAGGACTGCGACCCGCCCGACACCTGCATGACCGCCAGTGTGCGTCCCTGCGTGGGGCGGATACCGCCGCTCTCCAGCGGCAGCCAGTCGATCTGGCACTTCAGGATGCCGGTGATCGTGCCGTGCCGCTCCGGACTGACCCAGACCTGTCCCTCCGACCATTGGGACAGCGCGCGCAACTCGGCCACCTTGGGGTGATCGGCGGGCACGCTGTCGGGCAGCGGCAGGTCGCGCGGGTCGAAGATCCGCGTTTCGGCCCCCATACGCCGCAGGAGACGGGCGGCCTCCTCGGCGAGGAAGCGGCTGTACGAACGTTCACGGAGCGAGCCGTACAGCAGCAGGATACGGGGGGGATGCGCCGATGGCCGCTCCGGGGTGAGCTTTCCCAGGTCAGGAACGTCAAGGAAGCTCTCGTCCAGGCTCGGGAATGGATTGCTTTCGGAAATGTCGGCGTCCGTCATGCTCTTGCCTTCACACGGTTCACAATTCGCGGAGATCGTCTCACGTCTCGGCCCGACGCTCATACCAGGGCTTGGTCGCCTTGACGATGCGCACCACGGACAGCATCACCGGCACCTCGACCAGCACACCGACCACGGTGGCGAGCGCGGCGCCCGAGCCCAAGCCGAACAGGCTGATCGCCGCGGCGACGGCGAGCTCGAAGAAGTTGCTGGCGCCGATCAGCGCCGCCGGGGCGGCCACGCACCAGGCCACCCCGAACCGGCGCGATAGCCAGTAGGCCAGCCCGGCGTTGACGTAGACCTGGATCAGGATGGGCACGGCCAGCAGCAGGATGACCAGCGGCTGCGCCAGAATCTGCTCACCCTGGAAGCCGAACAGCAGCACCAGCGTGGTCAGCAGCGCCACCAGGGAAGCCGGCTGGATCACGTCCAGAGTCCGCTTCAGCGCCGCCTCGCCGCCGGAGGCGAGCAGGCTGCGGCGCCAGACCTGCGCCGCGACCACCGGAATGACGATGTAGAGCACCACCGACAGCAGCAGTGTGTCCCACGGCACGGTGATCGAAGCGACACCGAGCAGCAGCCCGACCAGGGGGGCGAAGGCGAAGACCATGATGAGGTCGTTCAGCGCCACTTGGCTCAGCGTGTAGTGCGGCTCCCCCTCGCACAGGTTCGACCAGACGAAGACCATGGCCGTGCAGGGGGCGGCGGCCAGCAGGATCAGCCCGGCGATGTAGGACGGGATCTGGTCCTGGGGCAGCAGCGGGGCGAACAGGTGGCCGATGAACAGGGTGCCGAGCAGGGCCATGGAGAAGGGCTTGACCGCCCAGTTGATGAACAGCGTGACGCCGACGCCGCGCCAGTGCTCCCTGACCTGCCCGAGGGCGCCGAGGTCGATCTTCAGCAGCATCGGCACGATCATCAGCCAGATCAGCACAGCCACCGGCAGGTTGACCTTGGCGACCTCCGCCGCGGCGATGGCCTGGAAGACGCCCGGCACCAGATGGCCGAGCGCGATGCCGGCGACGATGCACAGCGCGACCCAGACGCTGAGGTAGCGCTCGAAAAGCCCCATGGAGGGGCGGGCCGCCGGGGCGGCCTGGATGTCAGCGGTCATGATCCGTGTCCGTCAGGAGGCATTGCCGACGCGGCGTCCGGCGCCATCGACGACCTGCTCGCCGTCCTCCTTGGCGAAGGTGCCGCGCTGGGCATCGGGGAGGATGTCGAGAACCGCCTCGGACGGGCGGCACAGCCGCACGCCCAGCGGCGTCACCACGATCGGCCGGTTGATCAGGATCGGGTGCGCCGTCATGGCGTCGAGCAGTTGGTCATCGGTCAACGCCGGGTCGCCGAAACCGAGTTCGGCATAGGGCGTGCCCTTCTCGCGCAGGACGGCACGCACCGGCACGCCCATGCGGCGGATCAGGTCGGCCAGCTCGTCGCGGGAAGGCGGCGTCTTCAAATACTCGATCACCGTCGGCTCGACGCCGCTGTTGCGGATCAGCGCCAGCGTGTTGCGCGAGGTGCCGCAAGCCGGGTTGTGATAGATGGTGACCGGCGTCATCGCGCCTCCTCCGGGGTGGCGGACACCTGCCCCATGTCGTCCAGCTTTCGCTTCAGCGCCAGCCGGTCGAGCGAGGCGATGGGCAGGCTGACG
>JAEYPE010000274.1 GCA_023411035.1 Pseudomonadota bacterium
CCGGCGCACCTGACGCTGAAGGACCCGTCGGTGCCGATCGCGGTCAATCTGGCGCTCTACGACGCGCCGGAGACGCGCTACTGCCCGGCCGGCGTCTACGAGATCGTGCGGGCGGAGGACGGCAGCGAGCCCCGGCTTCAGATCAACGCGCAGAACTGCGTGCACTGCAAGACCTGCGACATCAAGGACCCCACCCAGAACATCAACTGGGTCGTCCCGGAAGGCGGCGGCGGGCCGAACTATCCCGGCGGCATGTAAGGTCCACCTCTACCGCCGCGGCCCGAAGCGCTTGCGCGGAGCGCCGCGGAAACCGGCCTTGGGCGGCGGTTCGCGCCGCTGGCCGGCGGACCGCGCGCCGCGCGTGGCGAGCAGGTCGGCCAGACGACGGCTGACCTCGGCGCGGCGGCTGCGCACCGCGTCCCGTTCCGGAAACAGGGACGGGAACTTGCGCGCCGCCCAGTAATAGAGGTCGCAGGCCCGCGACAGCCCCTCCAGCGCCGCGCCGTCCAGCCCATCCAGCCGCGCCGGGACGAAGCGTCCGAGGGGAGACGGTTCCCCGGCCTCCACCGCGCCGACGATGGCGGCGAGGATGCCCGCCTCCGCCTCGTCCTCCAGATCGGCGGGAATCAGGAGCAGGTCCAGCTTGGCCGGCAGCGTCAGGCGCCGTTCGTCCAGCATCGTCGCCAGCCGCCGCATCCCGGACAGGTCGCCCACCCGGTAGGGCGATCCCGCCGTGCGGGCGTCGGCGAAGCAGTCCAGCAGCAGAACCGTCTCCTCCGTCCCGATATGGCCGGCCAGACGGGCCAGCATGGCGCGGGTCGGGCGCACGGTCAGCGGGGCGTCGGCCCGCAACCGCCCGTCCGCCTTCTCCAGCAGGCTGCGCAGGGCCTGCGGCGTGCCCCGCCCGACCACGCCGAACTCCCCCGACTCGAACTTGCCGAATCGCCCGGCGCGGCCCGCGATCTGCTTCACCTCCGTCGCGGTCAGCGGGCGGACGCTGCTGCCGTCGAACTTCTCCAGCGCGGTGAACAGCACCCGCCGGCAGGGCAGGTTCAGCCCCATGCCGATGGCGTCGGTCGCCACCACCACGTCCGCCTCGCCGGACAGGAAGCGCGCGGCCTCCCGCCGCCGCACCTCCGGCGCCAGCGCGCCGTAGACCGCGGCGACCGACAGGCCCTTCGCCCGCAGCGTGTCGCGCACGGAATGGATTTCGCGGCGGGAGAAGGCGATCAGGGCGTCTCCCGGTTCCACCTCCTCCCAGTTCAGGCGGCGGTCGATCATGGTCAGCGGCACCTTGCGCTCCAACTCGATCACCTCCAGCCGCTCGCCCAGATGGGCCGCCACGCGCTCCACCAGCGGGCGGGCCTCCGGGGCGCCCAGGATGTAGACGGTCTCCGCCGGGGCGCCCATCAGCGCCGCCGTCCAGGCCCAGCCGCGGTCGGGGTCGGCCAGCATCTGGATCTCGTCGATCACCGCCACCTCCACCGGGCGGTCGGGGTCCATCACCTCGATGGTGGAGGCGGTGTGGCGGGCGCCGGGCGTCGAAATCGCCTCCTCCCCCGTCAGCAGGGAGGCCGGGGTGCCCTCGGCGTTCAGCCGCTCCATCACCTCCAGCGCCAGCAGGCGCAGCGGCGCCAGATAGAGGCCGTCATAGGCGCCCTTCAGCGCCTCTATGGCATGATGGGTCTTGCCGGAGTTGGTCGGGCCGACCACCAGAACCAGCCGACGCCCCAGCCCGCGCGCCACCGGGAACAGCTTCTCGAAGCGGGCCAGATCGAAATGCCGGTCCACATAGGCGCGCCCGCGCGCCTCCGCCCGCTCCCGCCGCCAGACGGCGAATTCGCGGTCCCAGCGCTCCAGCAGTTCGTCCACCCCGTGCCGGTTGCGGGCGGCGCGGGACAGCCGGTCGGCCAGCGACGCGAAGGTCCACGAGTCCTCCGCCCCTTCCGCCTCCGCGGCGTAGCGGTGCAGGCGGGCGGCGGTGCGGGACAGCGCGTCCTCCAGCGCGGCGGTCAGCGCCGGATCGCCCTCCAGCCGCAGGGCCAGATCGTCGTCGTCGAGGTCGGTCAGTTCCATGGCGTCCAGCACGCGCGAGACCTGGAGCCGCACGGGGGCGGGCAGGCCGGGCCAGGGCAGGTCGTCGCTGCGCACCGCCTTCACCCGCGTCCGGTCGTCCGCCGGGTGCAGGCTGGTGGACCAGCCCTCCAGCGCGCGGCGCCCCTGGGCGAGCAGGCCGTTGCGCCGCCGCGCGCGGTCGAGCGTGCCCTGGATCTCCAGCAGCACCGCCTCCCTCCGCTCCGCGGGCACAAGCAGGTCGCGCTTGCCCTTGGGCAGCGGCAGGCCGAGCGGCACCAGCCCCAGCCCCTCCCCATGGGCCACCCGCGCCACGCCCGCGGCGGCGGCGGTCACCACGTCCGGGTGGGCGCTGGCCAGTTCATGCACCAGATGCGGGTCGGCGGAATCGTCCGGGGAGGTCATGTCCATCGATCGGTCTCTGAAGAACTTTTCATAAATTCGCACTGGCAGTCCGCGCCCATCCATGTCATGAGCCACGTCCCGCAGGGGCGCACCCCACCCCAAAGGCAGGGCCCCCAAGGCAGGCATCAAGCCATGACCAGACCGCTCCGCGCAAAGATTCTCAGACCCGACCTCGATCCGGCCAACCGCAAGGGCGCAAGCGGGGACAACCGCTGCCGCTGCTGCGGGCGGCCGGGCGGCACCGTCGTGCGTTGCCTGCCGGACGGGCGGTGGTACGACGCCGCCGACCAGACCTGGCGCGACGGGCGCGGGCGGCGGGCGGCCTGGCCCGACGTGGTGGAGTATGCCGAAACCCGCGACGTGCAGGTCGTGGTGCGCCCGGTCCGCCCCTCCGGCAGTCCGGAGGCCCGCCCGAAGAACCTCTGCCGCCGCTGCCACATGCAGGAGGAGGCGCTGCGCAACGCCGTCCGCTCCCGCATCCGGGCGCGGATGCGCCGCGCGCTGGGCGACCTGTTCCTGGGCGATTACTCATCCCCCGGCATCCTGGAGCGCGCCATGGCGCTCTACCGCCGCAAGCCCTGAACTTCGATCAGACAGGCTCCTGCGGTTCGCCGGGCATCGGCGGGACCTCCACCGGCTCGTCCGGCGGGGCGTCGGGCGGCATCGGCATGGGAATCGGCACGTCGGGTTCCTGCGGGGGCGGCGGATAGGGGCTCATGTCCGGTCTCCGGTGACGGGCGGGTGGCGATTGGCGGGTGTTGGGCGCCGTTCTGTTGAAACACCCCCTCCGCGCAATCGCTCCATCGGTGCGGCGCATGACCAAAATCAACGCGACGGGCCGGATCATCGCGGAAGATGCCCGCGAAAGGATCGCCCGCCCATGCCCAGAAGCTTCATCATCGCTCCCCTCGCCAAGACCCAGGCCGATCAGGCGTTGCCCGTCGTCCAGGCCCTGCACCGCGACATGACCCTGGACGAGTGGCGGCAGGTGGTGGCCCTCTTCCTGCGGTCCGGCGGCGACGGCGGGGTTATGGCCTGCGAAATGAGCGACGGGCACATCCGGGGCCTGTTCTGCTACCGCGTCAGCGCGGAAGGGGCGAACCGCGTGCTGACGGTGCCGATCTTCATCGCGGTGGGGCTGTTCGACGCGGCGGCGACCTCCGCCGCGCAGGCGGACGGCATCGACCTGCTGGCCCGCAAGCTGGGCTGCACGTCGGTGGTGGTGGACGAGCGCGGCTGCGTCGTCGCGGCGACCGCGCCAAAGCTGGACGCCGCGGGCCTGTTCGCCCGGCTGGGTTATCGCCGGGTCGGGCAGGCTTTCGTTAAGGACGTCGGGACGGAATTCGGCGGCGAGGGTTATCCGGTGGCGGGCCGGGCCTGAAGGCGGTGGGACGGAGAGGTCAGGCGGCGGCTTCCAGCGCCGCCGGGTCCTCGATGCGGATGCGGTCGTTGGTCAGGCGGGTGATCGCCCCGGCCTCCTCCAGCTTGCGCAGCACGCGCGACAGCGTTTCGGGGCGCAGGCCCAGATAGGCGCCGATGTCCACTTTCGGCATGGGAAGGAAGACGCTGGGCGTGCCGTCCGCCAGGGGCCGCGACCGCCGCGACAGGGCGAGAAGGAAGCTGGACACCCGTTCCACCGCCGTCTTGCAGCCGAGCAGCAGGATCTGGTCCTGCGCCGCCGACAACTCCACCGATGTCATGGCGAGCAACCGCCCCTGCACCGCCGGGTGCCGCTCCATCAGACGGCGCAGGGCGGTCTGCGGTATCCGGCAGACGGTGGAGGCGGTGACCGTTTCCGCCGTGTAGGCGTAGCCCGTACCGACCGCCAGCCCGATCACGTCGCCCGCCGTGGCGAAGCCGGTGATCTGCTGCCGCCCGTCCGGCAGGGTCTTGTAGAGCTTCAGCATGCCCGACATGACGGTGAAGACGGCCTGCGCCTCTTCCCCCTCCATCACCACCGGGGTCGCCGACAGCAAGTCCAGCGGGCGGGACGACACCGACAGATCCGGCAGATCCCCCGCGGTCAGGGCCGCGCACAACCCTTTGCTCCGCGCCGAGCAGCCGGCGCAGCGGCCCGGCACCGGCGCCGACACCGGCTCCGCCGCACGCGGATGGGGGGCTGGCATCGCGGCGGGCATCGGCGATGCAACGGCGGCGGTGGTGGCGACGGAGAAGGTCATGTCTCGTACCCCTGGGCTGTCTCGCTTCGGCGCCCTGGAAAACTCGCTCGAATCGGACGTCAGATCAAGACTAAGGTCTTAAAATTGAGCCCAAGGTATGAAATTTGACCAAGACCCGCCCTGATCTGGATCAACCGGACGGGGCAACGCCAGACAGGGCGACGCCAGACAGGGCAACGGCCCGGAGGATGATCCGGGCCGTCGAACGTATCATCGCTGCCGTTCAGAACCGTTCAGAAGGTCCGTCCGGGCCGTCCGCGCGGCGGGAAGCGGCTGGAGGTGGCGCGCAAGCTGTTGTCCTGCACGGGAATGGCGCCGGGGTCCGCGTCCTCCTCTCCGCCATCGGGCCGCTGGGCTTCCCGGTCCATCGTCCGCGCCGCCTCCGCCCGGGAAATCGAGGATTCCAGTTCACGGATGCGCGCCTGCAGGCTGCCGACGACGGCGGCCCCCGCCTGACGGGATTTGAACTGTTCGAGATCCTGTTTCAGGCGGAGCAGTTGCCCCTTCTGTTCCTGAAGGCTCGGCCCGTCCCGGCGCTTCGTCACGCGATAGACTTTTTCGTCGAATCGGTTCACTGCGTTCCTCCTGTTTGCTCTTAAGCAGATTGGGCCTATGCGCCGCAGCACCATCGTTCGAATGGGATAGGCCATGCATTTCCACCGGCGGTGGCAGCGGCGATGGCAGCGGCGATGATGGTGGCGGGGCCGGAGCCTTCCCGGCGGTCAGGGCATCCGTTCGTTGACGCTCCGCTCTGCGGCGACCGCCTCGGCCAGCGCGTCGCGGTACCGGCGCAGCCGCGCGTAGGCCGGCCATGCCATGCCGACCAGCGGGTCGCACCAGTGGATCAGCACCATCAGCCCCAGCCCTGCGAATCCGCCGATCAGGGCGCCATAGAGAAGACCGGGCAGGGCGCCCAGAATCCAGGGATCGGACAGCCGTCCGGCGTCATAGGCCTGGACGCCCGCCATCCACACGGTGGCCGCCAGGGCCAGCAGAGCCCCCGCCCGCCCCGGCGCGTACCAGATCCGCAAATCTTCCGGGGTCAACCCGTAATCCTCGGGCACCGGGCGCGCCGCCGCCTGTGCGGCGCCGTCCGGCGGCGCATCGCCATCCGGGGCCAAGCCGGACGCCCCGCCGGGACATCCGCCGTCCGCGATCGCCCGTCCCTCGATCACCCGCCATTGCCGCCGCGGGCAGCAACCATCATCGTCCAGCCGTTCCATTGCGCGATATTGCGCGGGACGGCGGATTTCGGCAACGGCGCACTTGGCCGGCGGTTCAGCCGGGGCGGCCTTCCGCCTGACGCATGCCGGAGGCCGGAGGCGGGAAGCCGCCATCGGACGGCATGGCCTCGCACTCCGCCTCCAGGGCGTATTTCACGATGGTGCCGTCGACCAGCCGCAGATCGTAGAATGGATGCCCACCCAAGGTCCGCGCGATCACCATGGCGTCCCGTCCATGATGCCGGACCTTCGTGCCCAGTCGCAGCATGGTTCGAATCCTCGTATCCCGTGTTTCGTTGACGAGACCTTGCCCCGCGTTGCCGTCTGCGAACGAGCAACAAAAAGGAGGCATCGGAATGGGGCGGCGAACCGGGGCAATCGGCAGCGCCGCCATTCGGCGCTCGGCTACGGGAACCCCCGCTCGGTTCGCTGCGGCCAATCAGGCTGCATGATACCAAGTTCACGAAGTTTCGACCTGTAGCGCCCACGGATATCCGCAGGTTGACCGGATGCGTCCTGGCTGATGGATGAGTGCGTTCCAGGCGCGGCAGCAGGCGTCGATGATGTGCTTGGTGTCGGTGAACAGGCGGTGCGAAAGGGCGGAAGCGCGCATGACCTGCCAGAGCCGCTCGATGGCGTTGAGTTCGGGGCTGTCGGGCGGCAGCGGCAGCAAGGTCAGGTTGGCCGGCACGGGAGTATCCGGAATTTCGTGCTCGGCGGGGTTATCCTGAAGCAGAAGGAGCCCCTGAATGGCCCGACGCAAAGAACCGATCATCCCCGACGCGATCCTCGACCAGCTCCTGGCGGGGGCGGATGCCAAGACGGCGTTTGACCAGAACGGCTTGCTCGACCAGGTGAAGAAGGCGCTGACGGAACGGGCGCTGAAAGCGGAGCTGGATCATCATCTGGCCGGTGACGAGAGCGGCAACCGGCGCAACGGCTACGGCCGCAAGACGGTGCTGACCGAGGGCGGGGCGATGGAACTGGCGATCCCTCGCGACCGGGCGGGAACGTTCGACCCGGCGCTGATCGCCACGTACCAGCGGCGGTTCCCCGGCTTCGACGAGAAGATCATCTCGCTGTCCGCGCGGGGCCTGTCGACGCGGGAGATCACCGGGCACCTGCGGGAGCTCTATGGCATCGAGGTCTCGGCCGACCTGATCTCCACGGTGACGGACGCGGTGATCGAGGAGGTGACGACCTGGCAGAACCGGCCCCTGGAGGCGATCCACCCGCTGGTGTTCCTCGACGCCATCCGGGTCAAGATCCGGGACGAAGGCCCGGTGCGCAACAAAGCCATCCATGTGGCCATCGGCGTCCGGGCCGACGGCGCCAAGTTCCGGCTGCGCGTGTTGAACG
>JAEYPE010000058.1 GCA_023411035.1 Pseudomonadota bacterium
GACGTAGAGCAGACTGGCGATCTGCGGGATCTGGTCGAGGTCCAGCGGCTCCGCCCGGCAGACCGGCGGGGCGGGCGGCGGCGGAACGGCGGCGGCCGGGGCCACGGCTGCCGCAGCCATCGGGGCAGCCACCGGGACGGGCACCGGCTTCGGCGCGGCGGCGGGGGGATTCGCGCGGGTGGCGAAAACCGGCTGGCGCTCCGGGCGGCCGCCATGCTTCTTCAGCATCGGCAGCGGCGCCCAGGTCGGGCAGGTGTGGTAGGAGCGCGTGATCTTCCGGTAATCCTGGCTGGTCGCCGTCCGGCACTCCCCCTCCGCGCTGTAGCGGTCGACATGGACGAGCGTGTTGTCGTCCGACAGGGCGCGCTCGCCCCCCCACGAAACGCAGGCGGCGCAGGCGTGGCTGTCCTTGGCGAAAGCGTGGGTCATCGTAGGGCGCGAACTCCGGCGGCGGTCAGGATCGGCGGTGCGGGCTTCTCCCGCTGAAAAATGTCGGGAAGCACGGGGCCGGGATCACGGGGATTCCGGTGCACCCGATTGATGACGCCCTTTCGGCGCGGGTTCAAGCCCCGCCTCGCCGCCCGCTGGCGATGTTTCAGACATGTGGCCCGCGCATCAACCCACCTCTTCCCCCGAGCCACCTTGTTCCCTATAAAGGGGCCTCGCAACGACATATTGATCCGTGCCCCCTCACACCCGCGCCCCGCCAGGGGCCAATGGCGCGAGGGGGCTTTTGCTGCACGAACGTCGAGAAGCGGACCCATGCCCAAGCGCACTGATATCAAATCCATCTGCATCATCGGCGCGGGGCCGATCGTCATCGGCCAGGCTTGCGAGTTCGATTACTCCGGCGTCCAGGCGTGCAAGGCGCTGCGCGAGGAAGGCTACCGGGTCATCCTGGTCAACTCCAACCCGGCCACCATCATGACCGATCCGGGTCTGGCCGACGCCACCTACATCGAGCCGATCACCCCGGCCGTGGTGGCGAAGATCCTGGAGAAGGAGCGCCCCGACGCCCTGCTGCCGACCATGGGCGGCCAGACCGCGCTGAACACCGCCATGGCCCTGTCCGACGACGGCACGCTGGAGCGGCTGGGCGTGGAGATGATCGGCGCCAAGCGCGACGTCATCGCCAAGGCCGAGGACCGCATCCTGTTCCGCGACGCCATGGACAAGCTGGGCCTGGAATCCCCGCGCTCGCGCCTGGTGCGCAACATGCAGGAGGCGACCGAGGCGCTGGAGTTCGTCGGCCTGCCCGCCATCATCCGCCCCAGCTTCACGCTGGCCGGCACCGGCGGCGGCATCGCCTACAACCGCGCGGAGTTCGAGGACATCGTGCGCGGCGGCCTGCGCGCCAGCCCGGTCGGCGAGGTGCTGATCGAGGAATCGGTGCTGGGCTGGAAGGAGTATGAGATGGAGGTCGTCCGCGACAAGGCGGACAACTGCATCATCGTCTGCGCCATCGAGAACATCGACCCGATGGGCGTCCACACCGGCGATTCGATCACCGTCGCCCCGTCGCTGACGCTGACGGACAAGGAATACCAGATCATGCGCGACGCCTCGATCGCGGTGCTGCGCGAGATCGGGGTGGAAACCGGCGGGTCCAACGTGCAGTTCGCGGTGAACCCGGCGAACGGCCGCCTGATCGTCATCGAGATGAACCCGCGCGTGTCGCGCTCCTCGGCGCTCGCGTCCAAGGCCACCGGCTTCCCGATCGCCAAGATCGCCGCGAAGCTGGCCATCGGCTACACGCTGGACGAGCTGACCAACGACATCACCGGCACCACCCCGGCCAGTTTCGAGCCGACGATCGATTACGTCGTCACGAAGATGCCGCGCTTCACCTTCGAGAAGTTCGCCGGCACCGAACCGCTGCTGACCACCTCCATGAAGTCGGTGGGCGAGGCCATGTCCATCGGCCGCACCTTCCAGGAGTCGGTCCAGAAGGCGCTGCGCTCCATGGAGACCGGCCTGACCGGCTTCAACGAGGTGCGCATCGGCGACACCGACACGCCGGACGCCGCCGCCATCCGCGGCGCGCTGGCCCGCCCGACGCCGGACCGGCTGCTGGTCATCGCACAGGCCTTCCGCCACGGCTTCACCATCGCCGAGGTGCAGCAGGTCTCCAAGTACGACCCGTGGTTCCTGGAGCAGATCAAGGCCATCGTGGACCGCGAGCAGGCGATCCGCAGCGGCGGGCTGCCCACGGACAAGGACGGCTGGCAGGCGCTGAAGCAGATGGGCTTCTCCGACGCCCGTCTGGCCGAGCTGTCGGGCAAGACCGAGGCCGAGGTCGCCGCCGCCCGCCGCGCCGCCGGGGTCACGCCGGTCTTCAAGCGCATCGACACCTGCGCCGCCGAGTTCGCCTCGCGCACGCCCTACATGTACTCCACCTACGAGGCGGACGGCACGGGCGAGGCCGAGTGCGAATCGGACCCGACCGAAAAGAGGAAGGTCGTCATCCTGGGCGGCGGGCCGAACCGCATCGGCCAGGGCATCGAGTTCGACTATTGCTGCGTCCACGCCGTCTACGCCCTGCGCGAGGCCGGCATCGAGACCATTATGGTCAACTGCAACCCGGAGACGGTCTCCACCGACTACGACACCGCCGACCGCCTGTATTTCGAGCCGCTGACCGCCGAGGACGTGATCGAGCTGGTCCGCGTCGAGCAGCGCAACGGCACGGTTCTGGGCTGCATCGTGCAGTTCGGCGGCCAGACCCCGCTGAAGCTGGCCGACGCGCTGGAGAAGGCCGGCATCCCGATCCTGGGCACCTCGCCGGACGCCATCGACCTCGCCGAGGACCGCGAGCGCTTCCAGAAGCTGCTGCACCAGCTCGACCTGAAGCAGCCGGCCAACGGCCTCGCCCGGTCGCTGGAGGAGGCGGAGAAGGTCGCGGAGCAGATCGGCTTCCCGGTCGTCATCCGCCCGTCCTACGTGCTGGGCGGCCGCGCCATGGAGATCGTCCATGACATGGCCGGGCTCCAGCGCTACATGGGCACCGCCGTGAAGGTGTCGGGCAAGAACCCGGTGCTGATCGACAGCTACCTTCAGGACGCCATCGAGGTGGACGTGGACGTGGTGGCCGACGCCACCGGGCAAGTCTACATCGCCGGCATCATGGAGCACATCGAGGAGGCCGGCATCCATTCCGGCGACTCGGCCTGCGCCCTGCCGCCCTACTCGCTGCCGCAGGACATCATCGCCGAGATCGGCCGCCAGGGCGAGGCGCTGGCCCGCGCCCTGCACGTCGTCGGCCTGATGAACGTGCAGTTCGCGGTGAAGGACGGCACGGTCTACATCCTGGAGGTCAACCCGCGCGCCAGCCGCACGGTGCCCTTCGTCGCCAAGGCCACCGGCACCGCCATCGCCAAGATCGCCGCCCGCATCATGGCCGGCGAAAAGCTGTCCGACTTCACGCTGAACGGCCCGACCCCGCCGCACACCGCCGTGAAGGAGGCCGTGTTCCCCTTCGCCCGCTTCCCCGGCGTCGACATCGTTCTCGGCCCGGAGATGAAGTCCACGGGCGAGGTGATGGGACTGGACCACAACTTCGCCCTGGCCTTCGCCAAGTCGCAGCTCGGCGCCGGCGTCACCCTGCCGGTCCAGGGCACCGTCTTCATCTCGGTGAAGGAGCGCGACAAGCCGTCCGCGGTGCAGATCGGGCAGAAGCTGCACGGCATGGGCTTCCGCGTGCTGGCGACCACCGGCACCGCGGCGGCGCTGCGTCAGGCCGGGGTCCCGGCGGAGTCGATCAACAAGGTGGTGGAGGGCCAGCCGCACATCGTCGATGCGATGATCAACGGCGAGGTGCATCTGGTCATCAACACCACGGAAGGCGCGCAGGCCCTGTCCGACAGCTTCAGCCTTCGGCGTACGGCGCTGACCTACAGCCTGCCCTACTACACCACCATGGCCGGTGCACGCGCGGCGGTGGAAGCGATTGCCGCACTCCGGAACGGCAGCCTTGAAGTCGCGCCGTTGCAGTCGTACCTTAGCGGTTCCTATTAGGACGGTTTACGGCGCAGCGGGTCTCCTCCGCCGCGCCGTAACTTTCCCAGGGCGCTGCGTCGGCATGGTGATGGATTGAACGATGGAAAAAGTTCCAATGACCGCGGCGGGATACAACCGCCTGCAAGAGGAGTTGAAGCACCTCAAGACTGTCGAACGGCCCAACGTCATCAAGGCGATTGCCGAGGCGCGTGAGCACGGGGACTTGTCGGAAAACGCCGAATACACCGCCGCGCGCGAGCGCCAGAGCTTCATCGAAGGCCGCGTCGCCGAGCTTGAGGACAAGATCAGCCGCGCCGAGGTCATCGACCCGACGAAGCTGTCCGGCAACGCGGTGAAGTTCGGCGCCACCGTCACCCTGGCGGACGAGGACACCGACGAGGAGACCACCTACCAGATCGTCGGCCAGGACGAAAGCGACATCAAGAACGGCATGCTGTCGATCCAGGCGCCGTTGGCCCGCGCGCTGATCAACAAGTCGGTCGGCGACAGCGTGGAGGTTTCCACCCCCGGCGGCTCCAAGGTCTACGAAATCGTCACCGTCGCCTTCAAGTAGGCGTGGGTCCAAGCTGAGGGGCTCGGCACAGAAACAGCCGCCCCGCCACCGATCGCGAGCCGAAACGAAACGCCCCGCGCCGACAACCGGCGCGGGGCGTTTTGCTTTTACCCTCGGTCCTGCGTCGTTACCCCCGCAACCGCTCCGCCAGGAAGGCGCTGACCCGCTCGATGGCGTCCCTGCGGGCCGACTCGTGGGTGCCGACCGTCGCTTCGCCCGCCGGGGCGGTGGCCAGATTGCGGCGCTTGCGCAGCGGCGAATAGGGAGTATCGAAGCCGTGGTGGGCATCGGGATAGACCACCACCTCGGTGCGCTCCTTCACCGGCTCGCGGCTCGCCAGCTCCAGGCAGCGGTCGGCGGGGTTCCATTCGTCCTTGCCGCCCAGCAGCATCAGAAGCGGCCCTTCCGGTTGCCAGTCCGCGTCGTTCAGGGGCGACCGGCAGCCGGGATAGAAGGCGATGGCGGCGCGGAAGCCGTTCCCCTGCCCGCCCGGCCCATAGGCCGCCAGCACCGTGCCCGCCCCCTGCGACCAGCCCATCAGCGCGATCCGGTCGCTGTCCACGTCGCTCCGGGCGCGGAGATAGGCCAGCGCCGCCCAGGCATCGCGCTTGCGCTCCTCCGTCGCGCGGACGGGACGGTCCTTGACGGTGCACACCTCCTCCACGCCGCGCGGGCCGAAGCTGTCCACCATCAGCACCGCATAGCCCTGGTCGCGCAGGGTCAGCGCCCAATCGATGTGCCGGGCCGACACCCGCCCGGTCTTGGCGTAAAGACCGCTGCATCCGTGCAGCAGGACGACCGTGGGATAGGGGCCGTCGCTCCTGGGACGCAGGAAGCGCCCGGTCAGGGGCGTCGGGGCGCCGCTGGTCAGGTCGGCGTCGAGCGAGGGAAAGCGGACGATCTCCTCCGCATGAACGCCCGGCACGGCGGCGTGGGCCGGCGGAGCGCCGAGCAAGGGCGGCAAGGCCAGCGTGGCGGCGAGCGCCAGCGCCGGCAGAAAGGCGCGCGGCGGAAGGGGGCGGCGGCGGGGTGAGGCCATCATCGTCTCCCGGTCACGGAAAAGGTTCGGCGGCATCGAACCGGGGGAGTTTAACAACCCTCGCCGTGGATTTCATCGCGCGTGCGAAGTCTGGCTGAAATACATTCTCGAAAACGCTCCGCGTCATGAAATTGCGTGGCGCGGCGAACTCCGAAACGGAAACAGCCGGCAACACGCCCCATTCCGTGGGTGCGTTGCCGACTGTCCCGGAAACAGTACGTCGGTGCGAAACCGCGTCAGCGGCGCGCCAGACGGGCCGAGGATTCGTCCTCGTCCTCCTCGTCGTCATCCTCCAGCGAGTCGGGGATGTCCGGCGAGTCCACGTCGATCGGCACACCGGGCGTGTGCTTCGACGTGCGGATCGACAGGGCCGACTTGACGTGCGCCACGTTGGGCGCCGCCGTCAGCTTCGTGGTCAGGAAGCGCTGGTAGTCGTCCCAGTCCTCCGCCACGATCTTCAGCAGGAAATCGTACTCGCCGGCCAGCATGTTGCACTCGCGCACCATGGGCCAGGAGTTGACGAGTTCCTCGAATTTCTTTAGGTCCGCTTCAGCCTGGCTGGACAGGCCAACCTGGGCGAACACGGTGACACCGAACCCGAGCGCGTCGGGATTGATGTCGGCGTGGTAGCCGCGGATGAAGCCCGCCTCTTCCAAGGCGCGGACACGCCGCAGACACGGAGGGGCAGAAATGCCGGCGCGCCTCGCGAGTTCTACGTTCGTCATCCGGCCGTCATTTTGCAGGTCGCGCAAAATCCGCCGGTCAATTCGGTCGAGTTTGACCCGCCGCATGGTTTACTCGATAGCTCCGGGGGTGATCTGAAGAAAGGATATTACACGGCGCATCCACCCACGCCAAGCAAGAAACCCATACAGGCGCCGGTGGAAAATCCCTCCATCCACATATTCGGCCCGGTTTCCCGCCAGACGCGACGACCGGCCGCACCCCCAACCATTCGTGTGACGATGCATTCCACCCTTTCCGGTTCCCTCTCTTGTTGGGTCGTGTCGGACGGCAAGCCCGGCATGGAAAACCAGTGCATCGGCCTTGCCGAAGCGCTGGGCCTCACCCCCGTCGTGAAGCGCGTGCGGCTGCGCAGCCCCTGGCGCCAGCTCAGCCCGTTCCTGCGGCTGGGCAACCGCTTCGCCACCGGGCCGGAGGGCGATTCCATCCGCGCGCCCTGGCCCGACCTGATGATCGGGTCCGGGCGCCAGGCCATCGCGCCGCTGCTGGCGGCCAGCAAGCTGTCGCGCGGGCGCACATTCACCGTCTACATCCAGGACCCGCAGATCAACCCGCGCCATTTCGGGCTCGTCGTCGTCCCCCGCCACGACCGGCTGCGCGGCCCCAACGTCATGGCCACCCGCGGCGCCCTGCACCGCGTGACGCCGAAGCTGCTGGCCGACGCCGCGGAACGCCACGCCCCCCGCCTCGCCCATCTGCCGCACCCGCGCGTCGCCGTTCTGATCGGCGGCACCAACGGCGTCTATGCCCTGACCCCGACCATCATGGGCGACGTGGCGGAAAAGCTGTCGGAACTGGCCCGCGCCAGCGGGGCCGGGCTGATGGTCACCCCGTCGCGCCGCACCGGCGCCGACAACGAGGCGATCCTGCGCGCCCGCCTGAACGGCCTGCCGGCGGAGGTGTGGGACGGCACCGGCGAAAACCCCTATTTCGCCTATCTCGGGCTGGCCGACGCGGTGGTGGTGACCTGCGACAGCGTGTCCATGACCTCGGAAGCCTGTTCCACCGGCAAGCCGGTCTATGTGATCGAGCTTGAGGGCGGCTCGCCCAAGTTCCGCAGTTTCCATGAAGGGCTCTACGACGAGGGCATCACCCGGCCCTTCACCGGGGCGCTGGAGCATTGGACATACCCCACATTGGACGACACCCGGCAAGTCGCGGAAGAGTTGCGCCACCGCCTGATGGTCCACCGCGCAAAGCACGGCGCCCGATGACACAAGGATGCCGCCGCAGACCGGCGGCGGCTCATCCTTACGTGTACATTTGACCTCCGCCAGGGTATTACCACCAAAGACTCTACGAACTTTTTTTCACTTCTCGCGTGCGCTCCGTCATGTTAACTCGCAGCAAACACCAGGATGCACTGGATTCTTTCGCATGCATTCATTCGGCGCAGTCCAGGATGCCTTCATCCGCTGCCTGGACACATCACGGATCGAGGATGAACCTTATCGGCACTGGCTTTTGACCAAAGCGCTGCCGGAAGAAATTGCGGACGGCATTGCGGGCCTTCCCTGGGCGCCCCCGCCGATCGGCGACAGCATGGGCAAGCGGGACGCCAACAACGCCACGCGCTGCTATTTCAACGCCCAAAGCCGCGCCGAGCACGCCGTCTGCGATACGGTCGCCGAGGCGTTCCAGGGACCGGCGGTAACGCAGGCGATCCGGCGGACCTGCGGCGTCGATCTGTCCGGCAGCTCGCTGCGCATCGAATATTGCCAGGACACCGACGGCTTCTGGCTGGAGCCGCACACGGACATCGGCGTCAAGAAGTTCACGATGCTGATCTATCTGTCCAAGGGTCCGGACTGCGCCGATTGGGGCACCGACGTGCTGGACGCGTCCCGCAAGGTCGTCACCCGCGCGCCCTACGTCTTCAACGGGGGGCTGATCTTCGTCCCCGGCACGAACACATGGCACGGCTTCGCGCCGCGCCCGATCCGGGGCGTGCGCAAGTCGATCATCGTGAACTATGTCGGCCCGGAATGGCGCGCCCGCCACGAACTGGCCTTCCCCGACACGCCCGTGGCCTGAGATGCCGCCGTCTGGAGACCGCCTCATGTCCATGCACACGTCAATGCCCACGTCCATGCTGGATCTGGACCGATTCCGGGCCACCCCGTTGCAGCACGACCCGTTCGACTTCCTCTGCGTCCCCGGCTTCGTGAAGCGGGAGCATCTGGAGGCCCTGCACCGCGACTATCCCAAGGTGGACAAGCCCGGCTCCATTCCCCTGGGCGTCTTCCCGCAGGGTCCGGCCTTCGATTCCCTGATCGAGGAATTGCGGGGCGAGGCGGTCTGCCGCGCCTTTTCCGAAAAGTTCGGGCTGGACCTGTCGCGCTACCCGACCATGTTCACCGCGCGCGGCATGTGCCGGGCGACCGACGGCAAGATCCACCCCGATTCGGCCAGCAAGATCGTCACCGTCCTGATCTACATGAACCCGCCCTGGGAGGCGTCGGGCGGGCGCCTGCGCGTGCTGCGCAGCCCGGACCTGGAGGATTACGCCGCCGAGGTGCCGCCGGACGAGGGCACGCTGCTGTGCTTCCGCCGCAGCGACACCTCCTGGCACGGGCATCATCCGTTCGAAGGCCGCCGCCGGGCGGTGCAGATGAACTGGGTCAGGAACAGCGTCTACATCTGGCACGAACAGTGGCGCCACCGCATCGGCGCCTGGGTGAAGAAGCAGACGGGCGCCGAGCCGTCAGGCTATTGAGGGTCGGGCTATTGAGGGTCGGGCTATCGAGGGCGGCACAGCCGCGCCCATGTTGGGCGGTCATGGCAGGCTTTCCGATGACAGCGCGTCGAATCTGGACCATATGTGCGGCTCGGCCCTATGGTCTGCTTCAGACGAGATCGTGACGGACAAAGCTATGCCCAGCACCCACCACACCAAGGTTCTCATCATCGGCGCCGGTCCCGCCGGCTACACCGCGGCCATCTATGCGGCGCGCGCCAATCTGCAGCCGCTGATGGTGCAGGGCATGCAGCCGGGCGGCCAGCTCATGATCACCACCGACGTGGAGAATTATCCCGGCTTCGCCGACCCCATCCAGGGGCCGTGGCTGATGGAGCAGATGCAGAAGCAGGCGGAGCATGTCGGGACCAGGATGGTCTTCGACCTGATCGTGGACGTCGATTTCTCGCAGCGTCCCTTCGTCTGCAAGGGCGACTCGGGCGACACCTACACCGCCGACAGCGTCATCATCGCGACCGGCGCGCAGGCCCGCTGGCTGGGCATTCCCAGCGAGGAGATCTATCGCGGCTTCGGCGTGTCGGCCTGCGCCACCTGCGACGGCTTCTTCTTCCGCGGCAAGGAGATCGCGGTGATCGGCGGCGGCAACTCCGCGGTGGAGGAGGCGCTGTACCTCACCAACCACGCCTCCAAGGTGACGGTCATCCACCGCCGCGACAGCTTCCGCGCCGAGCGGATCATGCAGGACAGGCTGTTCCGCAACCCGAAGATCGAGGTGGTCTGGGACAGCGTGGTGGAGGAGATCGTCGGCGAGGGCGACGGGTCCATGGGCAACCCGCGCAGCGTCACCGGCGTGCGCGTGAAGAACGTGAAGTCGGGCGAGGAGCGGGTGATCCCCGTGGCCGGCGTGTTCGTCGCCATCGGGCACGCGCCGGCCACCGCCGTCTTCAAGGGCAAGGTGGAGACGGACGCGGAGGGCTATATCGTCACCGCCCCCGACTCGACCGCCACCAACGTGCCGGGCGTCTTCGCCGCGGGCGACGTGAAGGACAAGGTGTACCGGCAGGCCGTCACCGCCGCCGGCATGGGCTGCATGGCTGCCCTGGAGGCCGAGCGCTGGCTGGCCCATCATGAGGGCGAACCGAGCCCGGCAGGCAACTGGTAAGGCGCAACTGGTAAGGCGCAAAGGGGGCCGGGCCGCCGGCCCCCCCTCACCGCCGGTTCATCAGCCCGTCCACGCTGAAGCGCCCGGCCCCGGCGGCGATCAGCGCCACGAAGCCGCCGATGATGGCGAGGTTCTTCATGAACTGGATGCGCTGCATCCCCTGGGCCTCCGGCGGGTAAGTCCAGTAGCGGTGGGCGATCAGCGTCGCCATGATGGTGAAGACGACCACCGCCGCCGCGGCCAGCCGCGTCCAGGCCCCCAGCACCACGGCCAGCCCGCCGAAGCACTCCACCACACTGCCAACCGCGGCCAGCAGCATCGGCATGGGCAGCCCCTGCCCCGCCAGGCTGTCGGCGAATCCGCCCAGATTCATCAGTTTGCCGAAGCCGCTCTGCACGAAAATCGCCCCGATCAGCAGCCTTGCGACCAGCAGCAGCGCGTCCTGGCTCCCCATTGCCGCCTGCTCCACATCCCGCGACTTGTCGAAATTGTAAGAGGCCATCGCACCCTCTCCCCGTCCATCGGACATCACCGGAAGGAACGCGCCTGCACGCCCTCTTGTTTCGCACCCTTTCGCTTCAGGCCGCCCGAATGCAAACGGGGCGCCGCCCCGAAGGACGACGCCCCATCGAATCGCAAGCCGCTGGGAATCGCAAGCCGCTGGGCGGCGCCGACTACTCCAGCATGGAGCGCAGCATCCAGGCGGTCTTCTCGTGGATCTGCAGGCGCTGGGTCAGCAGATCGGCGGTCGGCTGGTCGTTGGCCTGCTCCGCGGTCGGGAAGACCTGACGGGCGGTGCGGGCGACGGCCTCATGCCCCTCGACGAGTTGGCGCAGCATCTCCTGAGCGTTCGGCACTCCCTGCTCCTCCTTGATGGAGGCGAGCTTGGTGAACTGCGAGAAGCTGCCCGGCGCCGGATAGCCGAGAGCACGGATGCGCTCCGCCACCTCGTCCAGGGCGTTCCACAGCTCCGTGTACTGGGTCATGAACATGGTGTGGAGCGTGTTGAACATCGGACCCGTGACGTTCCAGTGGAAGGAGTGGGTCTTCAGGTACAACGCGAAGGTGTCGGCCAGCACGCGGTTCAGCCCCTCGGCAATAGCCTTCCGGTCGGCTTCCGCAATCCCGATGTCGATCTGCATGGTTCCTCGATCCTCTGACAGGTTGTCTTCCATTCTCGGCTGCATTCGAGGCTACGCCCAGTTGCGCCTCGGGTAAAGACCACACTTTGGAAAAGTTCTAAAAGTCCGCTCTGCGCAGCCCGCATCTCCCGGCATGACGGGAAGACTACCCCCGACAAACTTGGACGCTCCTGGCGCCGGTCAAGATGTGCGACGCGACGGCATCCGTATCAAGCATTCAGAACCGCAAGCCCCGCGGCCTCACCGGTACACGCCCACATAGGCGACCAGATCTTGTCCCGGCACGCGCTTCACGAAGGTGACTTTCGGCTCGATCCGGTTGCTGGACGGGTTCAGCCAGCGGTATTCCACCCAGCCTTCGCCCGCGTCCCGCGCAACCGACAGGATGTCGCGGACGATGTCCCGCCCGTCCGGGTCCTTCACGTTGATCACGCTCATCCCGACTCCGGCGGGCCGGGGCGGATAGACCTTCCACACTCCACCGAAGTCGATGACGTTGACGTAGATCTCACCGTGCTTGAACTCGCCGTCGCGGTTGAATTCCGCCGCCGCCGCGTCCAGCCCCTTGGCGACGATCAGGTCCACCGCCCTCAGTGTGATCTTGCGGGCCTGCTCCGGTTTGGGCTGCTGGGCGCCCGCGGGCTGGGCCGTAACGAACAGGGCGGCGATCAGGAGGACCCATGCGGCACGGGCCGGCAGCAAACGGACGAAGGTGCGCATGGCAAATCCCCAGACCGGCCGATGCCGGAACGTGATGTTGAAATAGGGCGCTGAGCGGTTCGCCCACTTTCGAAAGAAAGTCCGCGTCCGGCAATGTGGTATCCTGCGGCCTATTGCCGCAAGGACCCGGGCACGCCACACTGTCGCCAACGTCCGGAACCACGAAGACGCGCCCGGCCTCCGCCGATCCATCGGCTCCGGCCAACGGAGCGCACCGGCCCGGACCGCATATGGCCGGACCGCTTATGGGAGGAACAACGCATGCGCATCGCAATCATGGGGGCGGGCGCGGTCGGCGGCTATTTCGGCGCACGCCTTGCGGCAACCGGCGGAGCGGAGGTGCATTTCATCGCCCGCGGCCCGCATCTGAAGGCCATCCGCAGCAACGGCCTGCGCATCGAGAGCGAGGCGGCCCCCCTGCACCTGACCGACGTCCGGGCCACCGACGACCCGGCGGAGATCGGGCCGGTGGACCTCGTGCTGTTCGCGGTCAAGCTGTGGGACACCGGCCGGGCCGCGGAAGCCTGCCGCCCCCTGATGCAGCCCGGCACGGTGGTGGTCACCGTCCAGAACGGCGTCACCGGGCTGGACGCGCTCAGCCAGATCCTGGGGCGGGAGCATGTGGCCGGCGGCGTCGCCCACATCGGCGCCACCATCGCCGCCCCCGGCGTGATCCGCCACACCGGCACGCTGGCCCGCCTGACCTATGGGGAATTGGACGGGCGGCCCTCCCCCCGGCTGACCGCCTTCCACGCGCTGGCCGGGAAGGCCGGGTTCGAAGCGGTGCTGTCCGCCGCGATCCTGCGCGCGCTGTGGGAGAAGTTCGCCTTCCTGGCGCCCTTCAGCGGGATCACCGCCCTGACCCGCCAGCCCGCCGGGGTGATCCGCCGCGTGCCGGAAACCCGCGCCCTGTTCCTGGACGCGGTGGCGGAGGTCGCCCGGCTGGCCCGCGCCCGCGACGTGGATCTGGGCACCGGCATCGTCGCCCGCGTCGAATCCCTTCTGGACAGCCTTCCGCCCGCCATGACCTCCTCCATGCTGAACGACCTGACGCGGGGCGGACGGCTGGAACTGCCCTGGCTGTCCGGGGCGGCGGTGCAGCTCGGGTCGGAGCTTGGGGTGCCGACGCCCGTCCACAGGGTGGTCGCCGCGGCCCTGGCGCCCTACGCCGACGGCCCGCCATAACGGTACACCCCGACCGGGGGCGGCGTGACGTCATGCCGCCCCTTTTTTCCATCGACAGGCCCCCCGCCGCGGGTGGACCATAACGTTGAAAAGGCATCACTTTTAAAGCACCGGAGCAGTCCGGCACCCTGTCAGGCCCACCAAGGCCGCCCGGCGTTCCGGCCAAGAGCAAACAGCCCAAAGCCAATCGGCCCAAAGCAATCGGCCCAAAGCCAATCGGGAGGTGTGCATGCCCCATAAACAGATCCAGACGGCCCGCTGCGCCGCACTGGTCGGCCCCTATCTCAGCGGCAAGACATCGCTTCTGGAAAGCCTGCTGTCCGCAGCCGGGGCCACCACGCGCAAGGGCAGCGTCCGCGACGGCAACACGGTCGGCGACAGTTCCCCCGAAGCCAAGGCCCGGCAGATGAGCGTGGAGGTCAACGTCGCCTCCTTCGACTTCCTGGGGGAACGCTGGACCGTGCTCGACTGCCCCGGCTCGGTGGAACTGGTCTGCGAGACGCAGAGCGCCCTGATGGTGGCCGACCTCGCCGTGATCGTGGCGGAGGCCGTGCCGGAAAAGGCCGTGCTGCTGGCCCCCCTGTTCAAGTTCCTGGACGACAACCGCATCCCCCACCTGCTGTTCATCAACAAGGTGGACAGCCTGGGCGACCTGCGGGTGCGCGACGTGGTGCAGGCCTATCAGGCGGTGTCGGCGCGCAAGCTGGTGCTGCGCGAAGTGCCGATCCGCGAGGGCGGGAAGATCACCGGCTTCGTCGATCTGGTCAGCGAGCGCGCCTGGCACTTCAACCCGCACAAGCCGTCCAATCTCGTCCAGATCCCCGACAGCCTGAAGGACCGCGAGCACGAGGCCCGGCAGGAATTGCTGGAGGCCGTCGCCGACTATGACGACGCCCTGCTGGAAAAGCTGCTGGAGGACGTCGCCCCCGACACGCAGGAGGTCTACGACCGGCTGGCCAGCGAACTGGCGGACGACCTGATCGTCCCGGTCTTCTTCGGCTCTGCGGAAAACGACAACGGCATCCGCCGCCTGTTGAAGGCCCTGCGCCACGAGGGGCCGGAGGTCGCCGCCACGGCGGAGCGCGCGGACATCCCCGCCGACGCCGCGGTGGCCGCGCAGGTGTTCAAGACGCTGAACGGCTCCCACGCCGGCAAGATCAGCCTCGCGCGGGTCTGGCGGGGCACGGTGAACGACGGCATGACGCTCGGCGGGGAACGGGTGTCCGGCGTCTTCCGCATGATGGGCCACAATCAGGAAAAGCTGTCCCAGGCGACGGCGGGCGAGGTGGTGGCTCTGGGCCGGCTGGACAAGGCGGCGACCGGCGACCTGCTGACCGACAAGGGCAACGCGGGCCGCTCGGCGCTGTGGCCGGAGCTTCCGCCGCCCGTCTTCGGCCTCGCCCTGCACGCCCAGAACCGCAACGACGAGGTGAAGCTGACCGCCGCCATCCAGAAGCTGGTGGAGGAGGACCCCGCCCTGCGGCTGGACCAGTCCACCGACACGGGCGAGCTGGTGCTGTGGGGCCAGGGCGACATCCATCTCCAGATCGCCATGGACCGGCTTCGCCACAAGTTCAACGTCACGGTCAAGGGCGCGCCGCCGCAGGTGCCCTACCGCGAATCGATCCGCAAGGGCACGGCGCACCACGCCCGCTACAAGCGGCAGACCGGCGGCCACGGCCAATTCGCCGACATCCATGTGGAGGTCAAGCCCCTGCCCCGCGGCACCGGCTTCCAGTTCGAGGACGGCATCGTCGGCGGCGTCGTGCCGCGCCAGTTCATCCCGGCGGTGGAGAACGGCGTTCGCGACTATGCGGCGCGCGGGCCGCTTGGCTTCCCCGTGGTGGACTTCGCGGTGAAGCTGACCGGCGGGCAGTTCCACGCCGTCGACAGCTCCGAAATGGCTTTCAAAACGGTGGCGCGGCAGGCGATGACCGAGGCGCTTCCGGCCTGCGATCCGGTGCTGCTGGAGCCGATCCTGACGGTGTCCATCGCCGTGCCCAGCGACTTCACGTCGAAGGTGCAGCGTCTGGTCAGCGGCCGGCGGGGGCAGATCCTGGGCTACGACTCGCGCCCCGGCTGGCAGGGCTGGGACGAGGTGAAGGCCTATCTGCCGCAGGCGGAAATGCATGACCTGATCGTGGAGTTGCGCTCCCTGTCGCTCGGCGTCGGCACCTTCACCTGGAGCTTCGAACGCTTGCAGGAACTGACCGGCAAGGCCGCCGACAAGGCGGTGGAGATCCGCAAGGAGGCGCTGGCGGCGCAGTAACGCATCATATCCCTCTCCCGGGGCGGGAGAGGGAATTCGATTCCGGCCCGAACCAGCCGATTCAATCTGTCCACGCCCCTTCCGCATCCCCACCTGTTACCCGACCGAATCAATCGATCGGAAAGGAACAGCACGCCATGGATGCGCAGAAGCACCCCGCCGGCCGGCGCCCGGCATCTGTTATCCCGGTATCCGTCATCAAGGAGTTCATGAACAGCGAGGCGTCGGGCGGCATCCTGCTGATGGCCGCCGCGGCGCTGGCCCTGGTGGTGGCGAACTCCCCCCTGTCCGGAGCCTATTTCGACACGCTGCATCACTATGTTTTGGGGCTCAGCATCGGGCATTGGATCAACGACGGCCTGATGGTGGTCTTCTTCCTTCTGGTCGGGCTGGAGATCAAGCGGGAGATGCTGGACGGACAGCTCTCCACATGGCCGCGCCGCATTCTGCCGGGAATTGCAGCGGCGGGCGGCATGCTGGTGCCGGCCCTGGTCTATCTGGCCTTCAACGGCGGCAACCCGGAGACGGTCCGCGGCTGGGCCATTCCGGCGGCGACCGACATCGCCTTCGCGCTCGGCGTGCTGTCGCTGCTGGGGCCGCGCGTTCCGGTCTCGTTGAAGATCTTCCTGACGGCGCTGGCGATCATCGACGACCTGGGCGCCGTCGTCATCATCGCCCTGTTCTACACCGCGGACCTGTCCATGCCGGCGCTCGGCGCGGCGGCGCTGATCCTGGCGGCACTGATCGGCCTGAACCGGTCCGGTGTGCGGACGCTGTGGCCCTATCTGGTTCTGGGCGTGGGGCTGTGGGGCGCGGTGCTGCTATCCGGCGTTCATGCGACACTGGCGGGCGTGATGCTGGCGCTGACCATCCCGCTGCGCCCCGCCGCCGGCCAACCGGAGGACGCACACCCGCCTCTGTTGCGGCTGGAACACGGCATCCACCCCTTGGTGGCCTACATGATCGTACCGGTCTTCGGTTTCGCCAACGCGGGCGTGTCCTTCGCCGGCATGGACAGTTCGATCCTCACCGGCACGCTGCCGCTGGGGATCGCGTTCGGCCTGTTCGTCGGCAAGATGGTGGGCGTGTTCGGAACCGCGTGGCTGACCATCCGGCTGGGCTTCGCCGACATGCCGGCGGGCGCCAGCACCGCGCAGCTCTACGGCGTCGCGCTGCTCTGCGGCATCGGCTTCACCATGAGCCTGTTCATCGGGGCGCTGGCCTTCCCCACCGCGCCGGAGCTTGGAGACGCGGTGAAGGTGGGCGTCTTCGCGGGCTCGATCCTGTCCGCGACGGCGGGCGCGCTGGTTCTTCGGCTGGTCGGTGCGAAGGAGGCCGACCCGGCCCTGCAAGCCGTAGAAGTGGACCGCAGCACGTAAACAAGGCGGCGCGCAAAAAGAAAGAGGGGGCCTTCCGGCCCCCTCTCCTTGTCCGAATCGAAGCGGCGCATCAGTCCTTCAGATTGCCGCAGGCGCGCTGGATGCGCTTGCAGGCCTCTTCCAGCGCCTCGGTGCTGGTGGCGTAGGAGATGCGGAAGTGCGGGGCGAGGCCGAAGGCCGAACCCTGGACGACCGCGACACCTTCCGACTCCAGCAGGTAGGTGACGAAATCCTCGTCGGTCTCGATCACCTTGCCGTCCGGGGTCTTCTTGCCGATCGTGCCGGCGCAGGACGGGTAGACGTAGAAGGCGCCTTCCGGCTTCGGGCAGGAGATGCCCTTGGCCTGGTTCAGCATCGATACCACCAGATCGCGGCGCTGGGCGAACACCGCCGCACGCTCCTTGATGAAGTCCTGCGGGCCGTTCAGCGCCTCGACGGCGGCGGCCTGGGCGATGGAGGTCGGGTTGGAGGTCGACTGGCTCTGGATCACGCCCATCGCCTTGATCAGCGCCTTCGGGCCGCCGGCGTAGCCGATGCGCCAGCCGGTCATGGCGTAGGACTTCGACACGCCGTTCACCGTCAGGGTGCGGTCGTACAGCGCCGGCTCGACCTGGGCCGGGGTCACGAACTCGATGCCGTCGTAGAGCAGGTGCTCATACATGTCGTCGGTCATGATCCAGACATGCGGGTGCTTCACCAGCACGTCGGTCAGGGCCTTCATCTCGTCGCGCGTGTAGGCCGCGCCCGACGGGTTCGACGGGGAGTTCAGGATCAGCCACTTGGTCTTCGGCGTGATCGCCTTCTCCAGGTCGGCGGGCTGCAGCTTGAAGCCCTGCTCGGCCGGGCAGGAGACGAAGACCGGCGTGCCTTCCGCCAGCTCCACCATGTCCGGGTAGGACACCCAGTAGGGGGCCGGGATGATGACCTCGTCGCCGGAGTTCAGCGTCGCCATCAGGGCGTTGTACAGCACCTGCTTGCCGCCGACGCCGACCGTGATCTGGTCGGGCGCGTACTTCAGGCCGTTCTCGCGCTCGAACTTGGCGCAGATGGCCTTCTTCAGCGCGGGCGTGCCGTCCACGGCGGTGTACTTGGTGTCGCCGGCCTGGATGGCCTTGATGGCGGCGTCCTTGATGTTGTCGGGGGTGTCGAAGTCCGGCTCGCCGGCGCCGAGGCCGATGACGTCGCGACCAGCCGCCGCAAGCTCGCGGGCTTTCTGGGTGACAGCGATGGTCGGCGAGGGCTTGATGCGCGACAGACGGGACGCGATGATCGACATGGCGTACTGGCCCCTATGACAAAGGTGGCGGAAGGTGGGGGTGAGAGCTTGGTATGACCGCGCGAACGCGACGCGGGACCTTACTTCCGCCTTATTCCTCTTGCAAGCCGATCACTCCGCGAGCGGGACGGTTTCCCGGCAGGCGGACGGACGGCGCCCCCCGCCACCCGTTTACCGCGCCGCACAAACTCCCCGCTTGACCGCCCTTGCAACGAAAGGGGTATCTATTACCTCTTTCCGATCAACCACACCTTCCGGAGGACCTTCATGCTCACCCGCGTCACTCTGGCCGCCATGGCCGCCCTGCTCCTCGTCGGCGGCACGGCCACAGCCCAGGATTCGATCAAGGCGCGCAAGGACGGATTCGACTCCAGCAAGAAGGCGATGGCCGAAATCAAGGATCTGCTGGGCAGCGACAAGGTCGCCCAGGTCGTCCCGGTCGCCCAGCGCATGGGTGCCTTCGCCGTCCAGATCCCGGCCCTGTTCCCCGCGGGCAGTGACAAGGGCGACACCAAGGCCAACTCCGAAGTCTGGTCGAACAACGCCGACTTCCTCGTGAAAGCCCAGAACTTCGAGGCTGCCGTGAAGGGCCTGGAGGCCGCCGCCGCCACCGGCGACAAGGCCGCCACCGCCAAGCAGTTCGCCGCCGTGGGCGGCACCTGCAAGGCCTGCCACGATCGCTACCGCGCCAACTGATCCGGCCCGTGCCGCGCCGTTCCTTCCTCCGCGGGTTGCGGGGAAGGAACGGCGCGGGAGCGCAACCCTGCTCGGCCAGCCTTCTCAGCCCGCCTGCACCACCGCCGCCACCAGCCCCGCCGCAGCCGCCAGCACCGCCAGGGCCAGCGCCGCCGGACGGCGCTTCGGCGACTCAACCGGCGCATCCGCCGGAATCGCCTTACGCCCGGTGACCATCGGGCGGATCAGATTGTCGCCCTTCACCACCAGATAGGCCAGCACGGCCAGCACATGCACGCCGATCAGGATCAGGATTCCGTCGGCCACGATGCGGTGCAGGGTGCTGAGCCCCGCGACCACGCTTCCCGGCGCCTGCGCGACCAGCGGCCCGTCCACCAGGATGTCGTCGGAGGTGAAGAGGCCGCTCACCGCCTGGAGCGTCAACACCCCCAGCAGCGCCAGCACCATCAGCCCGCCCATCGGGTTGTGCCCCAGGACCGGCACCGGCTCCTTGCCGCCGCGCCCGACGCGGAACATCCCCGCGGCGTAGGCAAGGACCGCGCGCGGCCCCTTCACGAAGTCGCTAAAGCGCGCCGTCTGGCTGCCGACCAGCCCCCAGACGAGCCGGAACAGGAGTAGCGCCAGGATCGCCTCCCCCGCCAGCATGTGGATGGTCATCCGGTCGGTCTTGGCCGACACGATCGCAACCGCCACCAGAAGGACCAAGCTCCAATGAAACAGGCGCGTCGGCAAGTCCCAGACGGCCACGTTGCGCCGGGCCTTCGTCCGATTTGTGGTATTACCAACATCCATGAATCACCCCACGCCTCTGTTGTTCTTCCTTAGACTATGCCCCAAGACGGTGCCTTTTGCCCGCATTTCCGAAAAAAAGTGACAATCGGGTGGGCGCATCGCGTGACAGCACTGTCATTGCACTTGAAGAATAGGGGGAACGACGGATATGAGTTTCTCAAATCCAGCCCAACAAGGATGCCCGCGTCATGCCCGACAAGCAGCTTCTCCACCTCGTATTCGGCGGCGAACTCGTCCGCCCCGATTCCGACCAGTTCGTGGACCCGACGAAGGTCCACATCGTGGGCATTTTCCCCAGCTATGACGATGCGTACAAGGCGTGGCGCGGCGCCACCGGGGCGACCATCGACGACGCTCACACCCGTTACTTCATCGTGCACCTGCACCGTCTGCTGGACCCGTCGGTGGACGGCCACAAGCACGATTGACGGGCAACCGCACCGGAGGCGCGGGGAACCCTCCGCGCCGCCGGCGCGTTGAGGCCCTCCGATGGCGGTCTTCTTCACCAGCGACACGCATTTCGGCCATGCCGGCGCGCTCAGCCGCTTCCGCCGCCCCTTCGCGTCGGTGACGGAAATGGACGAGGCGATGGCGGCCAACTGGAACGCCACGGTCAGCCCGGACGACGAGGTCTGGCACCTCGGCGACTTCGCCCTGTACCGCAAGCCGGACGCCATGGCGGCCCTTCTGGAGCGCCTTCACGGCACCAAGCACCTCATCACCGGCAACAACGACGGCCCCGCCACCCGGACCCTGCCCGGCTGGGCGAGCGTTCAGCCCTATGCGGAAATTCTGCTCGACGACCGGCGGCTGGTCCTGTGCCATTACGCCTTCCGCACCTGGAACGGCATGTACAAGGGCGCTTTGAACCTGCATGGCCACAGCCACGGCCAGTTGAAGGGCATGACCCGGCAATTCGACGTGGGCGTGGATGTGTGGAGTTTCCGCCCCGTCACCGTCAATGAGATCCTGGCGGCACGGCAACGGCCGAAGAAACGGGAATAGTCCACGCAGCACCCGCCGCGGCCCTCCGTGTGGAAAAGCCGGCGCAGCAGGAAAGACGTGGATAACTTCCGATGAATTCAGGTGAACCGGCTCGGTCTTGACTTCCGGTTCCACTCAGCGACGCGCTGAGAAAAACTGGCGGAGGGAGAGGGATTCGAACCCTCGATACCCTTTTGGGGTATACACACTTTCCAGGCGTGCGCCTTCGACCACTCGGCCACCCCTCCGCAGAGGCCGCGTTTATATCCAGCCCGAAGGCGGCGCGCAAGCCCCTGATATCACTTTTTTGGAAAAATCTTGCACCGCCTTCGGGATGATCCGCAGAGCGGATCGAAAGCCCCCTCCCCTCAGCCGAGATCGCGGACCAGATCGCCCACCGTGCGGCACAGCAGGTCGATGTCCTGGTCGCGGGACAGGCGGTGGTCGCCGTCCTTCACCAGCGTGACCCGCACGTCCGCGCTCGTCAGCTTGTCGGCGAGCGTCAGGCTGACCTGCCAGGGCACGTCGGGGTCGGCCATGCCGTGCAGCAGGCGCACCGGCTTGTCTAAGGGAATGGGCTGGCGCAGCAGAAGGTGGTTGCGCCCGTCCTCGATCAGGGCGCGGGTGATCGGTTGCGGTTCCGGGCCGTAATCGGACGGGCGCAGCCAGCGGCCCGCTTCCATGATCTCTCGGCGGACGGACTCGTCGAACAGGTCCCACATCAGGTCCTCGGTGAAGTCCGGCGCCGCGGCGATGCCGACCAGACCGGCCACCCGCTCCGGGCGGCGCAGCGCCGTCAGAAGCATCATCCAGCCGCCCATCGATGAGCCGACGAGGATCTGCGGCCCCACCGTCACGCGGTCAAGAACGGCCAGCGCGTCGTCCGCCCACAGCCCGATGGTGCCCTCGTCGAACCGCCCGCTGGACGCGCCATGGCCCTGATAGTCGAAGCGGGTGAAGGACAGCCCCTCGCCCACCGCCCAGGCTTCCAGAGCCAGCGCCTTGGTGCCGGTCATGTCCGACATGAAACCGCCAAGGAACATCACACCGGGGGCCAGACCTTCCGGGTCGCGGCCCGGGGTGTGACGATAGGCTATGGTCGCGGCGCCGCGCTTCAGGCTATGGTGCGCGCCGCCCGGCGACGGGACGGGGCCGGCTGCGGGTTCGGTCATGATCGGACACCTCTGGGCCAGGACTTTAGGAATCTGTGACTATGGACGTCGAATCCCAGCTTAGCACCGGCGAGGACCCGCGCAACACGCCCAGCGTCTTTGCGGACATCGGGCGCCGGCCCGTCGTTCTTCAGGTGCTGCCGGCGCTGGTCACCGGCGGGGCGGAGCGCGGCTGCATCGATGTGGCGCTGGCGCTGGCCCAGGCCGGGGCGGTGCCGCTGGTGGCGTCCGAAGGCGGGCCGATGGCAGCGGAACTGGACCGCGCCGGAATCCGCCACATCACGCTGCCGCTGGCTTCCAAGAACCCTCTGGTCATCCGCCGCAACGCGCGCAAGCTGGAGGCGATCATCCGGGAACAGCGGGTGGACATCGTGCACGCCCGCTCCCGCGCCCCGGCCTGGAGCGCCTGGCTGGCCTGCCGCACCACCGGCGCGCGCTACATGACCACCTTCCACGCCCCGTACAACTACAAGAACGGGCTGAAGCGCTGGTACAATTCGGTGATGGCGCGGGGCGAGCGGATCATCGCGATCTCCGACTTCATCCGCCGCCACATCCTCGAAAATTACGCCGTCGATCCCGCCATCATCCGCACCATCCACCGCGGCATCGACCCCATGGCCTTCGCGCCGGAGCGGGTCAGTTCCGCCCGCATGATCCAGCTCGCCCGGAAATGGCGCCTGCCCGACGACAAGCCGGTGATCCTGCTGCCCGGCCGCCTGACCCGCTGGAAAGGCCAGACGGTGCTGATCGACGCGGTGGCGAAGCTGGGGCGCAAGGACGTGTGCGCGCTGCTCGTCGGGTCCGACCAGGGCCGCACCGGCTTCCGGCAGGAGTTGGAGGAGCAGGTGCGCCGCGCCGGTCTGGAAGGCGTCGTGACGATGACCGACCACTGCAACGACATGGCCGCCGCCTACCGGCTGTCCACCGTCGTCGTCTCCGCCTCGCAGGAGCCCGAAGCCTTCGGGCGGGTAATCGCGGAGGCGCAGGCCATGGGCCGCCCGGTGATCGTCTCCGCCATCGGCGCGTATCAGGAGACGGTGATCCCCGGCGAGACCGCCTGGGTGGTGCCGCCCGCCGATCCCGACGCGCTCGCCAAGGCGCTGGACGAGGCGCTGTCCCTGACGCCGGAGCAGCGCGACGCCATCGGCGCCCGCGCCCGCGCCTTCGTGGCCGAGCGCTACACCAAGCAGCGCATGTGCGCCGACACGCTGGCCGTCTATGCGGAGCTTCTGGCCGAACCCAAGCGGCCCCCGCAAGGCCGCTGATCCGCATCTCTCCCGCCCGTCACACCACCGGACATCATGACCGATATCGTCCAGCTTTCCGGCATCGCCTCCGTCATCGACCGTTACGACGGGGTCATCCTCGATCTGTGGGGCGTCCTGCACGACGGGGAGCACCCCTATCCCGGCGTGCCGGAGTGTCTGGACCGGCTGCGCGAAGCGGGCAAGGTGATCTGCCTGTTGTCCAACGCACCGCGCCGCACCGGCGGCGTCATCGCCAAGCTGGAGGGCATGGGGATCGGACGTGGGCGCTACCACCATGTCATGACCTCCGGCGAGGCCGCCTACGACGCGCTGCGCGACCGCGACGACCCGTGGCATGCCGCCCTGGGCCGGCGGCTCTACCACATCGGCCCGGACCGCGACATGGACGTCTATCAGGGGCTGGACTACACGGTCGTGGCGACGCCGGACGAGGCCGATTTCGTCGTGAACACCGGCATCGTGGATTTCAGCGAGCCGCTGTCGGTCTATGAACCGGCGCTGGAAGCCTGCCGCCGCCGCAACCTGCCGATGGTCTGCGCGAACCCCGACCTGATCGTGATGGTCGGCCCGCAGATGGTCATCTGCGCCGGCACGCTGGCCCAGCGGTACGAGGAGATGGGCGGTGACGTGTTCTGGCACGGCAAGCCGCACGCCCCGGTCTATGACCGCTGCCTGTCGCTGATGGGCATCGCGGACAAGCGGCGCATTCTGGCCGTGGGCGACAGCCTGCGCACCGACGTGGCCGGGGCCAACGCCGCCGGGATCGACGTGGCACTGGTCACCTTCGGCATCCACCGGGAAGAATTGGGCGGCGCCTGGGGCGAGTCCGTCGATCCGGCCAAGCTGGCCGCCGCCGCACAGGCCGCCGGCCACCTCCCGACCTACGGCATCCCCAGCCTGCGCTGGTAAGGAACGGGAAAGGGCTCCCAACCCTCTCTTCAGTCGAAGGGGGGGATGGCGTCGTCCATGGCCTTCCGGAGAATGCTGGACGGTCCATCCTCCGAGAAGCCGCGGCTCCCGATGGCGTTACGGAAATAGCTGACGATGAAGACGCGGATGGAGGCGGTCAGATTCGCGTCCCCGCGCCTTTGATCGATCTGCGTGCACAGGTCGTTCAGGGTAAGCCCTTCACGCTCGCATATCTCCTTCAAGGAGTCCCAAATGTAGGGCTCCATCCGAAGACTGGTGCGTCGGCCGGAAACTTTGACATTGCGACAGACCAGGACCTGCCCTTCCTTGTTCCCCTGTCTGCCCGTCATATCGATGCCCTTGATCCCCTGCCGTTGCGGAAAGGCGCTCGCATTCCCGAAGAACATACATTCACTTGTATGATGATATTGCAAGGGGCGTGTGCACACAAAGCCAATTTCGACCGGGGGTCGCGGTCCTGCATGGCGGCTCCCTGTTCCAGCCGCCGCGCGGCCCTGATCCGGGCAAAAGCCGCTTCCCTTCGAGGGCGGCTTCGCTATACCAGTGCTTCGATGGGCCGGTACAAGCTGTAGTGGTCACTTCCGGTGGAGAGCGAGCAATGGTGCGACCGGCGGCATGGGGGATCGCGGTGACGCTGATGGCCGGGCTGGTTCCCGTGCTGCCGGCGCGCGCGTCCGATCCGCCCATCGACCGCATCCGCGCCGAGATGGCCCGCATCGTCCCCCCCCTGTGGACCGTCGAGGAGATGACGGCGGAGCCGGTTCCCGCCCCGGCACCCGACGGCAAAGCCGCCGCGAAAGCCGCCGACTCACGGACCATGGTCCGAGTCGGGGCCAAGCTGCGGCTCGCCAAGCCCACCTATTCGGTCGAAAGCCGGGACGGGGCCGTGACCTTCATCCGCCCCGTCGCCGACGCCGGGCTTGAGAAAACGCTGTCCGCCACGGCGCTCGCCACCCTCGGCCCCAACGGGTGGAGCGCCCGCATCGAATTGCGGAATCCGGAGGTTCTGGAGGGCATCGGCCAGCCGCTGGAAGAACTTCCGGGTCGTCCGGTGCTGGCCGGTTCCGCCGAGGCCAACCGGCTGCGCGACCAGATCGCCCGCGACTCCGAAGCCCGCATCGCCGAGGAGGACGCCCGCCGCCGCCGCGAGGAGGAACTGCTCGCCCGGCAGGCCGCCGCCACGAAGGCGGAGGAGGAGCGCGCCGCGGCCGAACGGCGACAGACGGAAGTCCGCGCGGCGCGGATCGCCGATCTGCGCGCCCGGATTCTGGGCGCCGACCGACCGGCGCGGATCGCCGCCTACGAAGCCGCGCTGGGGGGCAACGACCCGGCGCTGCGCCAGATCGCCATGGAGGCGGCGCTGCAAAGCCGCGATCCGGTGCTGGGCAATCTGGCGCTGAAGGACTGGATCGCCCGGCGCAAGGCCGTGCCGGTGCAGCTCTACGCGACGAAGGAGGACCCGCACTCCGAAACGGTGCTGAACAATCTGGGTCCGCTGACGCTGGAGATCGACTCCTTCAACCCGGTCAACGGCACTCTTGCCGGGCGGCTGGGCGCGCCCGGCTACAGCATCGCCAAACCCTCCGCCGCCATCGGCGCGCTGGCGCAGACAAGCCTGACGGTGAACGCCTACGGCTGCGCCCTGTCGCTGCGCCTGACCGAGCATCAGACCTTGGACGGGCTGTTCCGCTGCCAGACCCTGCCCGCGCTGATCGCCCGCGTCGTCGTGGATTGAGGCGGCGGATGCGGCGGTTCGCCCTTCCTCTTCTCGGCCTGCTCCTTCTGCTCGGCGCCCCTTCGGTGCGGGCGGAGGAGGCCGGGCCGAGCCTTACCCCGCGCCCGCCGCCGACCGCCCTGCTGCCCCGGCTGACACCGCTGGGCCAAGTAGAAAAAGGCGCGGGAAAAGGCGCGCCGCAGGCCCAGGCGCCGTTGCTGCCGCTGCCGCTTCTGGCCCCGCCCGTGCTGCCGAAGGCACCGGAACAGACCGTTGCCCCCAAGGTGGAACCACCGCAACCCACAGCCGCCGACACCACAATATCCGGCACAACAACCGGCACCACGGACACTCCCCCACCCGCCCGCAAGCCGGAAGGTCCCACGGCAACGGCAACGGCGGAAAGCCCCACCGCGGCCCGCTTCAAGGCCGGCTACGCCAAGGCGTCGAAGAAGGACCGCGGCTGCGCCCTGCCCGGCCACATCACGGAGGAGCGCAGCGCCGAAACGCGCCGCCCGGCCATCGCCACGGGGACGCGGGTGCGCGCCCTCGCCGCCGCGAACCTGCGCGTCGCCCCCTTCTGCGACGCCAAGGTGAAGGACGTGCTGGAGAAGGGGGAGACGGTCACGGTGATGGGCGCCTTCGGGTCCTGGTACGAAGTCGGACGGAGCGGGCGGTCGCTGGGCTTTGTCGGGGCTTCCCTGCTCTCGGGAGCGAAGGGCCGTTAACGTTTCAGCCAGCCGACTCGATCATGAAGCGGCGTCCCCGTTCCACATTGCCAATGCCTCCTGTTTCCCATGGGCTGTTTCCATGGGCTGTTTCCACGGGTCCGCCATTTTCACGAAGACCCATGGCGATCGGGAAAAACAGGCTCAGGCGAAGGCCGGCGGAGCCGACGGCGCGGGGCCGAAGCGGTTCGGGCCGTCCGTGCCGCGCAGGAAACCGCATTCGATCAGCGTCCACAGCACCCCGACCACCGGGATCAGCATGATCAGCAGCCACCACGCCGATTTTCCGCGGTCGTGCCAGCGCTTCGCCGCGACGGCAAGGCTGGGCCAGATCACGAGAATGTTGAACACGTAACTGAACACCGGCGCATCGGCGCTTGGATCGAGAACCGAGGAGGCAAGGGAAAGGATGAAGACGGCCAAGGTGAACAGCCAGTACGGCTTGCGGCCGATCCGTCCGTTGAAGGACAGAAGAAATTCCGACCAGAGCATCGCGGCACACCCCAGTAATCGTTGACGGAACGCTATCAGGCGCAATTGGGCAGGCGCAATCGGGCAGGCACAACCGGTCGGCGGCAAGTCGGCCACGTTGCCGCGCGCCTTTCCTTGCTCCGCAAAGGACAGGAAAGCGGGCACCCCTCAGCAAAAGAGCCCGCCGTGATCCGGCGGGCTCTTTTGAGACGCGTGGCTTGCGTCGGACAACCGTGACGGTGTGCGCCGAGGGGTCACCTCGGAGCGAGCACCATCACCATCTGGCGGCCTTCGAGCTTCGGCATCTGCTCGACCTTCGCCAGTTCATCCAGTTCGTCGCGCACGCGGACCAGCACGTTCATGCCAAGATCCTGGTGCGCCATCTCGCGCCCGCGGAAGCGCATGGTCACCTTGACCTTGTCGCCTTCCTCAAGGAAGCGACGGGCCGAGCGCATCTTCACGTCGTAGTCGTTGTCATCGATGTTGGGACGGAGTTTGATCTCCTTCACCTCGATGATCTTCTGCTTCTTCCGGGCCTCGGCGGCCTTCTTCTGCGCCTCGTACTTGTACTTGCCATAGTCGAGGATCTTACAGACAGGAGGCTCCGCCTGCGGGGCGATCTCGACGAGGTCGAGGCCCGCATCTTCGGCGGCCAGAAGCGCATCGCGCAACGAAACGACGCCCACCATCTCGCCATCGGCGCCGACGAGACGGACGGAGCGTGCCGTGATCTCCCGGTTCACCCGCGGTCCATCGCGGGTCGGAGCGGCTTCGGACGGTATCC
>JAEYPE010000089.1 GCA_023411035.1 Pseudomonadota bacterium
GAATGAACGCATGCGTTCTCTGAGATTATTTATACCACGAAGGATTATTGCATGTCGATATTATTCACTGCGCAGATCCCCCCCTGATCAGCGCCGCCGACACTCCTGTCTTGGTGCGGAAGGAACCCAGCACCAGGAACAGCTTGGCCGACGAACGTACCCTGTCAACACGCCGATGCATCAGCCGTTGTGTTGACTGGGTGATGGCCTGCCAGTTCGGGCCGACGAACTACTTCGTTGGCTGCCAACGCCGAATCCGCTCTTGACGCCTATGACGGGGGATCATCGGACTCTCCGGGGGTGGCGGACCTGAAACTGGGAACGGGCGGGGCGCGTCCGGCCATTGCGGCGGCGGAAAAAGCCCCGATCGCGCGCGCGGGACCATAACCGCGCCGGGCGGCGCTGCAAAGCCTCTTCCGAATCCGGGTGCGGAAGGGTTTGTGGTCCGCCGTTGCGTTACGGGGGTATTCCTGGCGACTTCGCTCTTCTCGGGGAAATCGAAAGGACTGGCAATTCGTCGCGCCTGCATCTTCACCTTGACCTTGCCGCGTCCCTGCCGCGCGCACTAATGATGTGTGATGGGCGCCAATGACGGCGCACCGCCGGGTGTGGCTCCAGGAGGGCTTTCGTTGTCCGATCCGATCGCCGAGTTGATGCGCGAGCCGTCCCGGACTTCGGACGAAAAGCGCCTTTACCGGCTCCAGTTCTTGGCGTCTCTATTCCTAGTTGCGGCTGTGGTGGTCGGGTTGGGCGCATATTTCATCTGGCAGCACCGGATGGATTTCGAAGCCGACCTTCAGCAGACCGAAGCACGCTATCTGGAAGAGCAACGCCAGATCCTGAAGGAAGAGTTGGAGAACGCGCGCTCCTACCTCGCCTACATGCGGTCGCGCACCGAACCGCTGCTGCGGTCGGAACTGCGCGCCAAGGTGGACGAGGCCTACGGCATCGCCTGGATCATCTACGAGCGCGAAAAGGCGTATCTGCCCGAGGCGTCGATCCGGCAGTCGATCAAGGAGACGCTGCGGCCCCTGCGCTTCTTCGGCGGACGCGGCTACTACTTCATCGACGGCATGGACGGCACCTGCGAGTTGCTGCCCATCGACCCGCGGCGGGAAGGCACCTCGCTGCTCGACAACCGGGACGACCGGGGGCGCGAGATCATGCGCAGCCTGATCCGGGCCGTGGACGATCCGGACATGCAGGGTTTCACCCGCTACCGCTGGTATGCGCCGGGCAACCCGCAGAGCATGTCCGACAAGATCGCCTATGTCCGCCGGTTCGAGCCGTTCGACTGGCTGATCGGCGCCGGCGACTACATCGCCGCGGTGGAGGAGAAGCTCCAGAACGAGGCGCTGGAACGGCTGCGCGCCCGGCGCTTCGGCGATTCGGGCTTCATCGCCATTCTGAGCGAGGATGGAAAGGTGCTCCTGTCGCCGACCTCTCCGGCGGCGGAGGGCATGAACGCCCGCGACCTGCCCTGGGAGACGGAGCGGGAACTGGTCACCCGCCTGCTGGAAGCCGGCAAACAGGGTGGCGGGGAGTTGCGCTTCGACTGGGTGCATCCGGTCACCGGGCGCCCGGCGCCGAAGCTGTCCTACGTCACGTCGCCGGACGTCTGGGGCTGGGTCCTGATCGCCGGGTTCTACACCGACGACATCGACGCCGTGCTGGCCCAGCGGCGGGCCGAGATCAGCGACGGCATGAGGAAGCGCGTCCTGACCACCGTGGCGGTGCTGGCGCTGGCGCTGGGCGCGTCGGCCTGGGTGTCCTGGCTGGTCACCGGCTGGGTCCGCCGCATCGTGCACACCTACAAGTCCAACATGCGGCAGAGCGACAGCATGCTGCGCGAGCGGGCGCGGCAACTCTACCTCGCCAATTTTTTCATCGACCATGTGTCCGAAATCGTCGTGCTGGCCGACTCGGAACTGCGCATCGCCTATGTCAACCCCTTCGGCTGCGACGCGCTGGGGGCGCCGCTGCCCCAGCTTGCCGGTACCCATGCGGACCTTCTGGAGCGCTTCCGCGACGAGAAGTCCGAGGCGGCGGCGCATTACGAGACGCTCTACCGCACCCGCGACGGGCGCGCGCTGGAGTTGGAGGTGACGGCCAGCCGCGTCACCTACGAAGGCGACACCTATTACTGCGCCATCGCCCGCGACATCTCGGAGCGCAAGCGCGCGGAATGGGAACTGCGTCTGTCCGCCAAGGTGTTCGACAACGCCGCCGAGGGCATGGTCGTCACCAATGAGAGGAACCGCATCGTCGCGGTGAACGACGCCTTCTGCCGCATCACCGGCTACAGCCGCGAGGAGGTGATCGGCGGCGATCCGGCCATGCTCTCATCCGGCCGGCAGGACGGCGGCTACTACGCCGACATGTGGGCGAAGCTGAGCGAGGAGGGCCACTGGTCCGGCGAGATCTGGAACAAGCGCAAGTCCGGAGAGGTCTATCCGGAATGGCTCAGCATCCAGGTGGTGCGCAACGAGGCGGGGGAGGCCGTCAACTACATCGCCGCCTTCTCCGACATCACCGAGAAGCGGGCGCAGGAGGAGCGCATCCGCCATCTGGCGCAGTACGACTTCCTGACCGACCTGCCCAACCGCTTCCTGCTGCGCGACCGGCTGGAGCGCGCGATGGTCCTCGCCGACCGGCACGGCACGAAGGTGGGGCTGCTGTTCGTCGACCTGGACCGCTTCAAGACCATCAACGACAGCCTGGGGCACGGCGTCGGCGACCGGCTGTTGCGGGCGGTGGGCGCGCGGCTGCAGGAGACGGTGCGGGCCAGCGACACCGTCAGCCGCCAGGGTGGGGACGAGTTCGTCATCCTCATCAACGACATGGACGGCACCGGCGCGGCCGGCACCGTGGCCCGCACGGTGCTGCGGGCGATGACCGAGCCCTTTTCGGTGGACGGGCACGAGCTTGAAATTTCTCCGTCCATCGGCATCGCCGTCTATCCCGACGACGGGCAGTCCATCGACGCGCTGCTGAAATGCGCGGACATGGCCATGTACGCCGCCAAGGAGGCGGGCCGCGCCAACCACCAGTTCTTCACGCCGGAGCTGAACAAGCGGGCGTCGGAGCGGATGTGGCTGGAAAGCAACCTGCGCCATGCGCTGGCCGGCAACGAGCTGGAACTGCATTTCCAACCGCAGTTCGCGGTGGACGGGCGCCGCCTCGTCGGGGCGGAGGGGCTGCTGCGCTGGCGCCGCCGCGACGGGACGATGATCCCGCCCGGCCAGTTCATTCCGGTGGCCGAGGACACCGGCCTGATCCAGCCCATCGGCGACTGGGTGCTGGGGGAGGCCTGCCGCCGCGCCGCCGATCTGATCGCCCGCGGCCATCCGATCCTGATCGCGATCAACCTGTCGGCTGTGCAGTTGCGCCGCCCCGGTCTGGTCGACCGCGTGGCCTTCTGGCTGGACACCTACGGGGTGCCGCCCCGCTGCCTGGAACTGGAGGTGACGGAAAGCGTCCTGATGAACGATTCCGACATGGTGACCGCCACCTTCGCCCGTCTGCGGGAGATGGGGGTGGCGCTGGCCATCGACGATTTCGGGACGGGCTATTCCAGCCTCAGCTATCTGAAGCGTTTCCGCGCGGACAAGCTGAAGATCGACCGTTCCTTCGTGACCAGCCTGACCGACGGGTCCGATGACGGGGCGATCACCGAGGCCATCATCAGCATGGCGCGCTCGCTGCGCATGCAGACCATAGCCGAGGGGGTGGAGACGGAGGAACAGTTCGGCGGTCTCGCCCGGCTCGGCTGCGACCAGATCCAGGGGTATCTGCTGGGCCGCCCCATGCCCTTCGAGGAATTCGCGGCCTTCGTCGCCCGTCACGCCGCCGCTTCTGAGGCGGTCGGCTGACGGGCGACAGGCGGGATATCCCGAGCCGTCCTTACGCGCCCAGCACGCTGCGGTCGTTCTTCGCGACCAGCGCCTGGAAATAGGGGCCGAGCTTGGCGTCGTCGAAGCCGAACGCCTGCTGGAAGCGCACGATCAGGTCACGCTCGCCCTGTTCGGCTTCGCCGTCCGCCATGGCGCTGTCGATCATGTTCAGCAGGATGCACAGCCGCTGCTGCTCGTTGAGGTTCGGCGCGGCGGCGGCCAGGAAGGCGTCGGGCGGGGTGCTGCGCGCGTACTTGAAGCAGCGGTCCAACTCCTCCCGCGTCGCGCTGCGGCCCATCACGGACAGCAGGTGGCCGACCTCCTCCGGGTCGATTTCCCCGTCGGACCCCATGCAGTAGATCAGGGAGACGACCAGCGCCCGGCGGGGGGTGAGATCCAGCGGCGCCGATCCCTTGAACATGTCGAAAAGACCCATGGTGCTACCCCTATGGTGACGAATGCCGCACATATGGGGGCGCCGGTCCGGGCGACAAGATGGGGCTGCGGGGCAGGGTTGCGGCTAAATCAACCCTTGCGCTTTGAAGCTGGTGTGCTTGCCCTTGCCGACGATGATGTGGTCGTGGACCGCGATGCCGACGCCGTGGGCGGCGCGCGCGATCTCCTTGGTCATCTCCACGTCGGCGCGGCTGGGGGCGGGGTCGCCGGAGGGGTGGTTGTGCACCAGGATGATGGCGCTGGCCGATAGTTCCAGGGCCCGCTTCACCACCTCCCGAGGGTAGACCGGGGTGTGGTCGACCGTGCCGGTCTGCTGCACCTCGTCGGCGATCAGCTTGTTCTTGCGGTCGAGGAACAGCAGGCGGAACTGCTCCATCGGCTGGTGCGCCATGGCGGCGGTGCAGTAGTCCAGCAGCGATTGCCAGTTGGCGAGCACGGGCCGGTCCATCACCTGCTGCCGCATTCCGCGAAGCGCCGCCGCGCCGACCGCCCGCAGCGTGGCGACCGCCTTGTCGGAGGCCAGCGACACCTCCTCCACGCAATAGCCGCGCAGCCGCGCCGGCGGGGCGTTGACGACGTTCCAGATGTCTCCGAAATCGCGGATCAGCGCCTTCGCCAGCGGCTTCACGTCGCGGCGCGGGTTCACCGCGAACAGGATCATCTCCAGCAGCTCGTAATCCTGGAGCGCGTCCGGTCCGCCGTCCAGGAAGCGGGTGTAGAGCCGCTGGCGGTGGCCCTTGTAATGGGGCTCGTACTGAGGCTCCTCCATAGGGGAGGCGGCGGGCGGCTCCAGCCCCGGCAGGCCCTGAGCCGATCCCGCGTCCCCAAGCCCCTTTGCGCTCTTCCGTCCCGCCATCCCGACGCCATCATACGAATGTGTGCGCCGGGACTATACCCTTTTGGCGGGAAAATCACACCGCCGCGGTCGCTTCCTCCGCCGGGACGGTGTAGGGGGGCTTGGTGAAGCCGGCGGGGGACAGGGTGAAGATCTCGCAACCGTCCTTGGTCACGCCGATGGAATGCTCGAACTGGGCGGACAGCGACTTGTCCTTGGTCACGGCGGTCCAGCCGTCGCCCAGGATCTTCACGTCGTAGCGCCCGGCGTTGATCATCGGCTCGATGGTGAAGATCATGCCTTCCCGCAGCACCGCACCGGTGCCGGGGTTGCCGAAATGCAGGACCGACGGCGGCTCGTGGAAGACGCGGCCCAGACCGTGGCCGCAGAAGTCGCGCACGACCGAATAGCGGTGGCTTTCCGCGAAGGTCTGGATGGCGTGGCCGATGTCGCCCAGCGTGGCGCCCGGTTTCACCTGATCGATGCCGATCATCAGCGCGTCGTAGGTGACCTCCACCAGCTTGCGCGCCTTCACGCCCACGTCACCGCACAGATACATCCGGCTGCTGTCGCCGTACCAGCCGTCCAGGATGGGGGTGACGTCGATGTTCAGAATGTCGCCGTTCTGAAGCCGCTTGTCGCCGGGGATGCCGTGGCAGACCACATGGTTGACCGAAATGCAGTTGGCCCGCGGGAAGCCGCGGTAGCCGAGCGGGGCCGGAATGCCGCCGTGGTCGCGGATGTATTGCTCCAGCAGCCGGTCCAACTCGCCGGTGGTGACGCCCGGCTGGACGTAGGGCGTGATGAAGTCGAGCGTGGCCGCGGCCAGCCGTCCGGCCTTGCGCATGCCCTCGAAGTCCTCCGGCCCATGAATCCGGATGCGATGGGAATCGAGGTCGTCGTGGTCCAAGAGAGTCGTCCTCTACAGATCAGGTCCCTGAAGATCGGGTCGGCCCGGATGCATCCGGCGGCCGACGGAGAATGCGGTCAATCCGTGCGGATCGGCAGCGGCCGTTCCAGCTCGATCGCCTCCGGCGTGATCCTACAGGACCAGCACACGGCTTCCACCCCCGATTCGAGCGCGTGGCGCAATCCGGCGGCGTAGGTGGGGTCGATGTCGGCGGCGACCTGGAAGTAGGCGCAGTCGGCCCGCTGCACAAGGTAGACCATGACGGCCCGCGCGCCCTGGCGCACCATCTCCGCCATTTCCACCAGATGCTTGGCCCCGCGGGCGGTCACGCAGTCCGGGAACTCCGCGGCCAGCCCGTCGCCCCGCGCGGGACGGCGCAGGTGGACGTTCTTGACCTCGACATAGGCGGGCGGACGGTGGTCGTCCTCCAGCAGGATGTCGATGCGGGAATTGCGCCCGTACTTCACCTCGCGCCGCAGCCGGGCATAGCCCGCCAGTTCCGGGATGGTGCCGGCGGCAATGGCGGCGGCGACCAGCCCGTTGGGGTGCGACGTGTTGACGCCGACGAGGCAGGGCGCGCCGGGATCGTCCGGCGCCTCCACCAACTCCAGCGTGTGGGCGAGCTTGCGTTTGGGATTGTCCGACCGCGACAGCCAGACGGCGGAGCCGGGGGCGTCCAGCCCGATCATGCTGCCCGAATTCGGCACATGGGCGGTGACCAGGGCGCCGTCGAGATCCACATCCGCGAGGAAGCGTTTGTAGCGGCGGACGAGGCGGCCTTGCAGGAGGGGGGTGGGGAAGAGCATCTTGAGCCCTACGTTAAAGCGCACCCCCTCCGTCCGGCAAGCCCGCCGGTCCCGTCGTTCGTACCCCAATCGAGAACGGAGCCGACTCCGCATGTCCACGCCCACCGCCACGCCGATTCCGAGCCCGACCGCCGCCGTCCTCATCATCGGCAACGAGATCCTGTCGGGCCGCACCAAGGACGCCAACCTGCCGCACATCGCGGAAAAGCTGGCCGGAATCGGCATCCGCCTGCGCGAGGCGCGCGTCGTCCCCGACGTGGAGGAGGAGATCATCGCGGCCCTGGACGCCCTGCGCGGCCGGTACGGCCATGTCTTCACCACGGGCGGCATCGGCCCGACCCACGACGACATCACGTCCGCCTGCGTCGCCAAGGCTTTCGGCGTTCCGCTGGAGCGCAACGCGGAGGCCGTCGCCCGGCTGGAGCGGCATTACGGCGACCCGTCGAAGCTGAACGAGGCGCGGTTGCGCATGGCCAACATCCCGGCGGGTGCCGTGCTGATCGACAACCCGATCAGCGCCGCGCCCGGCTTTCGGATCGGCAACGTCTACGTCATGGCGGGTGTGCCCAACATCATGCAGGCGATGCTGGACGGCATCCTGCCGCAGTTGGAAGGCGGGCCGGAACTGCACGCGCGCACGGTCGCCTGCGCGCTGGCCGAGGGGCAGATCGCCGCGGATCTGGGAGCGTTGCAGGACCGCTATCCGGACCTGGAGATCGGCAGCTATCCCTATTTCCGGAACGGCTTCTTCGGCGTCAGCCTCGTGCTGCGCGGCACCGACGAGACCCGGGTGATGGCCGCGACGGAGGAACTGGCCGGCATTGTCCTGCGCTTGGGCGGTACGCCGAACGTCACGGTGGGGACCAAAGGCTAGAGGGGGGTCCCTACGACACTAAGCCATGCCTGGTCATATTGCCGCCGCTGTTGGCAATTCTATGTTGAAGATTGGGACGTGACGGTATGAAAAGTCGTGCCATGAAACCTTTTGAAAAAGCGGCGATCCTGTTCTTGCTGAAACATCTGGCATCCGGCGTGGCCGGGGCTGTTGTTCTGGCGACGGGGCTTCTGATTTTCGATGTCGCCAATCTTGCGACCCTGATGGGGAACAGCGATTACGGCATTGTTGCTGCGGTCATGCTGTACGCCAGCCTCATCCTCACCTTCGGCAGCGTGGCGATGGGCATCGGCATCATGGCCCTGAACGAGGACACGCGGCCCTGACCGGCGCCGGACGAAAGCCAGGAAGGGCACGGGCCGGTCAGAACGGCCCGAAGGTGTCATACGCCCAGACCAGCGCCAGGATGGCGGCGATCCAGACCGCTGCATAGGGAAGCCAGGTTCCGCGGTTGCGCCGCAAGGCACCCGGAACGATCAGCAAGGCGATCATCAGCAGACTCGCCACACCCAACCAGTTGATCGATTCCAAGGCCACCTCCCTTGAACGCCAGGGTTGCGAAGGATTTTTACGGGCCATCCGCCCGAAACGCGCTGCATCCTTGACCAAACGCCCGCCGATTGTCTAAGTCAATCCGGCGGAACGGTAGGCTGCATACAATGATATGCAACTCCGGCGGGCGGGGCAACCCGTTCACCGAACCGGTCCGCCGATGGTGCGCGGGCGTGGCGGAATCGGTAGACGCAAGGGACTTAAAATCCCTCGCCAACGGCATGCGGGTTCGAGTCCCGCCGCCCGCACCACGAGTTCAGCGGCCACGGTTCGGGCGGCGCTTCGGAGTGCCACGTACGTCGTCCAGCAGACCTTTGCCTTGCGCGGAAAGTCCTGCTTGGAATTCCTGTTGACCGGGCCCTTGGCGGTTTATTTCGCCGGCCATCGGAACAGAGTGTTCGGATGCGCCTGTATCAATCGGGAGGAACGGCTGCTGGGGTCGTTCACTTATGACGTTTCCCGCGCGGAAAGCGTGCGGCTCGAATCTCTGCGACCGGAGAAGAGAAAAGAGGTGAGTCATCTCTCTCCGATCAGGCCGATGGTTCGTCCGCAACGGTATCGGTTTGCAAAATCGGTGTTTTCAGTCTGATCTGGAAAGAAAAAACTCAAGGAATGGCTGCGCGAATCCTTGTCAAAATGTCTATCGGCAATAGCTTTGGTAATCTGGCATGAGATTCACTCTCAATGTCAGAGGGAGGTTTAGGGGGGTGATGTGAATGTTCTGGGTTTTGCTTTCCAGCCGGTTGCCAAGGTGCAAAAAATGGGGCATGGTCATTCCAGAAGCACAGCAATCCGACAAACAAACCGCTGGAGGCAGGACGTGAAGGGCGATCCGCAGGTCATCACCCATCTGAACAAGATCCTGACCAACGAGCTGACGGCGATCAACCAGTACTTCCTGCATGCCCGCATGCTGAAGAACTGGGGCCTGAAGCGCATTGCGCACAAGATCTACGTGGAATCCATCGACGAGATGAAGCACGCCGATAAGGTCATCGAGCGCATCCTGTTCCTGGAAGGTCTTCCCAACCTTCAGGATCTGGGCAAGCTGTTGATCGGTGAGGACGTGCCGGAAATCCTCGGCAACGATCTGAAGGTGGAGCACAAGGCCCGCACCGACCTGATCGACGCCATCACCCTGTGCGAGCAGGTCCGCGACTACGAAACCCGCGCACAGCTCACCGAACTGCTCGACGACACCGAAGAGCACATCGACTGGATCGAGACACAGCTCGACCTGATCCAGCGCGTGGGCATCGTCGCCTACCAGCAGGAGCAGATCTACGGCGAGAGCTGAGCCGCTTGTGGCCGGTTCGGGGGCGTGGCTTTGGACCGCGCCCCTGACGCTTCCCCCTTTTGCGCGGGGCCGCAGCGTGGAGTTGGCAACGGCTTGTTAACCATGTTTCGGTAGCGTGATGATTTCCGCATCAGTCCGTACGGGAACCGCCATCATGCTCCCTATCGTGTCTTTGCAGGTCGATGATCTGACGCCGGAGGAAACCGCCGCCGTCGCGCGCGCCTATCTCGCGGCGCTGGACGAAAGCGATCTGGACCAGGGCGATCATGAAAGCGCCTTCGAACGGGCGCTGGTGACGCTGCGCGGTTACCGTCCGGACCTGCCGCCGAACATCGCCGCGGCGGAGCTTGAACTGCTGCTGGCCAGCCTGCCGGCGGTTGTCGCCGGCCCGCGAGAGGCCGCTCTGGCGTAAGGCCCCAGCGGCATTTTCCGGATCACGAAAAAGGCCCGCTCCGGTTCGTCGGGGCGGGCCTTTCGCTGTCCGGGATCGGTCCCGGTCACAAACCCGTCTGCGGCTTGCCGGTGTCCGCCGTCTTGGTCACGCCGGGGTCGATGAGGGGTTGCAGGGCCGGGGCGATGCTTTTCAGCAATTGGGCGGGCAGGGCGCTGGTGAAGCGGTAGTTGTCGGCTTCCGGCCCTTGGACGAAGGCGGTCATGGTGCCGAAGAAGCGGTCGCCGATGTAGAAGGCGAAGGTCGCCGTCCGGTTCACCGCCCGCGATTCGATCAGCTGCCCGCCGGGGCCGTAGCGGTCCAGCCGGTGGTCGCCTGTGCCGGTCTTGCCGCCGATCGGGATGATCGCGCCCTCGGAGTCGCGGAAGGAACCCCAGACGCGCTTGGCCGTGCCGTTCTGCGCCACGTCCATCAGCGCCTTGCGCAGGGTGGCCGCCACCTCCGCCTTCATCACGCGCTGGCCGCGCATCTCGCCCAGCCCGACGATGGCCTCATAAGGCGTGCCGGCGGCGAAGTGCAGCTTGCGCACGCGCACGGTCGGCTGGCGCACGCCGTCGTTCTGGATGATGCCCACCAGCTCCGCCAGGGCCGCCGGGCGGTCGGCGGAGCTGCCGATCGCCGTGGCGAGGGACGGAACCAGCGTTTCGAACGGGTAGCCCAGCTTGCGCCATTGCTCGGTGATGCGCTGGAAGGCTTCCTCCTCCAGCCCGATGCGGATGCGGGTGTTCTGCGCGGACTGCCCCTTCTTGAACAGCCAGCGATAGCTCTCCTGGCGCTCCTGCACGCTGGCCTCCAGCACCTCCTGCCGCTTGGCGTCGGGGCGCTTTTGCAGGTAGGAGACCAGCCACAGCTCCAGCGGATGGACGCGCGCCAGATAGCCGAGGTCGTTCAGCGGGAACTTGCCCGGCCCGTATTTGCCGTAGAGCGCGGCGATGTCGGCGTCGTCCAGCTTCGCGTCCGGCAGGCGGGCGCGCAGGAAGGCGCCGAACTCCTTCACCCCGGCCTGCGGGCGCACGGTGCGGAAGATGACCGCCAGGCGGTGCGGCATCGGGCGCGACCGGCTGGCCAGCATGTTCAGCGTCTCGTCCGGTGTGTGCTTCCGGTAGCTGTTGTAGAAACGGTTCAGGAAGTCGCTGCCTTCCTTGTCGGCGAAGCGGGCCAGATAGGCTTGGCGGGCGGGATGGTCGGGGTTGTGCAGGATGTCGGTGCTGTCGTCGCCGCCTTCGGCCATGTAGAACTGCACGATGTCGCGCATCATGCGGATGAAGGGCAGGTTGACCGAATTGCGCAGCGACTCCGTCACGGTCGGGATGCTGCCGTTGTCCCTGGGGTTGAAGTTCACGAAGCTGTGCAGCCCGCCGCCGGTGAAGAAGGCTTCGCCGGGGTTGGCCGAATAGCGGCGGTCCATGGCGGCGTCCAGCATGGCGGTCAGCCCACGGTTGCCGGAGGTCGCCAGCCAGTTCGCCGACCAGCGCGTCAGGTTGTCGGACGCCTCCTCCTCCACGTCGGCGAGGAAGTCCTTGGGCAGGTGGGCGTAGCGGGTGTGCAGTTCCGCCACGATCTCCAGGTAGGTCGCCAGCGTGCGCAGCTTCGCCGTGGAGCCGAGGTCGAGCTTGGCGCCCTCGTTGATGTCCAGCGGCTGGTCGAGGTTGTCGGCCTGGACGCGCAGGTAATTGGCGTCCGGCCCCCGCTCGTACAGGGTGACGGAGTAGATGACCTTGGACAGGTCGTTGCCCTTCACGTCCAGCAGCCGTTCGCCGGTCAGCCCCATCTGCGCGGCGAAGACCGGATCGCCCAGCTTCGCCAGCACCTCCACCACACGTTGCTGGGTTGGGGCGTCCAGCGTCGATTCGGCGGTCAGGTCGAGGCGGTCGAGCTGGTAGAGGCTGGGCACCCCCAGCATGGACAGAAGCCGGGCGCGGATGGCGTTGGGGGCCTTCTGTTCCACGAAGCTGGCGGTCTGGGCCTGCGGCGGGTCCTCGCGGAACTTCAGCGTCAGGCCGAGTGCCGCGTCGCGCAGCGCGGCGTCGATCACGCCCGCGTTGTGCAGCACGCGCAGATGGCTGTCGGCCAGCCGTTCCAGCGCCTGCCGGTCCTGGATCAGATAATAGGAGGGGCGGCGCTGGGCCAGCAGAAGGCTCAGCACCTGCTTGTAGGCCAGCGCCTTCAGTTGCAGGGCGAGCGGGTCGGCGGGCTCATCCGACAGCACCTTTTCCGCGATGGCGAGGTCGGTGCCGAACCAGGCCCACAGCCCGTCGCCCAACCCGTTCACCTCGCCGAAGCCGGGCCGCGCCGTCAGCGGGGTGGAGTTCAGGTAATCGACCAGGATGCGGCGGCGGTGGGCGCTGGTGTCCTCGCCGTCCAGATAGGCGCGCGTGCTGGCCGAGATCATCTGGCGCAGCTTTTCGCTGGCGCCGCTGGTCTGGCCGTCGGGGGAGTGGCGGTACTTCTCGATCTGCGTCGCCAGGGTGGAACCGCCGGGGGAGCGCTGGCCCGGCCTGATCCATTGCACGGGCAGCATCGCCACGGCGCCGGCGAAGCGGTCCCACTCCACGGCGGGGTTGCGGCGCGGCTCGTCGTCGTTCAGCAACTCGCGGTTCTCGATGAACAGCAGCGTGTCGGCGACCAGCGGCGGCACATCCTCGAACCGGGCGAAGACCCGCTCGGGATAGCGGGCGGAGAACAGCGTGCCGCCGTTGCGGTCCAGCAGGGTCAGACCGGCGCGCGTCTTCTCGTGGTAGATCGGGAAGCCGCCCGCGGCCATGAAACGGTCGAGGGTGGGCGACAGATGCGCCTGCATCTCCACCGCATACATGTCCGACGTCAGCGAGCGCAGATAGCCGGGCAGGCCGACATAGCCCATCCGCTCGTTGTAGGGACCCTGGGTGGGGTGGCGCGCGGCGGGGTTCGGCCCCTCGCGCAGCGTGTAGGTCATGTCCTTGGCGTAGCCGGCGAGCAGACGGGCCTGCAACCGCGAGGTGCGCATCTCCTCGTGCGCCAGAAGGGCGCCGCCGCCCAGCGCCGCCGCCAGCGTCACACCCCAGATCGCACGCCGCACCCACAACCGAGACATGCCGGCTCCAGCCATGACCGCGGGGAATACCCGCGACTTGGTTAAAGTGCTCGGCAAAAAGGCCGAACGATATGGCCGGAAGGTAGAAGCGCCTTGGTTAACAACCGGTGTAATCCCCCGTCTGGAAGGGGTATGATTCCGCTTCAAAACCGGTGTAACTCAAATTCGTAGGGAGTCGTTGCGGCGCTGCCACAAATGCGCCCAACGGTTGTGTGGTTAAGATGCGGGGCCGTTCGCCGCCGCGAAATCCGTTAACACGAAATCCGTTAACGCCGTGCGGACGCGTGCCACCACGCCAGTCCAGTCGCCGGACCGTTTCTGGCCGAAGACCCGCATGGTCGGGTACCAGGGGCTGTCCTCCCGGTTGCCCAGCCAGCGCCAGCAGGCGTCGGCGCGCGAGAGCATCCAGACGGGCCGCCCCAGCCCGCCCGCGAGATGGCAGACGGAGGTGTCCACCGTGATGACGAGGTCCAGCGTCTCGGCCAGCGCCGCCGTGTCGGCGAAGTCCCTGACGCTCCCCATGGGGTCGGCGATCTCCATCCCCGCCGGGGCCTCGGCCAGTTGGGCGGCGCCCGGTCCCATCTGAAGGCTGACGAAGCGCACCCCCGGCACATCGGCCAGGGGAGCCAGGGCGGCCAGCGGCAGGCTGCGCCGCCGGTCGATGGGGCTCGCCACCCCGCGCACCGTCCGCGGCGATCCCGCCCAGACCAGGCCGACGCGCAGCCGTCCTTCCGCCGGTACCCGCTGGCGCCAGACCGCCACATCGGCGGGATCGGCGTGCAGATAGGGCACCGGGGCCGGGATGCTGCTCAGATCGGTCCCGAAGGCGCGGGGCAGGCTCATCATCGGGATGTGCATGTCGAAGGCGGGCAGCTCCCCGCCCCAGGCGACGGCGGCGGACACGCCGTCCACCCGCTCCATCAGCCGGACCAGCGCGGGTGAGCAGCCGACGACGACCCGCGCTCCCCGTTCCGCCAGCAGCGGCGCGTAACGGACGAACTGCAAGGTATCGCCCAGCCCCTGTTCGGCGTAGAGCAGAATCGTCCGGCCCGCCACATCCTCCGCCCCCGTCCATTGCGGCTGATCGAAGCGGCGGTGCACGGGGTCGAGTTGCCGGGTCTCCCACCGCCATTCGAACTCTTCCCACCCCTCGCGGAACTGGCCGGAGGCGAGCAGGGCGATGGCCAGCGCCAGATGGGCGTCGGCGTCGGCGGGGGCGAGGCGCACGGCCTCCCGTCCGGCGGCGATGGCGTCCTCGCGGCGGCCCTCGTGCAGCAGCAGGGACAGGCGGTTGCGGTGGAACGCCGCCCGTTCCGGGGCGAGGCGCGCCGCCCGCTCGCACTGGCGCAACGCCTCCCCGACGCGGACGGTCTGTTCCAGCAGCGGCACCCGGTTGCCGTAGGCGTCGGGGTTGCCGGGGTCCAGAACCACCGCCCGGCGCCCGGCCCGCTCCGCCTCGTCGAAGCGGCCCAGCGTGACCAGCAGATGGACGAGGTTGGTCTGCGCGTCGGTGAGGGTGGGGTCCAGCCGCAGCGCTTCGCCCAGAGCCTCCACGGCGCCGTCCGGGTCGCCGGCTTGGCCCAGCGCCGCGCCGAGTTTCCGGTGCGCCTCGGCGCGATGTGGGGCGAGGCTCCGCGCCTTGCGGAAGGCGTCGGTGGCGCCCGCCCAGTCGGCGGCGGCGTAGAGCAGCATCCCGGCCCGTTCGAACGCCTCGGCCAGCGGTTCGCTGCCGGCGGCACCGCTGGCGTCCAGGGCGCGGGTCAGGGCGCGGTGGGCGGCTGGGCCATCCCCCGCTTCGGTCAGGGCACCGCCCAGGGAGAACCAGTCGCCGGCGCCGTCCGGTCGCAGGGCCAGGAGGTTGCGGAAGGCGGCGGCGGCCTGCGTGGCGGCTTCCGCCGTGCCCAGCGCCACCAGTGCCTTGCCGAGATTGCCGTGGATGTCGGCGGCGAGCGGCAGCAGGGCCGCCGCCTTGCGGATCATCGCCACCCCGTCCGCCACCCCGCCGGTCTGGGCCGCCAGCAGCCCGCCGAAATGGAGGGCGTGGGGGTTGTCCGGGTCCGCCTCCAGAATGCGGCCGTAGAGCAGCCGCGCCTCCTCCAGCCGCCCGGACAGATGATGGTCGAGCGCGAGGTTCAGGGCTTCGGCGACGGTGGCCATGGGGGAGGCTTTCGGTGGCTGGGCCTATGCCCCCAGCAACTCCTTCGCCTTGGCGGCGAGGTCGGCCAGCGGGACTTCGACCTGCTCGCCCTTCACCAGATGCTTCAGCGTCGCCGTGCCGCGCGCCTTCTCGTCGGAGCCCATCAGGACCACCAGCGGAATGCCCGCCTTGTCGGCGTACTTCATCTGCTTGGCGAGCTTGCCGCCGTCGAGCTGGATTTCCGTGTTGATGCCCGCAGCCCGCAGCGCCGTCGCCAGACCGTAGTAGTCGGCGGACAGGGACGGGTCCATCTGCGTCACCAGGACCTGGGCGGTGGCCCCGCCGTCCTTGATGATGCCGGCCTCCATCAGCTGGTAGAACAGCCGCGTCGCGCCGATGGAGATGCCCACACCCGGCAGCTTCGACTTGGTGTAGTGGCTGGCGAGGTTGTCGTAGCGCCCGCCGGAGCACACGCTGCCGATGCCCGGATGGTCGTTCAGGAAGGTCTCGTAGACCGTGCCGGTGTAGTAGTCGAGCCCGCGCGCGATGGCGAGATTGATGCGCACCACCCCGTCCGGCACCTGGAACGCCTTCAGCCCCTCGACGACGGTGGTCAGTTCCGACACGCCCTGGCGGAAGGTCTCGTTCTCGATGCCCAGCGCGTTGAGGGCGGCGAGCGTCTCCTCGTTGCTGCCCTTGGCGTCGATCAGGGACAGGATCGTCTCCGCCGCCTCCGCGGTCATGCCGAGGCCGGTCAGGCTGTCCCGCACCTTGTCGCGGCCGATCTTGTCCAGCTTGTCGATCTCGCGCAGGACCAGGACGCGCTTCTCCGCATCGTCCACGCCCAGCCCGTCCAGCAGGCCCAGCAGGACCTTGCGGTTGTTCACGTTGATGGTGAAGCCGCCGAAGTCCAACTCGCTGAAGACGTGGTAGATGACCGCCGGGATCTCCGCGTCGTAGTGCGGGGACAGGCTGTCCTTGCCGATCACGTCGATGTCGCACTGGTAGAATTCGCGGAAGCGCCCGCGCTGCGCCCGCTCCCCGCGGTAGACGCGCTGGATCTGGTAGCGGCGGAAGGGGAAGGCGAGGTCGCGCTCATGCTCCGCCACATAGCGGGCGAGCGGGACGGTCAGGTCGAAGCGCAGCGCGATGTCCGGCTTGTGCCCCTGCTGGATGGCGCCGGTGGACTGGACGAAATAGACCTGCTTCTCCGTCTCGCCGCCGGACTTGGTCAGCAGGGTGTCCACCGTCTCGAACACCGGGGTTTCCACCGGCACGAAGCCGAACCGCTCGTAACCGCGGCGGATGGTGTCGAGAAGACGTTGGAAGGCCACCTGCTGGCGCGGCAGCAGTTCCATCGTTCCGGGCGGGGTGCGGGGGGTGATCAGGCTCATCGGCGCGGGTCCGGCTTCGAATGTCCCTAGGGATTCGGCTAGGGTTCTAGCGGCTTTCGCCGCCCCCGTCACCAGCGCAGTGGCCGGATAGCGCCCGGTTACCGTTGAGCGCGCCTGCGTAAGGGTCTAGAACTCCGGGAAATCCCCTTCTGCCGCGCCCGGAGCCGCCATGCCCACCGACCGTCTCGTCCTTCGCCGTCCCGACGACTGGCATGTGCACCTGCGCGACGGCGCCATGCTGAAGGCGGTGCTGCCCTTCACCGCCCGCCAGTTCGGCCGCGCCATCATCATGCCGAACCTGAAGCCGCCGGTGACGAAGACCGCCGACGCCGCGGCCTATCGGGACCGCATCCTGGCGGCCCTGCCGGCGGGCCACTCCTTCACCCCGCTGATGACCGCCTATCTGACGGACGGCACCGACGCCGACGATCTGGCCGAGGGCTTCGAGGACGGCGTTTTCGCCGCGGCAAAGCTCTACCCGGCCAACGCCACCACCAACAGCGCCCACGGCGTGACCGACCTCGGCAAGATCGCCCCGGTGTTGGAGCGCATGGCGGAGATCGGCATGCCGCTGCTGATCCATGGCGAGGTGACCGACGCCGACGTGGACATCTTCGACCGCGAGGCCGTCTTCATCGAACGCATCCTTGCCCCGCTGCTGGAGCGTTACAAGGCTCTGCGCGTGGTTCTGGAGCACGCGACCACCGCGGAGGCCGTGGCCTTCGTGCGGGAACACGCGGCGTCGGGCCGGGTCGGCGCCACCATCACGGCGCACCATCTGCTGATCAACCGCAGCCACCTGTTCGCCGGGGGCATCCGTCCGCACCTCTACTGCCTGCCCATCGCCAAGCGCGAAACGCACCGCGTGGCTCTGGTCGAGGCCGCGACGTCGGGGGAGGGTCCGTTCTTCCTGGGCACCGACACCGCCCCGCACCCGGTGACCGCGAAGGAGAGCGCCTGCGGCTGCGCCGGCTGCTTCACCGCCGCCAACGCCCTGGAACTCTACGCCGAAGCCTTCGAGGAGGCGGGCGCGCTGGACAAGCTGGAAGCCTTCGCCAGCCTGAACGGCCCGCGCTTCTACGGCCTGCCGGTCAACGAGGACAAGGTGGTGCTGGAGCGCACCCCCTTCACCGCCCCGGACATCGTGCTGACCGCCGATGGCGAGGCCGTGCTGCCCTTCCGCAGCGGCGAGACGGTGCGATGGAGCTTCGTCGGGGCGGTTTGAGGGGCATTGCTGCTGCGGTTGCCCCCTCCCTAACCCTCCCCCGCTGCGCAGGGGAGGGGACAACGCTTTCGAATGTCAGAAAAGACTCCCCTGAACCGGCGGGCGCTGCGGCTTCTTCGGTTCGGGCTTGACCTTGGCGGCCTTGGGCTTCGGTTCCGGTTCGGCGGCGGGCGGAACCTCCACCTGCGGCCCGCCGTCCACCGTCGCGGCGGCCCGGCCATCGGCGAAGACCAGCGACACCGCCAGACCCGGCGCGGCCTGGGCGGCGCTGGTCAGGGGCTTGCCGTCACCGGCCTCCACCAGGGCGAAGCCGCGCGCCAGGACGCCCTTGTAGGAATAGCTTTCCAGAAGCTGCCCGACCGCCGCCAGCTTCGCCGCGCGCTCCTCCACCGCCTTGCCGTAACTACGGTCCAGCCGTGGCGTCAGGTCGGCCAGCCGCCGTCCGCCGTCGCCGAACTTCACCCGGATCGGGCCGAGCGACAGGCGACCGCCCACCCGCTCATACTGGCCGCGCGCGGTCACGACGGCGTGGCGCAGCGCGCCGTCCAGGGCGCGGGATTCCGACGCCAGCCGCTGTCCGGCCTCCGCCAGTTTCTCCCGTGGGTGACGGAGCGTCGCGCCCAGCTCGTTCAGGCGGGTGCGGCGGCGTTCCAGCAGGGCGGCGGCGGCGAGCGTCAGCCGCTCCGCCCGGTCGTCCAACCGCTGGGCGTGGCCCTCCAGAAGGGCGCGCGGATCGCCCAGCCCGCGGGCCAGCCCCTCCACCCGCGTCCGGCGTTCGGCCAGCATCCGCGTGGCGGCGCCGATCATCCGCCGCTCGTCGTCCAGCACCTGGGCCAGCAGCTCCGCCCGCACCGGCACGGCCATCTCCGCCGCCGCCGTGGGGGTGGGGGCGCGGCGGTCGGACGCGAAGTCGATCAGGGTGGTGTCCGTCTCGTGCCCCACCGCCGAGATCAGCGGGATGCGGCTGGCCGCCGCCGCGCGGACCACGTTTTCCTCGTTGAAGGCCATCAGGTCTTCCAGCGAGCCGCCGCCGCGCGCCACGATCAGCAGGTCCGGGCGCGGCACCGGGCCGCCGGGCGGGATGCGGTTGAAGCCCTCGATGGCCGCGGTGACCTCCGCCGCCGCGCGCTCCCCCTGCACGGCGACCGGCCAGAGCAGGACCCGGCGCGGGAAGCGGTCATTCAGCCGGTGCAGGATGTCGCGGATGACCGCCCCGGTGGGGGAGGTGACGACGCCGATCACGTCCGGCAGGAAGGGGATGGGCTTCTTGCGCGCCGCGTCGAACAGCCCCTCCGCCGCGAGGCGCTTCTTGCGCTCCTCCAGCATCTTCAGCAGGGCGCCCTCGCCGGCCAGCTCCATCGACTCGATGACGAGCTGGTATTGCGAGCGTCCGGGGTAGGTCGTCATGCGCCCGGTGACGATGACCTCCAGCCCCTCCGCCGGCTGGACGGCCAGCTTCGACACGGTGCCGCGCCAGCACACCGCCTCGATCACCGCCGTGTCGTCCTTCAGGCGGAGGTAGCAGTGGCCGGAGCTGTGCCGCTTGGGCTGCGAGATCTCGCCGCGCACGCGGACGAAGCCGAACTCCTCCTCGATGCTGCGCTTCAGGCGCCGGGCGAGGTCGCCCACCGAATATTCCGGCAGGTTGGAACCGGGGCGCGGCTCGGCTGCTATGAGGGACGGGGGCGTATCAAGGTCTTGAGTCATGGCGGCACCATGATACAAGGCGCGGTGTCGGCAACAAGCGTGGAAGGACGGGGTGCCATGAAAGTCCTGGTGGTCGGGTCGGGTGGGCGCGAGCATGCGCTGTGCTGGGCCATTCAGAACTCGCCGCTCTGCGACAAGCTCTACTGCGCCCCCGGCAACGCCGGCATCGCGGATGTGGCCGAATGCGTCGCCATCGGCGCGGAGGATGTGGACGCCCTGGTCCGCTTCGCGCAGGACAACGCCGTCGACTTCGTGGTCGTCGGGCCGGAAGGGCCGCTGGTGCTGGGCCTCGTTGACAAGCTGACCGCCATCGGCATCAAGGCGTTCGGCCCCAGCGCCGCGGCGGCGGAGCTTGAGGGCTCCAAGGGCTTCATGAAGGACATCCTGGCCAAGTATGGCGTGCCGACCGCCGCCTATGGCCGCTTCAAGGACGTGGAGGCCGCCAAGGACTTCGTGCGCAAGAACGGCGCCCCCATCGTGGTGAAGGCCGACGGTCTGGCCGCCGGCAAGGGCGTGACCGTCGCCCGCACCCAGGAGGAAGCCTTCGCCGCCATCGACGAGGCTCTGGTTGAAGGCCGCTTCGGCGCCGCCGGGGCCGAGGTGGTGGTGGAAGAGTTCCTGGACGGCGAGGAGGTCAGCTTCTTCGCTCTGTGCGACGGCGAATCGGCCCTGCCGCTGGCCTCGGCCCAGGACCACAAGGCGGTGGGCGACGGCGACACCGGCCCGAACACCGGCGGCATGGGCGCCTATTCCCCGGCCCCGGCGCTGACCCCGGACCTTCAGGCCCGCGTGATGCGCGAGATCGTGGAGCCGACCGTCAAGGGCATGGCGGCGGAGGGCCGTCCCTTCAAGGGCGTGCTGTTCGCCGGTCTGATGATCGGGAAGGACGCGGACGGCAACCCGGTGCCGAAGACGTTGGAGTTCAACGTCCGCTTCGGCGACCCGGAATGCCAGACGCTGATGATGCGCCTGAAGTCCGACGCGCTGGCCGCGCTGGTGGCGGCGGCGGACGGCCAGTTGAAGAACATCGACCTGCGCTGGCACGACGAGACGGCGCTGTGCGTCGTCATGGCCGCGAAGGGCTATCCCGGCGATTACGTGAAGAACACGGAGATCAAGGGCTTCGACTCCGCCAACGCGGTGGAGGGCGTGACGGTCTTCCACGCCGGCACGAAACTGGCGGACGGTGGGCGGGTGCTGTCCACCGGCGGGCGCGTCCTGGGCGTGACCGCCATGGCCCCGACCGTGGCCGAGGCGCAGAAGCGCGCTTACCGGGGCGTGGACGCGCTGGACTGGCCGGACGGCTTCTGCCGCCGCGACATCGGCTGGCGGGCCGTGGGGCGCTGACGGCAGAGACGGTGAGGGATGCCTTGCGCCGAGAGAGTTGAATTCCTGTTTTCTTTTTTCTCCTTTTTGGTTATACCCTTCGATCGAAAGTATGGGGCTGTGCGAGTGGGTGGTGTGCGTTTTTCCTATGAGCCAAAGCGTGATGCGCGTGACAGGAAAATCAAGCATGAATGGGATGAGGATCACGCCGGCTTCGTGACCGACAGGGCTGGCAACCCTGAGGGAAAATGCCCGGCGAACATCGACATTGAGCAGGCCGAGGCTCTCTTGAATGATGGTATCCCGGATAGCCCACCCGAATGGTTCAAGGAGCATCCGAAATATTTTTATAACATTCACGATGGCGTGATTTACAAGGCTGTGGAAACTAACCCTGGCAAGTCGTACCATGCCTACCCATGTCGTGGGCCGCGGTCTCGGGACATGACGGTCCGGATGCAGCGTAAATTGTTGGATAAGGCGCAGCAGAAGAATTGCTTGCGTGCCATACAAACGTGGTTCGCGGATAACCCGTAATGACCCAGAACACCCCTGTATTCGATCTGAGCATCCGGTGGGACAATGAGTCTCCAGCCGGTACGGCTTTCACGGCGACCGGGGGTGAGGCGGTGCTGCGCATAGGAACGCGCGTCGTGTGGGGGAGAGCGGACGATCTTGGTGTCCATTGGCACTGGATCGATCTTCTGGCGTTCCTTTCCGAGAACTGGCTGGCGTTGACCCTGGAGCAGCATTACCCGCTGCCCGTGAAGCCGTTTTTGCCGCATCTTCTCCGTGCGTCTGCCGATCGCCGCTGGGATATGGAGCGGCGGGCCGGGGCCATTTTGGAGGAGCGCTATCTCGACGAAGAAGAGAAGGTGTTCTGGTTTGAGAACCGCCACAACCTCGCCCGGGCGATTGAGGGACTTGTGGTGCCAGATGTCTTCGTTATGCGCCAGAATCATCTGGTTGCCGTCAGCGGCAAAGATTTCTCGGAATATTTCGATTATAACCTGTTCGTTCAGGCGTTGGCCGACATTGGAGATCGAATTGCAGATCGCCTTCGCGGACTTGACGATCCGATTGCCCTCGAGCGGGTGCGTGAATGGGATGCAAGGCTTCCCGAATTTTCGGAAGCGGTCGCGCGCCTCTATACCGGAGCGAGCGGTGAATTCCTGCGCGAGGTCGCGGCGAACGACAACCTGAGTTGCTTTTACAACGGTGAGCACCGCAAGGTTCGCGAGACTCCCATATTGGCGGCCGCCAGAATGGCCTGGAACGCGTCCATGTCTCCGGAAAGCGCTCGGACGGTTCTGGCCACCCTTCGCGGGCAGCCGAAAGTGTCGTCTCCAGACTTGGAGAGATTGCGTGCGGCGAAGCCTGTGATCCCGCGTGACCGAAAGCCCGCTCAAGCTGGCCGTGAATTGGCTGACTGGCTTCATAAGCAGTTGTTTCCGTCGGGTTTGAGCGAGGCATCGCTGAAGGCCATTGACCCGGCGGCGATTCTGATGCGTTGGGACGTGCCCGTGATGCAGCTGGATTTTGCCGACGATGGGATCGACGCCGTCTCCTGCTGGGGGGAGGAATTAGGGCCTGTCGTTCTGCTGAACGCGGAGAGCAGCCGAAACCGCCGGGAAAGCGGCAAGCGTGCAACACTGGCTCACGAGATATGCCATCTTATCTTTGACTACCACAGCGGCCTGCCGTTTGCCGATGTGGTGGGGGGCGTCGATGACGATGATATGGAGAAGCGGGCGCGGGCCTTTGCCGCCGAGTTCCTGCTGCCGTCCGATTTCCTGGCGGATCGCTTCTCCCGCAATGCGGATCGCTTCTCCCGCAATATGGAATTGGGGCGGTGGGTTGAAGCCATCGCCCAGACCTTTAATGTCAGCAACGAAATCGTCGTGTGGCAATTGAGGCGGTCGAAAATCGCGGGTCGTCTCAGCGACCCCGATAAGGCCATTCTGCGCCAATACGTATCTTCTCCTCAAAGCCTGTTTTAAAAGGTTTTGCTTCAGGTTGTCCCGGTCAGGAAGCGCCGGTCGGTCACTTTATGGAATGGCCCTTTCGATGGGATCATTGTGTTGCCCGACCCGCCCACGCTTTGGAGGGTGTCACGGGGTAACGACGCTGTTTAGGCAAGAGCGCTCCTTCCGATCAGTCTGCCGGGAAGAACGTGCATTTCCGGTGGCGCGTCGGCGTTGACGTGGAGATGGGCGAACAGGGCCATGCGCCGGTCCACCATGGCTTCGGACTTGGACACGATGATGGACTTGCGGCGGCACGCCCCAACCCAATGGCGCTGCCGGCCGTTGTTGCGTTCCAGCGCCACGGTCTGATCCTTGCCCTGGTAGTGCTGCCCGACGGCCAAGGCGTTTTCGTAGGGCGCGTAATGATCGGTGCAGACCAGCCGGGGGCGCCAGCGCCGAAGCCGGGCGAGCAGGCGCCGGAAAGTGGCCTCGTCGCGCTCGCCGCACTCCCAGTCGATCAAGCGTCCCCGCGCCCGGTCATAAGCTTTCCAGATCCAGAGCTTGCGCGCCTTGCTGCCCACATAGTGCCACATCTCGTCGATCTCGATGACGCTCACCGGTTCCGGGCACGGCTTGGCGCAGTGCTCGTCCACGGAGCCGACCACCCAGCGCAACACCGACTGGGCGGTCGTGCCCAGCAGCTTGCCCACAGTCCGAAACGACAAGCCGTGGCCATACAGCGTCACTGCTGCACGCTTGGTCGTTTCCGGCGTGTCGGCACC
>JAEYPE010000110.1 GCA_023411035.1 Pseudomonadota bacterium
GTACGAAACGGTCTATTGCGGGGGGATTATTTTGTTTCCGAACACGTATTCTGTGAATCGGTCAGTGTTCGTGACTTGGTCAACCATCCTCCCCCGACAATTCGCCGACCGCCTGCCGGGCGGCGCGCAGCAGCAGGGGATTCGGTTCGGACGGGCCGTCCTCCCCCTCTTCCTCCTCCCACGCTCCCGGAGCGGCGCGGCGCTTCAGTTCGCGCGCGGCTTCGATCAGCAGATGGGCCAGCTTGTGGTCGGGCAGGGCCTGCGCCAGCGCTCGCAACTCCGCGTTGGTCAGGGCCGCCGGGTCGAAGTCGGCGCGCGGGGCCATCGGGACGGGCGGCGGCGGGACGAGCGACAGGGTCAGGGGTGGCGGGGCCGGGGGCGGCACATCCTCCCGTACCACATCGACGGCCATCGGCTCGGCCACGGTGGTGGCGCGGGACCGGCGCGCCGGTTTGCGCGCCCGCTCCGTCTCGGGCAGGCTGTCGAACAGGAGGGGTTGCGTGCTCATCCGGTCACCCGCGATCCGTTCACCGCTAGTTTGCGAAGTGTTCTCTTTTCATTCTAGAGAACGAACGCCGGAAGTCGAGCGGAAACTTCGAAAGCGGAGTCAGGGGAGGGGGCAGGGGAGGGGTTGGGCGATGGCTTCCAGAAACCGTTCGGGGCGCAGGATGCGGGTCCGGCCCACCTGGCGCACGGACAGGAGCTGCCGGTCCACCGTCACCAGCCAATCGGCGCCGGCGGCCAGCGCCACGGCCAGGAACATGTCGTCGTCGGGGTCGCGGCACAACCGCCCCACCGGCGCGGGCTCGACCCGCCGGGCCTCCGCGGCGAAGGCGGCGAGGAAAGCGGCGCGCTCCTCCGCCGGGCGGTAGCGGTCGAAGTCCGGGCGCATCAGCACCTCCCGCAGTTCAGCCAGCGTGGCGTCGGACACGAAAGCGGCCCCGCGGGACCGAATCGCCTCCACGCTGCCCTGGATGGCGAGGCTGCGGCGGGGCACATCGGCGCCCAGCAAGGCGTATCCGACGAGGATGTTGGTGTCCAGAACGGCCCGGAAGGACCGGGCGTCGGGAGGAGGGGCGCCGGGAAGAGGGGAGTTGGCGTTGGCGGGCGCGGTCATGGGCAAGAGGTCAGCCCGTGCGGGTCAGCAGCAGCGCCGTCAGGTCGTCGTCGATGGGGCCGATGGCGCGCAGGCGGTTCAGCAGCCCGTCCAGGAAACGGCCCCCGTCCGCCTCGCCCATCCGCTCGGTGATCAGGGCGGCGAGGCCGGTTTCGTCCAGCACGTCGCTGCCGACCGGGATCTCGATGGCGCCGTCCGAATAGAGGAACAGGCGTCCGTCCGGCGGCAGGGGGACGGAACGTTCCTCATACTCCGCCGAGGCCAGCAGACCGAGCGGCAGGCCGGCGCTGTCGCCCAGAAGCGGGGTGGAGTCGCCCGGTGCCCAGACCATCGGGCGCGTGGACCCGGCGGAGGCGTAGACGAAGCGGTTTTCCGCCGGTTCGATCACCCCGGCCAGCATGGTGGCGAATTGCCCGTTGGGAAGCAGCGCGCAAAGCCGGCGGTTGATGGTGGACAGGAAGCTCGCCGGCGTCATGCCGCACACGTCCATCTGCTGGCAGATCGCGTGCAGGCGGAAGGTGTTCAGCGCCGCCCCCACGCCATGGCCGGAAAAGTCCACCATGTAGAGCGTGGTCCGGCCCCGGCTGTCGTGCCGCAGGTCCCAGAAGTCGCCGCCCAGTTCCGACGAGGGGGCGAAATGGGCGTTGATGGTCACCCCCGCCGCAGCCTCCACCTCGGCCATCCGCTCCGGCGAGGGCATCAGCCGTTCCTGCATCTTGCGGGCGAGCGACAGCTCGCTCTCCGTCCGCTCGTGGAAGCGCCGGAGATCGTGCAGAAGCGCTCGGTTCTGGAGGTGGATGCGCACGCGGGCCAGCAGTTCCACCGCGTTGATCGGCTTGGTCACATAGTCGGTGGCCCCGGCGGCGAAAGCCTTGGCGCGGTCTTCCGCCCGGTTCAGGCTGGACTGCACCAGGACCGGCAGATCCTTCCAGGCGGGGATCTTGCGCAGGCGCCGGCACATCTCGAACCCGTCCAGGTTCGGCATCATCAGGTCGAGCAGGATCAGGTCGGGCCGGAAGCCGTCCAGCCGGGCCAGCGCGTCGTTGCCGTCCTCCGCCATGTCGATATGGCTGACCCCGCCGCGCTCCAGCAATGCCTGAAGCAGGTGGCGGTTCACGCGGTTGTCGTCCACCACCAGGACGCGGGCGGCTTCAAGCCCCGGAACCTCCGGCAGGCCGTTCATCGGGCACCCCCGCGCTCGATCCAGACCAGTGTATGGTCGTCGTGCGGCACCTCGCCCTGCGCGGCGGCAAGCGCGCCGGTCACCGACGCGAAGGCGGCACCGCTTTCAGCGTTGGCCATGGCGTTTTGGGAGGCGGCGCTTCGCAGCAGGCCGGTGAAGCCGTCGCTGCGGCCACCCAGCGTTTCCAGCACGGCGGTGGAGTGCAGGACCAGCACGGAATCCGGCGGGAAGGGCAGGCCGCGCTCCTCATAGCGGGTTCCGGCGGCGACGCCCACCGGCTGGCCGGCGCTCTCACCGAAGGCCAGCGGCGCGCCGCCCGGCGGGATCAGAACCGGCGGGGCCGCCGCCGCCGCCGCGTAGGTGAAGCGCTCCGCAGCCCCATCGACCACACCGTAGATCACCGTGGCGTGCTGCCCAAGCTCCAGCAGGCTGACGGCCCGCTCGTTCAGTTCAGTGAGGAAGGCGTCGGGCCGGTCGCCCAGATGGGGCGCCAGCTCGTGGATCAGCGTGTGCATGCGGAAGGCGTTCAGCACCGCCGACACGCCGCGCCCGGCCATGTCCAGCAAAAACAGCCCGAACCGTCCGCTCGCCAACGGCAGCACACCCCAGAGGTCGCCGCCCATGTCGGAGGACAGCGCCGTGTGCGACCGAAGCTGCACCCCCGCGCTCTCATTCAGCGAGGCGCACAGGGACGCTGAGGGCAGGAGATGGTCGTACATGGAGCGCGCCATCGCCAACTCGCCCTCGACGCGGGCGCGGTAGGCCTGAAGGTCGCGGATCAGCACCCGGTTCTGCAAGTGGATGCGCACGCGGGCGACCAGCTCCGCCCGGTCCAGCGGCTTGGAGATCAAATCCGTGGTTCCGGCGGCGAAGGCCCGGTTGCGGTCGTCGCTGGACGACAGGGCGGTCTGCACCAGCACCGGCAGGTCGGCATAAGCGTGGTCGGCGCGCAGGCGGCGGCACACCTCGAATCCGTCCATCCCCGGCATCATGATGTCGAGGATCAGCAGATCCGGCGCCTCGTCCGCGATCTGGGCCAGCGCGTCGAAACCGTCCTTGGCGTAGACGACGTTCTGAAACCCGGCTTCGTTCAGCAGGGCGCCGATCAATGTGCGGTTGAAGTCGGTGTCGTCCACCACCAGGATGCGGCAGGCGGCGATGGCGGCGTCCATCAGAGGGGGAACCTCATGCGGATGCGGCGCCCGCCGTCGAGAAGCTGAATCTCCTCCGCGATGGCGGCGATCAGGTCCAGGCCGCGGCCCGAGGCGCCGTAGTCGATGCGCTCCGGCCGGTCGAAGCCGGTTCCCTCGTCGGCGACCTCCACCACCGCGGCGGCGTTCTCCAGCCAGGCGGCCACCTCGATCCGGCGGCCGGCGAAGGCGGGGTCGGCCAAGCGCGCGGCCAGATCGTGGGAAAAGCGTTCCAGCGCCTCCACGCTCAGCCCCTTCATGCCTTCGACCTGAAGGTTGCCGTGGACCACGGCGTTGCTGATGGCCTCGTGCAGAGCCAGCTCCATGTCGTCGCGCTGGGCGTCCGGCAAGGGCTGCAGGGCCGCCAGCCCGTTCAGGATGCGCCCGGCCAGATGCAGCCGGTTGGCGGTCGCCGTCGTCACATGGACGAACAGGTCGGTGCGGGCGGCGCGGCGCGCGGCCTCCACGATCTGCGCGTCGGACAGGCCGGCGACCTCGATCCAGGCGCCGTAGGGCCGCTGCCAGAAGTCCGGCGCCTCCACGGCGTCGATGTCGCCCACCAGAAGCAGCACGGAGGCGCCGAAACCCTCTCCCGCCGGGGAGCCGGGCCGCCAGGGCGGAAGCCGAAGCGCCACCGACAGCCGTTCCAGCCGGTCGGGCGGCACGCCCAAGCCATGCAGGGCGGCGACGTTGGTGGGGAATGGGACCAAGGGGGTCAGTCCTCGATCGTCACGATCTTGTTGAGCTGGGCCACCGTCAGCACCCGTTTGACCTGTCCGGCGGCGGCGCGCAGGATGAGCTGCTTGTCCGCGTTCGCCATCTCCTCCCGCGCGATCAGCAGCATGCCGATCCCCGCCGAGTCGACGAATTCCAGCGTGGAGAGGTCGAGCACCTGGCGCTTGGCCTTGTTCTGCAGCATCTCGCGGATCAGGGCGCGCAGCTTGGCGTGGTCGTTGAAGGTCAGGCGACCGCGCAACCGAACCAGTGTTTCCTGCTCCTTGTCCTCAATTCCGTAGTCCATCGGTCCGGTGTTCCTGAAGGGTCATGGGGCGGGTGGCCTTTGGGGACCACGCCAGGATGGGGCAAGACAGGCTGCGGATTCCAGCGAATCCCACAACCTTAGAAAAGTTCGATATCGCCGCCGGAACTGTCGCCTTGGCCGGCATCCACGTCAAGCGCGCCATGCTCGTCCAGCGCCGTCCCTTCCAGCAGCAATCTGCGCACGAAGCGCTGGCGCATCTCGCTCAGCTTGAAGCGGCCCAGCAGTTCGTCGAGCCATTCCTGCGGAACCTGCGGCCCCAAGGAAGCGGGCATTTCGACGCGGGTGCGGTTTTCCAGCTCGTTCAACCCTTCGGCCATGATGGCGAGGCTGTCGTTGATGGCCTCCAGCCGCTGCTTGGTCAGGTCCTGGAACTGCATCCCGGTGACCATGTGGCTGATGGTGGCGGACATGTCCGACGACACGTTCGCCGCGGTTTCCAGCACCGCCTGGAAATGGTTGGTCTGGTCCACCAGACTGTCCATGGTCTTGTCCACCCGCTCCTTGGCGAGCATCTGCGGGGACATGTCGGTGTCGGCGATCTGGCGCAGGATGTCGTGGCCGTTGCGCACGCCCTTCACGACCGCGGTGACCTTGGAGCGCATGCGGTCGGCCAGCGCCCCGGTGGAGCGGGACAGGTGGCGCACCTCCTGCGCGACGACGGCGAAGGTCCTGCCGGCCTCCCCGGCGCGGCTCGCCTCGATGGTCGCGTTCAGCGCCAGGAAGTTGGTCTGGCGGTTGATGGCGTCGATGTCGCCGATGGACTTCTCAAGCTCCGAGACGTCCTTCTGCACGTCGTCCAGCAGATAGACCATGCTCATGGCGTGGCGTGACAGGGTGACGATGTTCGCGATCATGTCCGCGATCATCTGCTGCATGCCGGTGACGAGCTGGTCCATCGGCACCCGCTCGCCGTCGATGGAGATCGAGCCGGCCATGCCGACGATCTGCTCCACCCGCTCCGACTGCTGCAGTGCCTTCTCGGCCAGCTCGCGGAAGCGGGAGGAGAGGTCGAGCGTGGCGTCCTCCACCGTCGAGGAGGTGCGGGTCAGCTCCTGCTGCACGGCCTCCAGCGTTCGGCGCTGGATGTCGGCGTAGCCCATCCAGGTCGCCAGAAGCTCCCCGGTCACCGGGATCTTCTCGCCGACATCGGGCAGGCCGTTGCCGGCGAAGTCCGGCTCCTGCGGTTCCGGTCCGGCTTCCAGGCGGGGCGCGCGGCCGTAGAAAGACATGGTGCTGCTCCTCAGTTCACGCGCGTGCGGTGTTCGCCGATGGCGTCGAACGCGCGCAGCATCTCGGCCGGTATCTGCGCCAGCGGCAGTTCGACGGCGACCGCCCCCGCGTCCCGCGCGGCGCGCGGCATGCCGTAGACGACGCAGCTCGATTCCTGCTCGCCGATGGTATAAGCCCCCGCGTCGCGCATCGCCAGCATGCCGGATGCCCCGTCGCGGCCCATGCCCGACAGGATCACCCCCACCGCGTTCGCCCCAGCGGCCTTGGCGACCGAGGAGAACAGCACGTCCACCGACGGGCGGTGGCCGCTGACCGCCGGCCCGTCCTGGATGTGGCAGGAATAGCCGTGGGCGTCGCGGACGACCACCAGATGCCGGTCGCCGGGGGCGATGTAGACCTTGCCCTGGACCAGCGGGGCGCCCTGGGTGGCGACCTCCACCGACGGCGGGGAGATGCGGTCGAGCCGCGCGGCGAAACTGGGGACGTAGCTGGGTCCCATATGCTGGGTGATGACGATGGGCGGGCAATCGGCGGGCATGACGGCCAGCACGTCGCGGATGCGCTCCACCCCGCCGGTGGAGGCGCCGATGGCGATGAAGCGGGTGCCCGACCCGGCGCGGCGCGGCGTCGGCAGGGTGGCGGCGGCGGGCTGGGGGCGCCGCATCGACAGGCGCGCGGTGGCGGCGATGCGGATCTTGCCGATCAGTTCGTACGCCATGGCCTCGAAGCCGTGGCCTTCCGAGCCGTCGGGCTTGGCCACGCAGTCCACCGCGCCGATCTCCAGCGCGCGGATCGCCGCCTCCGATCCCTCCTGGGTCAGGGAGGAGACCATGACGACCGGCGTCGGGCGCAGGGTCATGATCTTTTCCAGGAAGGACAGCCCGTCCATCCGCGGCATCTCCACGTCCAGCGTGATGACGTCGGGGTTGGTGTGCTTGATGACGTCCCGCGCCTCGTAGGGGTCGCGGGCGACGCCGACGACTTCGATGCCGGATTCCTCGGAGATGATGGCCTTCAGCATCTCCCGCATCAGGCTGCTGTCGTCCACGATCACGACGCGGATGGAGCGTGCCATGGCTTAGTCCTCTCCGAACAGTTCCACATCGCCCTCGATCGGCTGCTGCCGGAGGGTGCTGCGGAAATGCAGTTCCTGATTCGCCGTCTCCGACAGCGCCTCGGGCCGCAGCATCTTGCGCATGGCCTTGCCGCTGTGGGGAAAATAGTGGATGCGCCGGGCCGACGCGCCGCCCAGATCCTGGCCGACCAGCTTCAGCCCCTCCCGCCGCACGTAGTCGAGCGCGAAGGCGGCGTTGCGCTGGCCGACGTCGAAGCTGGATTCGATGACGCGGGCGCCGCCGAACAGCTTCACCTCCAGCCGCCCGCGCTGGGCGCCGCGCGACAGCAGTTCGTTGATCAGCCGCTCCATGGCGACGGAACCGTAGCGCGCCGCGGCCCCGGCGCCGCCGTCCTCGGATTCCGGAACCTCCGGCAGCAGGAAATGGTTCATGCCGCCGATGGCCGTCGCCGGGTCATGGATGCAGGCGGCCACGCAGGAGCCCAGCGTCGTCACCATCATCACGTCCGACCGGTCGCTGACCATGTGGTGCCCCAGGAAAACCTTCAGCGTGTGGGCGCGGAACTGCGGATGGAAGTAGCCGCCGGTCTGCCGCGCGTCCGCCGCACGACGGCTTGCGAAAGCGGTCATGCGCTACAGTCTCCGGTAGATGGTCGGGCCGGTCTGGCGGAAACGGTCGGACACGCCGTACAGGCTTTCCGAATGTCCGAGGAACAGATAGCCGCCGGGCTCCAGCATCCGCGCGAAGTTGTTGATGACCTGGGTCCGCCCGACACGGTCGAAATAGATCAGCACGTTGCGGCAGAAGATCGCGTCGAACGGCCCCTTCATGGGCCAGTGTTCCAGCAGGTTCAGCGGCTTGAAGGTGATGAGCCGCTTCAGCTCGTCCTCCATCGCCACCATCGCCTCGCCGTCGTCGCGCAGGCGCCGGGTGTAGCGGTCGCGCAAGGGGGCGGGGATGCTGTTCGCCAGATCGGCGGCGTAGACGCCGCGCCGGGCGGTGTCCACCATGTGGGTGTCGATGTCGGTCGCCAGGATCTTGGCGTCCCAGCGCCGCAGCTCCGGCCCGAAGCTGGAGGCCAGCACCATGGCGATGGTGTAGGGCTCCTGCCCGGAGGAGCAGCCGGCGGACCAGATGCGCAGCCGTGGATGGGAGGATTCCCCGGTGTGGCGCGCGCGCATCTCCGGCACCGCCTTCTTCGCCAGGAAGTCGAAATGGTGAGACTCGCGGAAGAAGCTGGTCAGGTTGGTGGTCAGCGCGTTGACCAGGAAGCCGACCTCGTTCGCCCCCTCCTCGCTCTCCAGCAGGGTGCAGTAGGTGTCGAAGTCCGGCAGGCGCAGGTCGCGCAGCCGCCGGGCGAGACGGGAATAGACCATCTCGATCTTGTGCGGGGCCAGCGCGATCCCGGCAAGCTGGTAGAGCATGTGGGCGATGAAGTCGAAGTGCCGCCGCTCGAACGGGAATTCCCGCTGACCGGACGTCGCCGGGGGAATCGCGGCGCGGCCCGATGGGGCAGGGGAAATGTCGGACGCGGTGGTCATGCCGCCCGTCCGCGGGCCTTGGCCCGGACCTCGGTGGCGAGCTTGTCCAGCAGGCCCAGCACGGTGCCCGACAGCCGCTCCAGATCGGCCAGAGCCTGGGCCGCCGCGGCGGAATCCCCCTGCTCATGGGCGCGCAGCGCGCGCTTTCCGGCCTCGTGGAAGCGGGCGTGCGGCTCGGCGATCTGGCCGAAGGACGGGCAGGAGCGGATGGCGGCGTCGGCCACCGTGTCGTACCACTTGCCCAGCCGGCAGCCGTGATGATCGGCCAGCCGGTCCGCGGTGGCGTCGCCCTTGCCTTGAACGGCCTTCAGCACGTTGTCGCGGAAGGTCACATGGTCGATCTTGGTGTTCTCGATCAGCTGGACGTGGCGCGCCAGATCCGACGCGCCGTCGTGCCGGCCGCCTTCCAGGGAGAAGAAGGCCATCTGCTGGCGGAGCTGCCCGGCCTGTTCCTCCAGCGAACGGGCGGCGGCGGTGCTTTCCTCGACCAGCGCGGCGTTCTTCTGGGTCATCTCGTCCATCTGGGCGACGGCGGTGTTCACCTCGTCCAGGCCGGACGCCTGCTCGGTGGTGGCGCGGGCGATCTCCGACACGAGGTCGGCGACGCGCGCGATGCCCGCCACGATGTCGGTCAGCGAGGAACCGGCGGAGCGGACCAGATCCACACCGTCCTTCACCTGTGCCCCGCTGTCCAGGATCAGGGTCTTGATCTCCTTCGACGCCTGGGCGGAGCGCTGGGCGAGGTTGCGCACCTCCTGGGCGACCACGGCGAAGCCGCGGCCCGCGTCGCCGGCCCGCGCCGCCTCCACCGCCGCGTTCAGCGCCAGCAGGTTGGTCTGGAAGGCGATCTCATCGATCACACCGATGATGTCGGAGATCTTCTGCGACGACCGCTCGATCCCGCGCATCGCCTCCACGGCGCTGGCCGCGACCTGGCCGCCCTTTTCCGCGGCGCGGCGGGCGTCGTTGGCGAAGCTGTTGACCTGCTGGGCGTTGTCGGCGTTGGAGCGGACGGTGGCCGCCAGCTCCTCCATGCTCGCCGCCGTCTCCTCCAGCGAGGACGCCTGCTGCTCCGTCCGCTCCGACAGGTCCAGGCTGCCGTCGGCGATCTCGCGGCTGGCCGTGGCGATGGATTCGGCGGCGCCGTTGATGCGGCGGACGATCTCCGACAGCTTCTCCACCGTGCCGTTGAAATCGTCCTTCAGGCGCAGGAACACGCCTTCGTACGGCTTGTCGATGCGCCGCGACAGGTCGCCCTGGGCCAGCGATTCCAGCATGATGGCCAGATCCTCGGTCACGCCGGAAATGTTGCCGGCCAGCCGGTTCATGCCCTCGCTGACCAGCCGGAAGAAGCCGGTCTTGCCGTCCAGCGCGATCCGCTGGGAGAAATCGCCGCGCACCGCGCTGTCCACCATGCCGGCGATTTCCGCCTCGATGGACAGTTCGGCGGTCAGGTCGCGCCATTCGACGACGAGGCCCAGCTTCTCGCCGCGGCGCCCGGCGACCGGGCTGGCGACGATCTCGAAGCTGCGCCGCCCCGCCTTCACCATGCCCTTGTAGGGGCTGGCGAGACCGCTCAGGCTGCTGCGCAGGCGCGGCGCATCCGTGTCGAAGGCGTCGAAGGTCCGCCCGATCAGCGTGGCGGCGTCGAAGGCCGGCAGGACCCGGCGCAGGTCGGCTTCGGCGGCCTTGAACATCGCCAGCGCGGCGGCGTTGCAGTAGGTGACGGTCCCATCCTCGCCCACCGTCATGATGCAGGACGACACCCGGTCCAGCGCGATTCCGGCCCGCACGGCGGTCACCGCGTCCTCCTTGAAGGCGGCGACGGCGCGGGCCATTTCGCCCAGCTCGTCGCGCCCGTCGGTGTGGGGGACGGTGACCGACAGATGGCCGTCGCTCAGATCGCTCATCACCTTGCGGATGCCCTGGACCGGGCCGGTGATGGAGCGGGCGATGATCCGCGCGGCGCCGATGCCCAGCAGAAGCGACAGGCCGCCCAGCACCAGGGACAGGATGATGCTGTTCCGCACCTCCTCCTCGGCGCGCTGCTCGGTCGCCTTCTGCTCGGCCTGGATGGCGGCGGCGATGGACTCCAGCGTCGTGTTCAAGGCGGAGACGACCTTGGCGACCACCTCGGCGCGGAGGCGGTCGATCTCCCGGTCGGCGGCAACGGCGTCGCGGAAGGCCGTGAGGTAGCCCGGCGCCCGCTCCGCCACCTCGCGCAGTTGGGCGGCCAGCCGGGGCTCGGTCAGCATGGCCTGCGCTTCCCGCACATGCTCCAGCATCTCGGCCAGATTCTTTTCCATCGGCGCCGGGGCGGCGGCGTCCCGCATGCCGAGCGCGCGGTTGGCGAAGAGGCGGGTCAGCACCCAGTGCTTCTCCATCTCCTCCCCGACCAGGGCGGCGTCCTTGTCGCCGGTGGCGTGGGCGCCTTCGAGGATGCGCTCCAGCGTCTCGTTGATCTGGGTGCCCAGCGGGTCCATGCGCTGGCGGATGGCGGCGTCGTAGCGTTCGCGGACGACCCGGATGGCTTCGAACTGCGTGTGGTATTCGGCGTGCAGGCGCGCCAGTTCGGCAAAGGCCGCCGCCTGGGTGGAGTGCTTGATGGCCGCGTCGTGGGCGGCCAGCGCCTGATCGAACTCGGTCCGCAGGGTCCGCTGCCGGTTGAGGGCCGCGGGGTCGCCGGAAACCAGATAGTCGCGCCCGTGGATGCGCTGGTTGGCGAGGCGCGCGGAGAGTTCCTTCGAGAAGCTGGCGAGTTCGGAACCGGCGAGCACGGTATCGACGCTGCCGTTCAGGCTGCGGATGCTCAGCAGGCCGGCAGCGACCTGCGCCGCGAGCAGGGTCAGCAGGAGCGCGAAGGCCAGCCACAGCCGCTTCGAGATGCCCATCGCCCCAACGAACGAACCGATCCCCTTAGCCATGCGATCCCCCATGCCCGCCGTGTCACGCCGGCGTTAGCCGTATTTGAAACCCGTTTTTGTGGAAAGCCGCGACATGACGCACCCCCCCAGCGACGCCTGGGGGGTGCCCGCCGCTCAGGATGCCCGCTCCAGCGCCGGCAGGGCCCTTGCCGCGGCGTCAAGCTCGCCGTTCTCGACGGAGAACAGCTTCTCCACGCTCAGCAGCGTGACCATGCGGTCGTCCGCGGTGTAGAGGCCGCTGAGATATTCGGCGTCGACCATCCCGCCGTCCACGTCGGGCGGCGGCTTGATGGCGTCGTGGCTGATCGCCAGGATGTCGGAAATGGCGTCCACCAGGATGCCGCGCGTGCGTTCCCCAATCTGGATCACCACCACGACGTGGCGCTTGGTGACCTCCGTGGCGCCGCCGCCGAAGCGGGCGCGCAGGTCGAAGATGGGGATGATGATGCCGCGCAGGTTGATGACGCCGCGCACATAGTCCGGCAGGTTCGGCAGGCGGCTTTCCGGCGTCCAGCCGCGGATTTCGCGGACCGACAGGATGTTGACGCCGTACTCCTCACTGCCGACGGTGAAGGTGACGTACTGCTCCTCGGCGGCGTTGACCGACATGACGTCGGTGCGGGTGCCGCCGACGGTGGCGAGCGCGGTGGAACTGCTCATCGCTGTGGCCTCAGACCGGTTCGAGTGCGGGGGCGGGCAGCGCGGCCACCGCCGGGGACGGCGGACGCGAAGCCCTGGATTCCATGTGCCGGCTCATCTCGCGCAGGCCGGCGACGTCCAGGATCAGGGCGACGCGCCCGTCGCCCAGGATGGTCGCGGCGGCCACGCCGTCGAGACGGCGGAAGTTCGCTTCCAGGCTCTTGATGACGACCTGCTGCTGGCCCAGCACCTCGTCCACGACGAGGCCGAGGCGGGAGCCGTCCTCCGTCTCCACCAGCACGACCAGCGCGCGGGTGGGGTCGGTGACCGCGCCCGGGATGCCGAACAGGTGGTGCAGGTAGACCAGCCGCACATATTCGCCACGGGCCATCATCACGTCGCACTTGCCGACCAGCCCGTGCAGGTCCGCCGCCTTCGGGCGCAGGCTCTCCACGATGTTGGTCAGCGGCAGGACGAAGCGCTCCTCGCCCACCGAGATCACCATGCCGTCCAGCACGGCCAGGGTCAGCGGCAGCGACAGCACGAAGCGCGAGCCCTCGCCCGGCGTGGAATAGACGCCGATGCGCCCGCCGAGCGAGGTAATGTTCCGCACCACCACGTCCATGCCGACGCCGCGGCCCGACAGGTTGGACACCTGATCGGCGGTGGAGAAGCCGGGCAGGAAGATCAGGTTGTCGATCTCCTCGTCCGACAGGCTGGCGCCCGGCTGGACGAGGCCCTTCTCGATGGCCTTGGACAGCACCTTGGGCCGGTTGATGCCGCGCCCGTCGTCGGTGATCTCGATGACGATGCGGCCCGAGCGGTGCTGCGCCGACAGATGGACGGTGCCGGCGCGCGGCTTGCCGACGCGCTCCCGCTCCTCCGGGCTTTCCAGCCCGTGGTCGATGGAGTTGCGGATCATGTGGGTCAGCGGATCGACGAGGTTCTCCACCACCGTCTTGTCCACCTCCGTCGTCTCGCCGCTGGTGACGAGCTGCACCTCCTTGGCCGTCGCGGCGGCGCATTCGCGCACCAGCCGCGGCATGCGGGAGAAGACGCTGGACACCGGCTGGGCGCGGATCGACATCACGCTCTCGCGCAGCTCGCGCGTGTGCTGGGCCAACTGTTCCAGCCCCTCCAGAAGCTCCTGGAATTCGCCGGGGGGCAGTTCGCGCACATGCTCCGCGATCATCGCCTGGGTGATGACCATCTCGCCGACCATGTTGACCAGCCGGTCGATCTTGTCGAGATCCACGCGGATGGTGTGGCTGGTCAGCCCGGCATGCTCCCCCCCGCCGCCGTTGGGGCGCGGTCGGGCGGCCTCGGCCTTCGGAGCCTCGGGTTTGGCGGGCGCGGAGGCCGGCGGGGCCGCGGCGGCGACGGGAACCGGATCGGTGACGGGCGGCGGCGCCTCGGGGGACGCAGGCGCTTCGGCGGCGGGTTCGGCGATGGCGGGCGGCGGGGCTTCCGCGGTGATGCGGATGTCGCACTCGTCGGCCACGAACTCGAAGACGTCGTTGATCTTGTCCAGATCCACGTCCGGATCGGCGATCAGCGTCACCGTCCAGGAGAGGTGCAGAAGCTCCGCCTCCAGGTTCTGGAGGTTGGGCAGGGCGTCGGTGTGGCACTCGATGTCGGCGTCCCCCAGCCGGCGCAACGCGCGCAGCATGAAGGTCGGCTCGTTGCCGGACATCAGCATGTCGGCCTTGGGCCGGAAGACGATGGTCCAGCGCACCTTGCCGGGAGGCACGGGGTCCTCCTCCGCGCGGGCGGCGGCGATGGCGGCCATGGCGTCGCCGAAGAGGCCGGCCTCGTCGTCCTCGTCGTCGGGGTAGACGGTGGCCGGTGCCGCGGCTTCCGGGGCGGCGGGGGCCGCGGCCTGGACTTGCGGAGCGCCGCCGCCGGCCAGATGGCCGCGCAGGGCGGCCACGGTGCCGTCGGTCGTTCCCGCCGGTGCGGAGTTGCCTTCGCGCGCGTAGGCCAGCATCTGGCCCAGCAGGTCGTTGGCGCGGATCAGCGTGTCCACCAGCTCCGTCGTGACGGGGACGGTGTTGTTGCGCACCCCGTCCATGACCGTCTCGAACTCGTGCGCGAAGGCGACCAGTTCGGTGAAGCCGAAGGCGCCGCCGCCGCCCTTGATGGAATGGACGGCGCGGAAGATGGCGTTGACCTCGTCGGAATCGACCTCGCCCGGCGTCAGCCGCAGCAGGCCGGCTTCGGCGACTTCCAGCAGCTCCGCGCTTTCGTCGAAATAAGTTTGCTTGAACCGGCTCAGGTCTTCCACGGGCGTGCCCTCACAAAGCCAGGACGCGGCGTCAGCCGCACACCTTCTGCACGACGGAGATCAGCTTTTCCGGGTTGAAGGGCTTCACGATCCATCCGGTCGCCCCCACCGCCCGGCCCTCGGCCTTCTTTTTCTCGTCGGCCTCGGTGGTCAGCATCAGGATGGGCAGCGTGCGATGCGCCGGGGTGGCGCGCAAGCGGCGGATCAGGGTCAGCCCGTCCATGACCGGCATGTTCAGGTCGGTGATGACGAGATCCACCTTGTTGGCACCGATGACGCCCAGCGCCTGCTGCCCGTCGGCGGCCTCCACCACGTCGTAGCCCGCGCCCTTCAGCGTGAAGGTGACCATGTCCCGCATGGTCCGCGAATCGTCGACGGTGAGTACCTTCTTCTTCACGCTTGGCTCCATTGCTTCAGCCAGCCGTCCAGCCCCAGATCCTCGCAGGCTTCCGTCAGGACCTCGGACGGCTGGGCGATGGCGAACGTCCGGTTGTGTTCGGTGGCATGCCGGGAGGCGACCAGCAACGCCTGGACACAGGCGGTGCTGACCCGCTCGACGCTCCCGGCCTCGGCGATCACGGTTTCGGAGGCTGCAAAGCCGGCGCGCAGGCTGTCCAGCAGGGGCTGCGCCATGGCGAGGTCGAGGTCGCTGGGCAGGCCCAGCCGGACCGGTCCCCCCTCGTCGCTCCACTTGATCAGAGTCACCACCCGTCTCCTTGCCACCCGAACTTCGGCATTTGGCAAAAAACCTGCCTGAAACAGGTATAAGGATTCGTTAAGCCAACTGGACTGACTGGTGTCAACCGGGGTTTTGTCCGGCGGCGCGGTTTGACGGCCTCTCCTTTTGATTGATTCAGGATGCGGTTTCCACATCCGCCCCGGCCAGCGGCACGGTGAAGGCGAAGGTGGCGCCGATGCCGGGGGCGCTGTCCACCCAGATGCGCCCGCCCAGATGCTCGACGATGCGCTTGCAGATGGCCAGACCCAGGCCGGTGCCCTGCGGCTTGTCGGTCATGGTGTCGCCGACCTGCCGGAAGCGTTCGAAGACGATGGCCTGATGCTCCGGGGCGATGCCGGGGCCGCTGTCGGTCACGGCCACGCGCAGGCCGCCGCCGTCCGCCGCGACGGACAGGGTGACGCGCCCGCCCGCCGGGGTGAATTTCGCGGCGTTGGACAGGAGGTTCACCGCCACCTGGACCAGCCGGTCGTGATCGCCGCGCACCGGGGGCAGGCCTTGCGGGATGGCGACTCCCAGCGTGATGCCGCGCTCGTGGAACAGCCGGGCGGTGGCCGCCGCCGCCTGCTCCAGCGCCGCACCCAGGTCCATCGGGGCGACCTGCCAGTCGATCTCCCCGGCCTCGATCTTCGCCATGTCGAGGACCTGGTTGATGAGGCGGGTCAGCCGCTCGCTCTCGGTGATGACGAGGCCGAGGAACTCCTGCCGCTGCTCCAGCTCGATGTCGGGGTTGTCGTGCAGCACCTCCGTCAGCGCGCGGATGGAGGTCAGGGGTGTGCGCAGCTCATGCGTCACGGTGGACAGGAACTCGTCCTTCAGCCGGTCCAGTTCCTTGAGCCGCTCGTTGGCGGCGCGCAGGGCGGCGGAGGCGCGCTCCAGCTCCGCCGTCTTGTGTTCGAGCTGGCGGCTGTACTCGATGACGTGGCTGGTTTCGTCCAGCATCCGCATCAGCTCGGGATAGCTGACCTCCCCGCCCTCGACGGAGGAGGCGAGCGCCACCCGCGCGGAGGCGGCGCCGATGGCCCCGGCCAGCAGCCGTTCGGCGAAGCGCACCAGCTCGGCCCCGGCCCGGCGCTCCGGCTCCAGCGGCAGGCCGCTGCGGCGGGCGAACTGGGCGAAGGAGGTTTCCGCCCGCTGCGGCCCCAGGAAACGTGCGACGATCCGTTGCAGGTCGCCGACCGTGGCCTTGCCGCGCCACGCACCCGCGGGCAGGGGCGCGTCGCGGTGCTGGAACACCTCCACGAAGGCGGTGGCCTGCGCCCGCTCCCCCAGGCCGGGCCGGTCGAGCAGCGAGACCACGACGTACAGGCCGATGTTCAGCAGCATGCTCCAGAACAGCGTGTGGGTCAGCGGGTCCATGCCCTCCAGCCCGAACAGGGCGTAGGGCCGCAGCAGAGCGACACCCCACGGCCCCTGGTCGATGAAGGCGGCGGGGAGCCAGCCTGACCGCGCGAAGCTGGGCAGCAGCAGCGTGTAGGCCCAGGTCAGGATGCCGGCGCTCAACCCCGCCAGCGCGCCGCGCCGGGTCGCACCCGCCCAATAGACGCCGCCGACCAGCGCCGGGGCGAACTGCGCCACCGCCGTGAAGGATATCAGGCCGATGGCGCTCAGCGCGTAGGCCGAGCCGGCGATGCGGAAATACAGGTAGCCGAGCAGCAGGATCGCCACGATGGCGACGCGCCGGATGGTCAGCAGCAGAGGCGACAGGTCGTGCAGCCGCTCCAGCCGGGCGCTGCGGGCGCGCAGCAGCAGGGGCATCACGAGGTCGTTGCACACCATGGTGGACAGGGCGATGGCCTCCACCACGATCATGCCGGTGGCCGCCGACAGCCCGCCGACGAAGGCCAGCATCGCCAGCCAGCCATCCCCGGCCGCCAGCGGCAGCGCCACCACGAACATGTCCGGGTCCACCGCGTGGTCGGGAAAGCGCATCAGCCCCGCCACCGCCACCGGCAGCACGAACAGGTTGATCAGCAGCATGTAGAGCGGGAACAGCCACAGGGCGCGGGTCAGGTGCCGCTCGTCCACATTCTCGATCACGGTCACCTGGAACTGGCGGGGCAGGCACAGCACCGCCGCCATGGACAGAATCGTCATGGTCAGCCAGGAGCCGTCCTCCAGGGCCGGTGCGGAGGTGAAGAGTCCGCGGATCTCCGGATGCTCGGCGGCCTTCGCGAACAGCTGCGTGGGGCCGTCGTGCAGCCCCCAGACCACCGCCGCGCCGACCGCCAGGAAGGCCACCAGCTTCACCACCGATTCGAAGGCGATGGCCGCCACCATGCCCTCGTGATGCTCCGCGGCGTCGATGTGACGGGTGCCGAACATGATGGCGAAGGCCGCCATGACGACGGCGACGTAAAAGGCGTTGTCCAGAACGACGGGCAGGGTCAGGCCGCCGGTGGTGCCGGACGGATCGGTCCCCCACAGCACGTCGAAGCTGACCGCCACGGCCTTCAACTGCAACGCGATGTAGGGCGTCACCCCGATCACCGCGGTCAGCGCCACCAGCCCGCCCAGCCCCTGGCTGCGCCCGTAGCGGGAGGCCAGGAAGTCGGCGATGGAGGTGATGCGCTGGGCCTTGGCGATGCGCAGGATCTTGCGCAGCACCAGCGGTCCCAGAAGCATCAGCAGGGTCGGGCCGAGATAGATCGGCAGGAAGCCGATGCCCAGCGACGCTGCCCGCCCGACCGAACCGTAGAAGGTCCAGGTGGTGCAGTAGACCGCCAGCGAGAGCGCGTAGACATAGGGCGAGGCGATGACGCTGCGCCCCGCGTCCGCCCGCCGGTCCGCCCACCAGGCGATGGCGAAGAGGAGGAGCAGATAGGCGAAGCTGGCGGCGACGATGGCGGGCCAGGGCATGTCAGTGCCCCCTGCGTTCCAGAAGCACCGCGAACAGCGCGATCACCCCGCCCCAGACCCCCAGCGCGTACAGGTACAGCAGCGGCAGGCCGAACAGCGTGTCCCCCATGCCGAAGACGCGGAGAAGCGGCGGGTTGAAGGCGACCACGCCGAACAGGAACAGGGCGATCAGGCGGTCGGCACCCGTCCGGCCCGGCGGAGCCGGCGCAGGGGACGGGGCGGACCCGCCGGTCAAAAGGCGCGCTCCCGCGCCGCCAGCTCGACGATGATGTTGGCGCCGCGGATGGCGTCGTCGAGCGTGCGGACGTCGCGTTCCTTCAGCATCTCCACCATGCGCAGGAAGATCGCCGCGGTGACGAGGCTGTCACCCAGCGCCGTGTGGCGGTCCACCACCTCGATCCCCAGCCGTTCGGCGATGCCGTCCAGCGTGTGGTCACCGCCCTCGCCCAGCAGCATCCGGGACAGCAGCATGGTATCCAGCACCGGGCTGTCGAACCGCACGCCCGACGCTTTTTCTTTCATCTTCAGGAATTTCAGATCGAAGGCGGCGTTGTGGGCGATCAGGACCGCGCCGGACACGAAGCTGCGGAACTGCGGCAACACTTTGTCGATGGTCGGCTTGTCGGCCACCATCGCGTCGGTGATGCCATGGAAGGGTATCGACGCCGCGGGTATCGACCGCTTCGGGTTGACCAGCGTGTTGAAGGTCTCGCCGGTCAGGATGCGCCCGCCGACGACGCGCACGGCGGCGATCTGGATGATCTCGTCGCCGGTGCTGGGGGACAGGCCCGTCGTCTCGGTGTCGAAGACCACGTAATGGAGCTGGTCGAGCGGCGTGCGGCCAAGTTCGCTGGTGGCCAGCGGCTGGTGCAGCAGGTTGAAGTCGAAGAACTCGGGGCGGGCCGTGCCGCGCGCCGCGGTGTGGGCGGAGGGCGGCTTCTGCGCGGGCAGCAGCGGCACGCGCAGGCGCGACAGCACCTCGTTGCCCTTCACCGGCTCGCTCCACATCGTGCTCTTGTGGTGCTGGAGCACATCGCCGACCGTCAGACCGCCCAGCGCGTCGGGCAGTGGGTGGTCCAGCCAACTGTCCACGATGCCGCTGGGCACCGAGGGGCCGTGCCAGGTGATGTCCAGATAGACCCAGTTGCCCTCCGCCTCCACCGACAGGTCGTAGGCGGTGACCCCGGTCAGCGCGTAGACATATTCGATCAGATAGCCGAACAGGATGACGAGGCTGTAGCTGTCGCCGTGCACCCACTGCGGCAGGCCGGTCAGCGTGACGCCGTACTGAGCCTCCGGCCCCACCCGGTGGCGGATCAGGTTGATGAGGTTGTTGGAATGGATGTCGCTCATCGGCCAGGAGCCGGTGACGACGCTGCGGTATTCGCCGGTGACGTGGGCCAGCCGCTCCGCCAGGGTGTTGGACGACTCCATCAGCGCGGCCTGGAAGGCGGCGCGCTCCTCCGGCCCCAGTTCCGGCGTGTCGTCCAGCGTCTCCAGGACGGCGCGCAGATTGGCGATTGGGGCGCAGAAGCCCTCCGTCGCCTCGCGCAGAAGGGCGTCGCGCTGGCCCAGGGCGGCCAGTTCGCTGGTCGCGTCCGACAGGGTGATGACGTAACCGGTGATGGTCGGCGGCTCGTCGGAGCCTTCCGGCGGCTCCTGGAGGATGGCGCTCATGCGCCCGGCCAGCAGGATGCGCCCGTCGGTGGTGGCGCCGACGAACTGGGCGGTGGTGCCGTGCTCGTGGTTGACGTGGCGCCCCTCGCGCACGCGCAGGGCCAGACGCTCCAGCGTGTGGGTCACCGGCTCCGCCACCACGAAATGCAGCAGGGAGCGGCCCAGCCCCAGGTCGCCGGTCAGGTGCAGTATGTCCAGCGCCGTCTGGTTGTACAGCAGGATCTGGTGCTTCAGGTTGCAGACCAGAACGCCTTCATGCAGGTCGCGCAGGACGGCGGCGAGGCGGGTCTTCTGCTCCTCCGCCTTGGCGGTCGATTCGGCGACGATGCGGGCGGTGTCGCGGCGGGCGGCGGCCAGCTTGTCCGACAGTTCGTTGACCGCCTTCGCCACCGGGGCGAGGTCGCCGTAGCGCGCCACCGGGATGCGTGCCCCGGCCTTGCCGTCCGCCGCGCCATGGGCGATCAGCCCGGCCTCGCGGCTTAGTGTTTCCGACGCGCGCAGCAGCCGCTGGTTCACCAGCCCCCACAGGCCCCAGACGCTGACGGTGGCGGCGGCGGTCATGAGGAAGGCGTAGGAGATGAAGGCGTTCGGGTCGTTTTTCGCGTCGAAGCCCACCGCGGCCCCGACCGACAGCAGAGGCAGGCCGATTCCGGCGGCGCGGAAGGCCAGGGGGATGATCCGGCGCGGCTCCGCAGGGGTGGCGGGCGTGGCCGCCGTGCCGGCGTTTCCGGTGGTCGGCGCGCTCATGGCCGGGGCTCCGCGGCGGCGCTCTGCGTGGCCTCGGGGTCCAGGTATTTGCGGACGGTGACGACGAGGTCGCGGGTGGAGAAGGGCTTGGTGATGTAGTCGGTGGCGCCCAGCGCCATGCCCTTCTGCCGCTCCACGTCGCGGCTCTTGGCCGTCAGCATGATGATGGGCAGCGACTGGTAGGCGGGGTTGGCGCGCAGCGACTGGCAGACATCGAACCCGTCGCGCCGCGGCATCATCGCGTCCAGCAGGATCAGGTCGGGCGTGCTTTCCGCAACCGATTCAAGGGCTTCTTCGCCGTTGCGGGCGATGCGGACGGCAAAGCCCGCCTTCTGCAACAGAACCTGCAGGGACAGGACGATGCTGGGCTCATCGTCGGCGACCAGGATCGTCGGCTTCATACCAGGGTTTCCTCCGGTTCGCCGGTCTGATGCGCCGGCTTTCTGCGGATTGCGCTTGTTCTAATACACGTGTCCGTTCAACCCCATGTTAGCGGCAAGGATAACGGAAGATCAAGACGAAGCCCGTCCGCAATACCGAAATTGCGGATGGGCATTCCCAAAGGAAAGAAGCGGAATAGACCGAAGCGACAGTTTGTCGCGCTGCTGCCGTTGCCTGCGGTCAGCGCGTGGAGACGACGATGGGCTGCGCTTCCACCTTGCCCTTCAGCGACGCGGCGGCCTGACGGGCGGCGGCGGTGTCGGCATAGCCGCCGACGCGGACCACATGCCAGGACCGCTGTTCGGCGTCCGTCCAATCCAGCACGTAGGCGCTGTAGCCGAGACCGCGCAGGCGGCGGACCAGCCCTTCCGCGTTGTCGGCCTGCTGGAAGGAGCCGACCTGCACGGCGTAGCGCCCTTCCGGAACGGTGGAAGGCGACGGGACCGCCAGCACGCCGGAAGACGGGGCCGTGGTGGGCGGTGCGGCGGGCGGTGTTGCGGCGGCCTTGGGCGCCGGCTTGGCGGGCTGCGGTGCTGGCCGCGGGGCCGCGGAGGTGGCGGCCTGCCGCTGGGCCGGGGCCGGCGGGGGCGACAGCATGGCCTGAAGCTCCGCCGTTTCCGTGGTCTTCGCGGGGGGCGCGGCGGCAGGGGCCGGGGCCGGAGGAAGGGCGTGGGCCTTCGCGCTCTCCGCGGTTTCGGTGGGGCGCGGGGCGTGTTCGGCGACGGCGGACGGGGGCAGGGCCGGCGGCTCCGGCACCTTCAGCGCGGGCGGCGGGATCTGCGGCAGCGCCACGGGCGGCGCCACGGTCTGCGTCTGCTGGACCGGCGGTTGCGCCTCCGGAGCGGGGGCCGGGGCGGCGCGGGTGATGAGCGGTTCCGGCTTGGCCGGGGCCGTGGCGTTGGCCGTGGCGTTGGGCGAGGCGCCGCCGGGTGCGGTGGGAACGGCGGTGATGAGCGGTGCCGGGGGTGCCGGCGGCGCCTTTCCGCCCTGGTCGAGCATCACGACGACCGCGCCGATGCCGATGGCGGCGGCGAGTGCCGCGGCGATCTTGCCGATGGGCAGATGCCGTTCGGACTTGCCGGCGTCCAGGGCCAGGGGATCGTCGTCGCCGTCCTGTGCCGGATCGGCCTTCAGATCCTCGTTGAGGGCGCGCAGAAGGCGGGCGATATCGTCCCGGTGCTCCCCGGCATCGCCGGCGGGGGCGTCTACGTTGAGATCCGCCTTGTGCTCCGCCGCCTGACCGGCGGCCTTCATCTCATCCTTGAACGTCACGGCGGCGTGCGCACCCAGTTGAAGATCGCAAGGAGTCGGCAGTCACGGGAGCGCGTCCCCGAAGGGCTGCGCCACGTTCCAAAGACCTTCTACTGTATTTCGACGTTCGTTCAAACGCCGATGCGACGAACTGGCGTGAGAAAGTTGAGCCAAGAGCGCTTCCAGGCCACCGTTTGCCGGGTCACGCCGCCGGCCGGTAGGGGTGTTCGGCGATCCAATGACGGGCGATGTCCAGCCGGGTGGCGACCCATACCTTGTCGTGGCCCCGCACATAGTCGAGGAAGCGGGCCAGCGCCGCCGCCCGCCCCGGACGCCCGGCGAGACGGCAGTGCAGCCCGACCGACATCATCTTGGGCCGATCCGTGCCTTCGGCGTACAGCACGTCGAAGCTGTCCTTCAGGTAGGTGAAGAACTGCTCGCCCGTGTTGAAGCCCTGGTTGGTCGCGAAACGCATGTCGTTGGCGTCCAGCGTGTAGGGCACGATCAACTGGGGCCGCCCGAACCTATCGTCCCAATAGGGCAGGTCGTCGGCGTAGCTGTCCGCGTTGTAGAGGAACCCGCCTTCCTCCGACACCAGCTTCCAGGTGTTGGGGCTGCACCGCCCGAGATACCAGCCGAGCGGGCGCGAGCCGGTCACGCGGGTGTGGATCTCGATGGCGCGCTGCATGTGCTCGCGCTCCACCTCCTCCGGCAGATGCTGGTAGTCGATCCAGCGGTAGCCGTGGGTGGCGATTTCCCACCCGGCGTCCAGCATGGCCCGTACGATCTCCGGGTTGCGCTCCAGCGCCATGGCGACGCCGTAGACGGTCACCGGCAGGCCGCGCTCCGTGAACATCCGGTGCAGCCGCCAGAAGCCGGCGCGGGAACCGTATTCGTAGATCGACTCCATGTTCATGTGCCGCATGCCGGGAATGGGCTGGGCGCCGACGATCTCCGACAGGAAGGCTTCCGACGCGGCGTCGCCGTGCAGGACGCAGTTCTCCCCGCCTTCCTCGTAGTTGATGACGAACTGCACCGCCACCCGCGCCCCGCCCGGCCAGTCGGCGTGCGGCGGACGGGAACCGTAGCCGATCAGGTCGCGCGGGTAGCTCTGGGACTTGGAGCTCTGGGACTTGGAGCTCTGGGACATGGCGGGAGCGCTCCGTCAGGGAAGGGGCGGGGAGGGGTTCATGAGGCGGAGGAGGACTTCTCGGCCGGCGGCTCCTCCGGTACCTGATGGCGCAGGATCAGCGGGGCCTGGAAGGCGCTGAACAGCAGGGTCAGCGGCATGATGCCGAACACCTTGAAATTCACCCAGGCGTCGGTGGTCATGGTGCGCCACACCACCTCGTTCAGCACGGCCAGCAGCACGAAGAACCATGCCCAACGGATCGCCAGCGTGCGCCACCCGATGTCGGACAGGTTCAGGACCGTGCCCAGGACATGCTTCAGCACGTTGCGCCGCGTCAGATGCGCCGCGAACAGCACCGCGGCGAACAGCAGGTTGACCAGCGTCGGCTTGATCTTGATGAACAGGTCGTCCTGAAGCCACAGGGTCAGCCCGCCGAACAGCAGGACGAAACCCGCCCCGACCACCGGCATCACCGGCACCTTCCGTTCGTACCGCCAGGAGATCAGGACGGAGATGCTGATGGCCACCATGAAGACGGCGGTGCCGATCATGATGCCGGCCTGGGAATTGGCGATGAAGAAGGCCGCCAGCGGGCCGGCTTCGATCAGCAGTCGGGCGTATTGGTTCATGAACCTCACATAGACCGAACCGGCGTCCGGATAAAGAGGGAAGCGGCCCGGTCAGAACTGGTAGGAGAGGCGGATGGAGCCGTAATTGGTCATCGATTTCTGCCCCTCGAACTCCGGCGTCAGGAAATTCTGGGCGTAGGAGACGCCGAACGCGCCGTAGCGCAGCGTCAGGCCAAGCTGGAAGGCGGCGACGAAGTTGTGCTTGTCCACCGACCTGCTGTCGCGGAAGCTGTTGCCGTCCAGGAAGATGTTGCGGGCGATGGCGCGCCCCTCCGCCCCGGCATAGACGTACCAGGAGAAGGGCGGGCGGGGTGTGCCCGCGGCCACGCTGTCCTGATAGGGGATGCTGGCGGTGGGGCGCAGGATCAGCGCGCCGACCGGCGGCGCCATGTTGCCGCCCAGCCGCAGCGTGAGCCCCGCCCCGCCGAAGGTCAGGACGTTGCCGACGCTGCCGGCGACGTGGGGACTGATGTCCGCCTCGAAGGGGCCGATGCGGGCGGGACGCTCCGCGCGCCAGACATGCTCGTAGCTGAGGATGATGCCCGGCTCGTTCTTGAGCTGGTAATCCCAGCCTTCCGGCCAGCGGGCGCCGGGCACGACGCGGTGCACCGCCTTCTGGGTATGCTCCGCCAGCGAGGCCGGGCCGACCATGCCGACATCCAGGTCGATGCGGTCCACCTGCCGCGTCTCCTCCGAAATGACCGACAGGCGCCCGTACAGCCAGCCGGCATAGGGGCGGTCCGTCGGGTCGGGGATCGGCTTGGTGATGTCGCTGGGGGTGTACATGTTCTGGCCGAAGGCGATGCCGTAGCGCCGCACCCCTTCCGCCCCGATCCAGGGGACGAGGTTGGCCAGCCAGTCGATGTTGCCGTAGGTCGGGCGGTCGCCGGAGACGTAGTGGAACTGGAAACCGTTCGTGTAATAACGATCTGTTCCGCCGCCGAACAGATCGTTGTCGATCCAAAAGCCGATGGACGGGCCGGACCGGGGAGCGCTGTCCGTTCCCGAAGCGCGGTCCTGAGCCAGCACCGGGCCTGCCGCCAGCCCGAGAGAGAGGGCGGCGATGACACTCCAACCTGCACGCACGGCCATGATCTTCCAAATCCCTCCGTTGCCGAGCACCCTAACATAGTGCGTGGGCACCCTTCGGCGCCTGCACTTTGGGATGAAAGGGGGAACGGCTTACTGGAAGGCGGCCTCGGCGAAGCTGCGCAGCTTGCGGGAATGCAGGGTTTCCATCCCATGCTCGCGCAGCAATTCCATGGCCAGCACGCCGATCTTCAGATGCTGGTCCACACGCTCGCGGTAGAAGCGGTCGGCCATGCCCGGCAGCTTCAACTGCCCGTGCATCGGCTTGTCGGAGACGCAGAGCAGCGTGCCGTAGGGAACGCGGAAGCGGAAGCCGTTGGCGGCGATGGTGGCGCTTTCCATGTCCAGCGCGATGGCGCGGCTCTGGCTGAAGCGCATCAGCGGCTCGCGGTGGTCGCGCAGTTCCCAGTTGCGGTTGTCGATGGTCGCCACCGTGCCGGTGCGCATGATGCTTTTCAGCGCGTAGCCGGACAGGCCGGTCACCCGCTCCACCGCCGTTTCCAGGGCGCGCTGCACCTCGGCCAGCGCCGGGACGGGCACCCAGGTCGGCAGGTCGGCGTCCAGCACATGGTCGTCGCGGACATAGCCGTGGGCCAGAACATAGTCGCCCAGCCGCTGGGTGCTGCGCAGCCCCGCGCAGTGGCCCAGCATGATCCAGGCGTGGGGGCGCAGAACGGCGATGTGGTCGGTGATGGTCTTCGCGTTGGACGGGCCGACGCCGATGTTGACGAGCGTGATGCCGTTTCCGTCCGGGCGGGTCAGGTGGTAGGCCGGCATCTGCGGCAGGCGGAGCAGCCGGGCGCCGTTCGTTGGGGCTTCGCCAGCGGTGCCGCCCAGATTGGCGCCGAGATTGGCGCCGAGATTGGCGTTATGGGCGACGAGGCCGCCCGGCTCGACGAAGCGGTCGTACTGGCTGCGGTAGGCCGCCAGATCGGGGTCGGAGGCCGGCTCCATGATCTCGCGGGCCATGCGGATGAACTCGTCCACATAGAACTGGTAATTCGTGAACAGGACGAAGTTCTGGAAATCCTCCGGCGCCGTCGCCGTGTAATGGCGCAGCCGGTGCAGCGAGAAATCGACCCGTGGCGCCGTGAACAGGGCCAGCGGCTTCACCGTGTCCAGCGCCTCCTCATAGGTGCCGTTGACGATGGTGTCGTCCATGCGGGCGAGGTCGGGCAGGTCGAACAGGTCGGGCAGGCCGGCCAGCCGCTCCGGCGTCAGGTCGCCTTCCACATGCATGCCCTTGGGAAAGGCGAAATGGATGGGGATCGCCTCGTCGCTGACGCCGACTTCCAGCGGTACGTGGTGGTTGCGCAGCAGAAGCGAGAGCTGTTCGCGGTAATAGCGGTCGAACAGGTCGGGGCGGGTCAGCGTCGTGGCGTAGGTGCCCGGCCCCTCGACGAAGCCGTAGGCCAGCCGCGTGTCCACCGTGGCCGCCGAGGCGGTGGTCAGCCGGACATAGGGATAATGCGCCTGTTCCCGCCGTCCGCCGTCCTTGCCGCGGGTGAAGGCCGCGAAGCGGTCCCGCAGATAGGCGGTGTTGCGGTCGTAGAGATCCTTGACGAGGGCCAGGGCGGCGTCCGCGTCGGTGAACTGCTCGACAGGACCGGGGGGAACGGGGGAGGGGGAGTGTTGCGGAGCCGTCATGAGTCTTCAGATAGGGCTTGGGCAAAGCTGCCGGAAGCCCCTTTCTCGGCCCATTCCCCCCGGTGGGCAGGAGCATTGCATTTGACATCCCCTCTCCCCTCTGGGGAGATGGTTAGGGTGAGGGGGGTGCGCTCTTGCCGGACTTGCCGCCATGCACAACCCCCTCACCGGCCCTGCGGGCCACCCTCTCCCCTGAGGGGAGAGGGCTATAATGGCCAAACGTGATTGTCCCACGGTGGGGCGCCGTTACGAGGACGGCAGCCCCATCAGCGACTTGGCGAACTGCTCGGCGTCGAAGGGGCGCAGGTCGTAGACGCCCTCGCCGATGCCGATGGCGTGCACCGGCAACTTGAACCGCTCGGCCAGCGAGACCAGGACGCCGCCGCGCGCCGAACCGTCCAGCTTGGTCAGGATCAGGCCGGACACGTTCACCATGTCGCGGAACACCTCAACCTGATTGTGCGCGTTCTGGCCGGTGGTGGCGTCCAGCGTCAGCAGGGTGGTGTGCGGGGCCGTCTCGTCCACCTTCTTGATGACGCGGACGATCTTGCGCAGTTCCTCCATCAGCCCCGCCTTGTTCTGAAGGCGGCCCGCGGTGTCGATCAGCAGGATGTCCACGCCCTGGCGCCGCGCCTCCTCCAGCGCGTCGAAGGCGAGGCCGGCGGCGTCGGCGCCGGTGTCGCGGGCGATCACCGGGCAGCCGGTGCGCTCGCCCCAGATCTTCAACTGGCTGACGGCGGCGGCGCGGAAGGTGTCGCCGGCGGCCAGCATGACCGTCTTGCCCTCGGCGCGGAACTGGCGGGCCAGCTTGCCGATGGTCGTGGTCTTGCCGGTGCCGTTGACGCCGACCACCAGGATGACGTGCGGCTTCAGCGCGGCGTCGATCTCCAGCGGCTTGGCGACCGGGCCGACGATCTTCGCCACCTCGGCGGCGAGCGTGGCCTTGACCTCTTCCGGGCTGACCTCCTTGCCGAAGCGGGTGCGCGCCAGCTCCGCCGTCACCTTGGCCGCCGTGACGGGGCCGAGGTCGGCGGTGATGAGCAGCTCCTCCAACTCCTCCAGCGCCTCATCGTCCAGCTTGCGCTTGGTGAAGATGCCGGTGATGCCCTCCGTCAGCTTGGACGAGGACTTGGACAACCCTTCCTTCAGGCGCGCGAACCAGCCCTTCTTGGGCTTCTCCTCCTCTGCCGGGAGGGTGGCGGGCACGTCCTCATGGACGATTTCCGGCTCATCCTCGCGCTCCTCCGGTTCGGACGGCGGGGCGACGGGGGGCGGGGGCGGAGTCTCGACCGCGGGCGGGAGCGGCAGTTCGGGCTCAGGGAGCGGTTCCGGCACCGGTTCCGGTTCCGGCTCTGGCGCCGGGGGTGGCTCCTCGGACACCGGCTCCGGAGGCGGGGCGACCGTCTCGTCCTTGCGGGCTTCCTCTTCGGGCTTCTTGCGGCCGAACCAACGCAGGATCATGGCGTGTCCACTGTTCTCAAAGGGGGGTGCCGGTCAGCCTGCCCCCGGCCACGCCGGTGACCGTGGCGCGCAGGACGGAACCGGGGGTTTGGGGCGTGCCCAGGCGGATTTCGGCGAAATGCTGGGTGCGGCCCAGATCGTCCTTCTCGACCAGCACCGACACCTCGCGCCCCACCAGGGAGGCGAGGGTGCGGGCCTCCGCCTCGGCGCCCAGGGCGCGCAGCCGGGCCGCGCGCTCCTTGCGGACGCCGCCGTTCACCTGCGGCATGCGGGCGGCGGGGGTACCGGGGCGCGGGCTATAGGGGAAGACGTGCAGCCAGGTCAGGCCGCACTCCTCGACCAGCCGCAGCGTGTTCTCGAACATCTCGTCGGTTTCGGTGGGGAAGCCGGCGATGAAGTCGGCGCCGAACACCATGTCGGGGCGCAAGGACCGCACGCGGTTGCAGAAGGCGATGGCGTCGGCGCGGCTGTGCCGGCGCTTCATGCGCTTCAGGATCATGTCGTCGCCGGCCTGGAGCGACAGGTGGAGGTGCGGCATCAGCCGCGGCTCCGTCTCGATCAGGCGCCACAGGTCGTCGTCGATCTCGATGCAATCGAGCGAGGACAGGCGCAGCCGCGGCAGGTCCGGCACCAGCGCCAGCAGGCGGCGCACCATCTGCCCCAGCGTCGGCGTGCCCGGCAGGTCGGGGCCGAAGCTGGTGATGTCCACGCCGGACAGCACGACCTCGTTGTAGCCGGCCTTCACCAGCGCCTGCACCTGCTCCACCACCGCCCCGATGGGGACGGAGCGCGACGGGCCTCGGCCGTAGGGGATGATGCAGAAGGTACAGCGGTGGTCGCAGCCCTGCTGGACCTGGACGAAGGCGCGCGCCCGGTCCTCGAACCCGCCGATCAGGTGGCCGGCGGTTTCCTTGACCGACATGATGTCGTTGACCAGCACCTTTTCCGCCGGGGGCAGGCCCCAGCTTTCGGGCTGGAGCTTCTCCTGGTTGCCCAGGACCTGATCCACCTCCGGCATGGCGCCGTAGCGCTGGGGGTCGATCTGGGCGGCGCAGCCGGTCACCACGATGCGCGCGTTCGGGCGCTCCCGCCGCAGCTTGCGGATGGTCTGGCGGGCCTGCCGTTCGGCCTCCGACGTCACCGCGCAGGTGTTGACGATGACGACGTCCTCCAGCCCCGCGTTGCGGGCGTGGGTGCGCATCACCTCGGATTCGTAGGTGTTGAGGCGGCAGCCGAAGGTGACGATCTCCGGCTCGTTGGACGCGGTGTCGCTCATCACTCGGTCATTGAAAGGGGCTGTCGTCGATCGGGGACGCCGTCAGCTCCGGCGACAGCCGACCGGAGAAGCTGAGGGCGACCGGGCCGGTCATCAGGACGCGGCCATCCTCGAGCCATTCGATGGTCAGGGTGCCGCCGTCCAGGATCACATCGACCTTGCGGTCGGTCAGGCCGCGCCGGATCGCGGCGACCGCGGTGGCGCAGGCGCCGGTTCCGCAGGCCTGGGTGATGCCGGCTCCGCGCTCCCACACGCGCATGCGGATGCTGCCGGGGGACAGGACCTGCGCGAACTCCACGTTGGTGCGCTCGGGGAAGGCCGGGTGATGCTCGAACACCGGGCCGACCTCGGCCAGCGAAACGGCCTCGGCGTCGTCCACGAAGAAGACGGCGTGCGGGTTGCCCATGCTGACGGCGACCGGGCCGGCGAAGCCGCCGTGCGACACCGCGTCCAGCCGCAGCGTGTCCGCCGGACCGGCCAGCGGGATCTGTTCCCATTCCAGGCGGGCCGGACCCATGTCCACGGTGATGCGCCCGTTGTCCGCGCGGGCGGCTTCAAGGATGCCGGCGTTGGTCTCGAAGGCGACGCGCTCCGCCCCCGTTTCCTCCATCAGCAGCCAGCCGACGCAACGCGAGGCGTTGCCGCAGGCCGACACCTCTCCGCCATCGGCGTTGCGGATGCGCATGAAGCCCGCCGTGCCCGCCGTTTTCGCCGGCTCGATCACGATGAACTGGTCGCAGCCCACCCCGGTCTTGCGGTCGGCGATGGCACGCACCTCGGCCTCGGCCGGCGTGTACGGCGTGTTGCGGGCGTCGATCACGACGAAGTCGTTGCCGAGCCCGTGCATCTTCAGGAATTCGCGCGTCATGACCGCCGTTATATGGCGACCGGACCCGTGGAGTCCATGGCTGCACGGGGTGGGGGTGGCAAAGAGTTCACGGCTTCAAGCTGACGGCTCCCTTCAGTGGGCAGCGGCTCTGCCGGTGGCCGTCGTGTCTTCACCGGGCGGGGCGGTGCCCGACGCGGGAGGGATGCCTTCCAGCATGTCGAGCAGCCGGGCGAGCGCGTCCTCCGACTCGGGCCGCGGCGGCGTTCCGCCGGTGCGCTCCCACGCCTCGTAATCCCAGCCCGCGGCTCCCATCGCCATGTCCGGCAGCGTGAAATGCTCGTCCGCGGCGGGTGGTCTGTCCGTGCGGGACAGCCAGACCAGCAGGGCCAGCGATACGGTGACGCCGGCCACCCAAGCCCACAGCACATCGCTGTTGTTCATGGCTACCTCCCGGCTCCTCGCCAAGGCAGGGCGGTGAAGGGGGCCTTTCCCGGAGGATGCGCCCCATTCCATGGACGTCGGGTGTTTGCGGCAGTGCACAATGCCGCTTGAGGTCATATCCGGAAGGGGAGGGGAGCTTCTGTTCGGGCGCCCTTTTCAGGCGCCCTTGAAGACCAGATGCTTGGAGGCGGCGAAGTTCAGGGCCATGCCGGCGAGGGAACCGGCGGCGACGGCCAGGACCGGGTGCGCTTCGGCCAGCGGCAGGGCGGCTTCCAGCCCCACCGAGACACCGTAATTCACCGCCCCGCCGAAGGCGTTGGCGGCCAGGAACTTGGCCCACTGGACGTGCAGCGGCGCGTCGGCGGCCCCACGGAAGGTGAAGGCGCGGTTCAGCGCGAAGGTCGTGGTGGCGGCGGCCAGATAGGACGGGATGCGGGCGGCGAAGAACTCCAGCCCGGCGCCGAACACCAGCGCGTAGACGGCCGCCGTGTCCACCACCATCCCGACCACGCCCACGAGTCCGAACTTGCCGAACTGCACGGCCAGCCGCCCCAGCGGGCTGCCGGACAGGGCGGCGAGGCGGTCGCCCATGGTCAGGCCCCGTTGGTCTTGCGGGCCGGGTGGATGCCCGGTGCGGGGATGGACAGGTAGCGCATCCGCTTCGCCTCGCGCCGCCCCAGCGTGACCGTGTCGAGGATCAGCCCGCAGGTCAGGCTGAGGAAGCCCAGCAGCATCAGGCCGGTGGACAGCACGGCGGTGGGCAGGCGCGGCACCAGGCCGGTCTGGATGTAGGTCGCCACCACAGGCCAGGCGAGGATCGCCGACGCCGCGGCCAACGCCGCGAAGATGGCGAAGAAGAAGGGCAGCGGACGCTCCTCCTTCACCAGATTGACGATGGTGCGCAGGATGCGGATGCCGTCGCGGATGGTGTTCAGCTTGCTGTGCGAGCCCGGCGGACGGTCCTTGTAGGGCGCCTTGATCTCGGCGATGGGCATGTTCAGCTCCAGCGCGTGGACGGTCAGCTCCGTCTCCGTCTCGAAGCCGCTGGCCAGCGCCGGAAAGGACTTGATGAAGCGCCGCGAGAAGACGCGGTAGCCGGACAGCATGTCCTGGATGCGGTTGCCGAAGATCAGCGCCACCATGCCGGTCAGCAGCTTGTTGCCGAAGCGGTGGCCGGGCCGGTAGGCCTTGACGATCTCGGTGACGCGGGCGCCGTTGACCATGTCGAGCTGGTCTTCCCACAGCCGCCTGACCATCAGCGGGGCGGAAGGCGCGTGGTAGGTGTCGTCGCCGTCCACCAGCACATACACGTCCGCCTCGATGTCGGAGAACATGCGGCGCATGACGTTGCCCTTGCCCTGCAATGGCTCGTGCCGGACCACGGCGCCGGCGGCCTTCGCCACCTCCACGGTGCGGTCGGACGAGTTGTTGTCGTAGACGTAGACGGTGGCGTCTGGCAGGGCCGCCCGGAAATCGCGCACGACGGCGGCGATGGCCGCCTCCTCGTTGTAGCAGGGGATCAGCACCGCCACGACGGGTGGGACGACTGGCGCTATGGCGGGCGCCGTGTCCGGCGCCATGGCTGGGGCTTCGGGCGCCACGGGGCGGTCGGCCTGTTGTCGGTCCATGGTGGAGGCGGTCATGACGGTGCGCTTCGAAACGGTGCCGGTGTGGGGTTAAACAGCACAATCGCCTGATTTAATCCACTCACCATTTGCGGCTCGCCATTCGCTGCACAATGCAGAGGTTCAATGGCTCGCCAAGGTTGTTCGGGATGACGCGGCAGTCGTCCTGCTCCACCCTCAGACCGAGCAGGGCGGCGGCCTTTGCGGCTCCGGACGTGTCGGGGATGGTGCTGAGCATCAGGAAACGCCCGCGATGCGCCTCCACCTTGTCCTTCATCAGGGCGAGATAGCCGTTGCCCACAGAATCCGGCTGAAGGAAGTTGGACTGGATGCGCACGAAGTGGACGCGCGGTGGAAAAGCCGGAATGACGTGGGAAATCGCCCAATAGCCGCCCATCAGCACCATCGTGTCGTTCGGGTCCGCGATGGGCGGCACGGCGGCCTCCACCCAGCGGTCGCTCCACGGCACGCGGCCCCAGTCGGCGGGCCGGGCGGTGGCCTGGACCAGCACCAGCAGCGCCGCCGCCAGGACGAGCGCCGCCCGGCGCGGCACCGGCAGCAGTCCCGCCGCCATGACGATGGCCAGCGGGGCCAGCATCTCCAGCGGTATCAGATAGCGGTAGATGCAGAACATCGCCGCCCACAGCGCGTAGACCACCGCCATGGCGGTCAGCAGATAGCGGGTCGCCGCTCCTCCGGTCAGTCCGGCGGAGGGCCGGCGGAAGACCCGTCCCAGCAGCGCCAGAGCGGCGGCAACCGGCACCAGAAGGAACAGCGTCAGGATGCGCAGGTCGAAGAAGGGCACCTCCCCGACCTTTAGCGGGGCGAAGGTGAAGAAGACGGGGAAGAACAGCCGCTCCAGCCGCGAGTCCGGGAAAAAGCTGACGTTGACGTAGCCGGAAAGGGCCGCGAAGGGCGACTTGAAAAGGTGGTTCATGTGCGGGAAGACGGGGTTTCCGTACTCCACCCACAAATGCGCCATCCAGAAGCCGCCGAACAGCGCCAGCCCGCCCAGCACCCCGACGCCGAAAAAGAAGGACAGCCACAGCCGCCGCCAGGGCCGCGCCGGCAGCGCCAGGAAGGCGAGGCAGAGCCCGACGGCGTAGATCACCGTGGGGTTCTTCATCCCCATCGCCGCCCCGGCCATCAGGCCCGCCGCGGCCACCCGCGCGAAGGCCCCCGGCGCCGGCCCGTCCATCAGCCGCGGCAGCGATCCCGCCACCACCACCAGCGCGCCGAGCACGCCCAGGCTGACCATGTTGTCGTGGAAGGTGGTGCCGAGAAGCCCCAGCGTGCCGCCCCCGAAGCCGGCCATGACCGCCAGCAGGGCGGCCAGCGCCACCCGTCCCCAGGCGGTGCCGACGCGCAGCGTGGCGTGGGCCAGCAGGAAGACCAGCGCGAGATTCAGCCCGTGAAGGGTCCCCCAGACGAAGCCCGCCGCGCGGGCCGGCAGATGAGTGGCGAGCAGGTAGAAGGGCACGTCCAGCAGGGGATTGTAGAAGCTGGGCATCTGCGCCGGCAGCATGTCCATCCCCAACCGCCCGGTCAGCAGGGCGTAGGCGTTGTACCAATGGTAGTTCCGCAGATCCCAGTTGGCGTCCATGCCCAAGGCCAGCCCGAACAGGCCATAGAGCGGCGGCGCCAGCAGCAGGAAGGCGAACGCCGCGGTGCGCGGGCGGCGGGCGGTCGGGAGAAGCGTCATGAAAGTGGAGGAACCCAGGGGAATGTCGTCTCATTGGTAGGCGAGGGGACGGCCCGCATCAAGAACCGGATGCCGGGACGGTGGAGGCGGAGACAAACCGAAAGCAATTTCCTTCCGTCCGACTGTGTTCCGGGATACGGAATCGCGCCTTGCGGGCGGGGATTCCGGAAAGCTTCCTCTGGCAATGGCGGGACGGGTCTGCTATTCACCGGAACTCCGCATGCACACGCTTGCGCCTCTTTGCGCGACAGGATTCTGGCGATGGAAAAGTTTACGGTTCTCACCGGTGTTGCGGCGCCGCTGCCGATGATCAACGTCGACACCGACATGATCATTCCCAAGCAATTCCTGAAGACCATCAAGCGGACCGGGCTGGGCAAGCATCTTTTCGACGAGATGCGCTACACCCCCGACGGCGCCGAGGTCGCGGAATTCGTCCTCAACAAGCCGGCCTACCGCAGCGCCAAGATCCTGGTGTCGGGCGACAATTTCGGCTGCGGCTCCTCGCGTGAGCACGCGCCGTGGGCGCTGGCCGATTTCGGCATCCGCTGCATCATCGCGCCGAGCTTCGCGGACATCTTCTTCAACAACTGTTTCAAGAACGGCATCCTGCCGATCAAGCTGCCGAAGGAACAGGTGGATCTGCTGCTCGACGACGCCTCGCGCGGGTCGAACGCCATCGTTTCGGTCGATCTGGATCGCCAGGAGATCACCGGTCCGGACGGCGGCAAGATCAGCTTCGAGGTCGATCCCTTCCGCAAGCACTGCCTGCTGAACGGGCTGGACGACATCGGGCTGACCATGCAGCAGGCCGCCTTCATCGACCAGTATGAAGGCAAGCAGCGCGGCGGCCAGCCCTGGCTGTGGGGCTGATCCGGTTCCGCTTGCCCGGTTCCGCTTGCCGCGGGCCATGACGGTCTTGCGGAGCGGCGGTGCCGGAACCACCTTCCGGCCTGCCGGTCCGCGGATTAGGCAACACTGATAAAGTCTCCAGAGGGGGAGTGCGTGCGAGATGCCCGCCAATAAGAAGCTTCTGTTTTTGCCCGGCGACGGGATCGGTCCGGAGGTCATGCGCCAGGTGCGCCGGGTCATCGACTGGCTCGACCGCAAGCGCAACGTCGCCTTCGACGTCACCGAAGGGCTGGTCGGCGGTGCGGCCATCGACGCCTACGGCGTACCCCTGAAGGACGAGACACTGGCCGACGCGCTGGCCGCGGACGCGGTGATGCTGGGTGCGGTCGGCGGCCCGAAGTGGGACAACCCGACCGACTACACCAAGCGTCCGGAAGCCGGCCTGCTGTCGCTGCGCAAGGAACTGGGCCTGTTCGCCAACCTGCGCCCGGCGGTGGTCTTCGACGCTCTGGTCGATGCCTCGACCCTGAAGCCCGAGATCATCAAGGGCCTGGACATCCTGATCGTCCGCGAGCTGACCGGCGGCGTCTATTTCGGTGAGCCGCGCGGCATCACCGACATCGGCAACGGCGAGCGCCGCGGCGTCAACACCCAGGTCTACACGACCAGCGAGATCCGCCGCGTCGCCCGCGTGGCCTTCGAGCTGGCGCGCAAGCGCGGCAACAAGCTCCACTCGATGGAGAAGGCCAACGTGATGGAATCCGGGCTGCTGTGGCGCCAGGAAGTCACGAAGCTCCATCAGGAGGAGTTCTCCGACGTCACGCTGGAGCACATGTACGCCGACAACGGCGCCATGCAGCTCCTGAAGAACCCGAAGCAGTTCGACGTGATCGTCACCGACAACCTGTTCGGCGACATCCTGTCGGACGAGGCGGCGATGATGACCGGCTCGCTCGGCATGCTGCCGTCGGCCTCGCTCGGCGCGCCGGACGCCAACGGCCAGCGCAAGGCCCTGTATGAGCCGGTGCACGGCTCCGCCCCGGACATCGCGGGCAAGGACCTCGCCAACCCCTGCGCCACGCTGCTGTCCTTCGCCATGTGCCTGCGCTACTCGTTCAACATGGACGAGGAGGCGAAGATGCTGGAGAAGGCCGTGCAGAACGTCCTGTCGGGCGGCATGCGCACGGCGGACATCATGGCGCCGGGCATGGCCCGCTGCTCCACGACCGTCATGGGCGACTCGATCCTGCGCGAGCTGGACAAGCTGGCCTCCTGACCGGTCGGAACGGCCGGCAAAAAAGGCGGCTGTCGAAAAGGAAAGCCCCTCTCCTGACCGGGAGAGGGGCTTTTTTCGTCCGCGCCGTCAGTCGCCTTCGCCCGGGGGTATGGGAGCCCCGCGTCCGCCATGGCTTGCCTGCCCGCCTTTCCGCCCGGCTTCGGCGGCCAGGGAAGGGTTGCGCGAGAAGCTGCGGGAGGATGCCGGCACGCTGCGGCCCCCCTTCCGCCCCGCCTCCGCGGCAAGTTCCGGGTTCTTGGAGAAGCTGCGCTTGTCCGCCGGCACGCTTTCGCCGCCCTTGCTGGCGATCTGGCGCTGCCGGTCACGGTCCATCGACGCGAAGCCGCGGTTCGATGTGCGGCCGCTCCCGGTTTGGCCTTCGGTTTGGCCGTTGTCTTTCGAGGCCATCTTCAACCTCCACCTCTGCCACATGTCGGAAACCGATGGGGTGCGACTTGGTTCCGCACAGGGAGTGATTCCGATTCCGGCGGCAGCCATAGGTGGCAGAGGGCGAATGTGGACAGCTCACCAGATTGGACGAGCCGTGGGAACACCCTCCGCCCCGGCCGGTTGACCGGACGGCGTGAAGCCGAGGCGGGACCATGATGAACAGGGAGGTTTACCGATGGGTGTCGAACTCGCGTCCGAACGACGGCTGCTGTCGGAGAAGGAATTCGCGCAGGTCCGCCGCAGCCACTATCCGGATCTGGCGTCCCTGGAGCCGGACGAAACCCTGACGCTCGCCCGCTGGCTGCGCGGGGAGCGCGACCGGGCGCGCGACATCATCGCGGCGCGGCGGCGCGGGCGGCGCGGCAAGGCCGGCGGCACCGGCCAGCAGGCGGCGGACGCGAGCGAGCGCGGCCTGTCGGCCAAGAAACAGGTCTATGCGCGGGCGCTGAAGCGGGTGAACGGACGGTTGGAGCGGTTCCGCGCCGAGCGCCGCCGCCAGATCATCCAGGCCAATCTTCAGGAAGCGCTGAAGCGCAGGAAGGACGCGGAGCCCCAGCACCCGTCCCCCGGACGCACCGCCCGCAACGGCATGCGCCCGATTCCCAGCGGGCGCCGGACCGTGGAAACCGATCCGCGCGAGATCGGGCGCGTGTCGCAGTTCGTGAAGGACGCCCAGGCGCGCCGCGATTCCTGAGCGTTTGCGCGATAACCGGGGCGGAGGGCGTCAGCCCGCCGCCTCCAGCGCCCGGATCGCCTCGGCCATGGCGATGAGGCGCCGGGCGTTCTCGACATGCAGGTTCTCCACCAGCCGCCCGTCCACCAGCACCACCCCCTTGCCCTGCGCGACCGCCTCCGCATGGGCCTGGATGATGCGGTGGGCCTGGGCGATCTCGTCCTCGCCGGGGGCGAAGGCCGCGTTGCAGGCGGCGATGGTCTTCGGGTGGATCAGCGTCTTGCCGTCGAAGCCAAGCTCGCGCCCCTGCTGGCAGGATTCGGCGAAGCCCTCGTCGTCGTTCAGGTCGAGATGCACCCCGTCCAGGATGGCGAGGCCGTAGGCCCGCGCCGCCAGCAGGCAGAGGCCCAGGCTGGTCAGCATCGGCAGCCGGTCGCGCGTGTGCGCCGCGTGCAGATCCTTGGCGAGGTCGGAGGTGCCCATCACCAGCCCGCCCAGCTTCGGGCTGGCCCCGGCGATCTCCTTCGCGTTCAGCATGCCGAGCGGCGTTTCCATCATGCACCAGATGGTCTGCCCCTCGGGCGAGCCGTTGGCTCGCAGCACCGCCTCAGCCTGACGGACCATATCGGCGCTTTCCACCTTCGGCAGCAGCACCGCGTCGGCCCCGCTGGAGGCCGCCATCACGAGGTCGTCATAGCCCCAGGCGGTGGTCAGCCCGTTGGTGCGGACCATCAGCTCCCGCCCGCCATAGCCGCCCGCGACGATGGACGCCCTGATGGTGGCGCGGGCCTCCGCCTTGGCGTCGGGGGCGACGGCGTCCTCCAAGTCGAGGATCAGGCCGTCGGCGGGCAGCGAGCGCCCCTTCTCCAGCGCGCGGGCGTTCGAGCCGGGCATGTAGAGCACGCTGCGGCGCGGGCGGGCGGTGGCGGCCATGGCATTTCCCCCAAGATTCGCGTGGTGTCCGGTGTCGTCGGCGAAGGATTAGCCATCGGGGGTCGCCCTGTCCATGCGGCGCGTGATGCCGGTCCCGCGAGGCCCATGGCGAAGGTCAGGTCTGCGCGGAAACTTGTCCAGCCCAAGGCGCGGACGGTTTACGATGCGCGCCCCTACCTTTCGGATCGTCCGCCCATGAAGACCGTCATTTCGATCCAGTCCCACGTCGCTTACGGCTATGTCGGCAACCGGGCCGCGGTGTTTCCGCTGCAACGGCTGGGCTGCGACGCCATCGCGGTGAACACGGTGCAGTTCTCCAACCACACCGGCTACGGCGAATGGACCGGGCAGGTCTTCACGGCGGAGCATGTGGCTGACCTGATGGACGGCGTGGCGGCGCGCGGCGTTCTGCCGAACTGCGACGCGCTGCTGTCCGGCTATATGGGCGACGTCGGGCTGGGTCAGGTGATCGTGGAGACGGCGGGCCGGCTGAAGGCCGCCAACCCGCGCGCCGTCTACGCCTGCGATCCGGTGATGGGTGACGTCGGGCGCGGCTTCTTCGTGCGTCCGGGCCTGCCGGAATTCATCCGGGAACACGCGGTCCCCGCCGCCGACCTGATGACCCCCAACCAGTTCGAGCTGGAGTATCTGACGGGCCAAACGGTCGAAACGCTGGACGACGCGCTGGCCGCCACCGCCGCCCTGCGCGCGCGCGGGCCGCGGCTGGTTCTGGTGACCAGCCTGACCCGCAAGGACGCCGATCCCGGCCACATCGAGATGCTGGCCGACGACCGGGACGGCGCCTGGCTGGTTTCCACCCCGCGCCTGCCGCTGGACCCGCCGCCCAACGGGTCGGGCGACGCGGTGGCGGCGCTGTTCCTGGCCCATTACCTGAAGGCCTTCGATCCGGCGCAGGCGCTGGGGCAGGCGGCGGCGGCCATCTACGCCATCTTCCAGACCACCCGCCGGATGGGCACGCGGGAACTGCAACTGATCGCCGCGCAGGACGAGTTCGTGAACCCCAGCCAGCGCTTCACGGTCACGCGCGTCCGGTAATCCCCCGCGGCCCTGTGCGGCGCGAACAGAGGAAAGACATGAGGATTTGCGTCTATGCCGGGTCCAACCCCGGCACCAACCCGGCCTATGGCGAGGCCGCGGAGCAGCTTGGCCGCCAGATGGCGGAGCGTGGCATCGGCCTCGTCTACGGCGGCGGGCGGACCGGCCTGATGGGGCGGATCGCCGATTCGGTCCTGGCGGCCGGCGGCACCGTCACCGGCATCATCCCGCAATTCCTGATGGACAAGGAGGTCGGTCACCAGGGCCTTCAGGAACTGCGGATCGTCTCCACCATGCACGAGCGCAAGGCGCTGATGGCGGAACTGTCGGACGGCTTCATCGCCCTGCCCGGCGGCATCGGCACGCTGGAGGAACTGTTCGAGGTGTGGACCTGGGCGCAGCTCGGCCGCCACGACAAGCCCTGCGGCCTGCTCAACGCCGCCGGCTTCTACGACGGGCTGGCCGCTTTCCTCGACCATGTGGCGGGGGAGCGCTTCATGCAGCCCAAGCACCGCGGCATGCTGATCGCGCGGGACAGCGCGGCGGGCATTCTGGACGCCTTCGCGGCGTACCAGCCGCCGGCGGTGGAGAAGTGGCTGGACGAGGCCCGCACCTGATCCGCCTCCGATCCGGGCGGTGTTTCACGGCTCGAACAGCTTCTTCATCAGGGCGTTCCAGTCGCGCTTGAACTGCGTGCCGAAATCCGCCTCGGCGACCGACTTGCCCTGGCTCGCGGGCCGGACGATGGCCGCCGCCTGGGAGTCGGGCTGAGCCTTCGCCTTGCGCTGAACGGTGACGGCCCGCTTCTTCGGGGGCGGGGTGGGCTTGCGGGCGGGAAGAGGCGCGGCGGTGACCGTGACGACCGGCGCCGCGCCGGTCTGGGAGTTCCGGGAAAAGGCGTCCCCGCACAAGCCGTCCTCGCGCGCCTGGGTCAGCGCCTCCCCATCGAGCAGCCAGCAATCGACGCTGCCCTCCGCCTGCGCGGCGGGGGTGGGCGAGACCGTCAGGAAAAGCGCCAGTGTCAGCGGTGCGCCGCACCGGAACCGCCATGGCATGCGCCGCCGTCTCCCTTGCCGTTGGACCGGCGTTCACCAATACAACGGCGGGCGCCCGCCGATCTTCGGCGCGAAACGGGAGTAAGGCGGCATCGCCGTGGTAACACGGGTGGCGGCGCGGGGGGACCTCAGGTCAGGTGCTGCTTGCGCAGATAGTCCTCGGACTGCATTTCCATCAGGCGGCTGACCGTGCGTTCGAACTCGAAGGCGTGGGTGCCTTCGGGATACAGCCGTTCCGGCGGGCCTTCGGCGGCGACGACGAGGTTGACCTTGTGCTCGTACAGGGCGTCGATCAGGGTCATGAAGCGCTTGGCTTCGTTGCGCAGCTCGTCCTTCATCGTCGGCACGCCGTGGATCAGCACGGTGTGGAAGTGCGTCGCGACGGCGATGTAGTCGGCGGCGCCCAGCGGCTTGCCGCAGAGGCTCCAGAAATCGGCCATGGCCACGCCTCTGGCCGCGCAGGCGATGTCCACCCGACGGCCCTGGACCAGCAGATGGGTCGGCTCGCCCCTGGCGCCGTCGGTCAACGCCTCGAAGGTCCGGCGGATTTTGGAATCGGTGTCCGGGCCGTGCGGCCAGAAATAGACGGGTTTGCCCTGAAGCCGGTCCAGCCGGTAGTCGGTCGGCCCTTCCAGCGCCAGCACGTCCAGCTTTTCCTTGAGCAGGGCGATGAAGGGCAGGAACAGCTCCCGCTGGAGCCCGTCCTTGTAGAGCATGTCCGGCGGCCAGTTGGAGGTCGCCACCACCACCACGCCCAGGTCGAACAGGCTGGTGAACAGCCGGCCCAGGATCATCGCGTCCACGACGTTGGTGACGTGGAACTCGTCGAAGCAGAGCAGCCACGCCTCGTCGGCCAGGGCGCGGGCCAGTTCGGGCAGGGAATCGTCGGCGTCCTTCCCCTTGCCCTTGCCGGACTGGCGGTGCTGGTGGATGCGCTCGTGCACCTCCAGCATGAATTCGTGGAAATGGACGCGGCGCTTCTTCTCGACCGGGGCGGTGTCGAAGAACAGGTCCATCAGCATCGACTTGCCGCGCCCGACGCCGCCGTACATGTAGAGGCCCTGCGGCGCCTCCACCGGTTCCGGACGCGGACGGCCCAGCCCGAACCGCTCCAGCCAGCCGGCCTTCGCCCCGCCGGCCTTCCCGGCGGCGGGCTGGGGGCTGTAGCCCTTCAGCGCCTTGTGAAGGCTCTGGAGCTTTTCGGCGGCCAGTTCCTGGTCGGGGTCGGGGCGCAGCGTCCCGGTGCCCCGGCGGGCCCGGTAGAGCGAAAGCGGTCCGTCAGACATGGATTTCGCGGGTCTCGGCTGGGAAAGGTCCCTGGGGAAGGTCCCCAGGGAAGGTCCTACGTAGCCGATGCCGCACCGCAGGGCAACGTCGGATGCCGGGATGCAGATGCGCTCAGGCGATCACCACGCGGTTGCGGCCCTGGCGCTTGGCCTCGTAGAGCGCGGCGTCGGCCCGGCGGACGGTGTGTTCGTAATCGGGATGGCCGTCGTGCAGGGCCGCCCCGATCGAGGCGGTGACCTTCAGCCCCGTCCCGGAGCCGTTGAAACGGTGCTGTTCGACGATCAGCCGCATCCGCTCGGCTTTCATGCGCAGGGACGTCTCGTCCATCTCCGTCAGCAGGACGAGGAATTCCTCTCCGCCGTAGCGGAAGACGAAATCGCCGGCCCGGACGTTCGTGTGCAGCAGTTCCGCCATGTCGGACAGGACGGAATCGCCCGCCTGATGGCCCAGCGTGTCGTTGATCGTCTTGAAGTGATCGGCGTCCATCAGCAGCACGGCGAAAGGCTTTCCATGGCGCAGGCTGATGGTCACCTCGCGCTGGAAGATGGCCGGCATGAAGCGCCGGGTCAGAAGACGGGTCAGCGGATCGCGTCCGCCTTCGATCTCCATCGCCTTCTCGATGATGGTGCCCAGGAAAAAGGAGATTTCCGTGACGTCGTTGTTCAGCTCCTTTACGAAGGCGGGCGTGATCCAGCCGCTTTCCACCGCGGCGGTCACCTTGGCGCTGATGCGGTCGGTGCGTTCGCGGATGAGGTCCAGCTCCGTCACGTGGCCGAAGGTCAGCTCCGCCTTGTGGTTCAGCCACAGGCCGAAATCGGAGGATTCGATGGCCGGCGGCTTCGCGTGGTTGCTGTCCTCGTGCGCGTAGAAGGCGACCACCGTGTTGCGCAGCCAGTCGAACAGCGACGATTTCAGCCGCTCGCCCTCCAGCGCCAGGTTGGAGCCGCTCATGAACATCTTCAGGGACTGCTGGTGGCGCACGTTGCCCAGCAGGTCGCCCAGATAGGCCTCGTGCATGTTGTCCAGCACGGTGTCCAGCAGTTCACCGACGAAGAGGATGGCGGCGGCGGTCTGCATGCGGCTGAGGTCGGCGGCCAGCAGGCGGGTGGACAATTCCTTCTTGACGATGCGCATCCCGGCGTTGACCAGCGTCAGCGGGATGTTGATGCGGGCGTGGATCAGTCCGACCTGATAGTTCTGCTCCAGCACCGCCGCGATGGCCTCGTCGGAGGAGGCGGTGAAGAGGGCGCCGATCCAGCGCGCCAGCGACGGGCGCAGCCGCTCCTGGACCAGTGCGTGGCTGAGGAAGGCGTTGCTGTCCGGGCGGTTCAGCAGGATCGCGTAGAACGTCTCCGAAATGGCGTCGGCGTTGGCGAGCGCTAAGGCCGTCACTCGCTCGCGCACGGCTGGTTCGGTGTCCGTCCACAGCGATGACAGCGTGGCGGCGAGGATCGCGGCCTTGCGGTCTTTCTGGCTGTCCATCGTCCCTGTTCCTTTGTGCACCGTGCCCGCACCCCTCCGGAATTTGTAGCGCCCACGAACCGTTACGCAAAGCGACAATCGAGTGTCCGGTCCGGCGGGTTCATTGATGCGCTAAGGTTAAACTTCCGTTATGGTTCTCACGCAAGATTGGAGTTGGGCGGCACCGCCTCGGTCGGGTGTTTTCTGCGGGGGACGTTTCTTTCGGGCGGCCTCGCGTCGGCGCGCCCGATAGGACAGCGTGCGGAGATTTGTTCACAGTCATGGCCAGCCGCAATCCGGTTCGCGACGCGAACCCGCCGCCCGCCGGAATGGGGGAGCGGCTGTTCGAGATTCTGGGGTCGGTGCGCTTTCTGATGAGGGCGTCCGGCGTGGCTTTCATCGTCGTGGTGAACGCGATGATCGGCTATGGCGTCTGGCAGCGCCACAATGAGGCCGTGCAGGGGGGAGAGCGCTCCACCCGCAACCTCGCCCGCATCCTGGAGGAGCAGGCGGTCCGCACGGTGTTCAGCGTGGATCTGCTGCTGTCCGATCTGGTGACCATTCTGGACACCCATCCGCAGGCCCGCACCGTGGCGGCGCCGTCGGTGAACGCCCTTCTGCGCCACCGGCGCGACGCCATCGCCCCGATTTCCGGGCTGCTCGTGGTGGACGAAACCGGTCGTGCGCTGCATCATTCCGCCGACACCAGCCCGCCCGGCTTCGACCTGACCAACAGGCCCTATTTCGGGGTCCATCGGGACGAGAACACGTCGGACGGCGGCCTGCACATCGGTGCGCCGATCGCCAGCATCGCCTTTCCCGGTACCTACGTCATCCCCATGAGCCGCCGCTGGTCGCACCCGGACGGCAGTTTTGCCGGGGCGGTTGTCGCCATGATCAACCCGTTGCGGCTGGGGGCGGGCTTCGAGGGGTTGCGGCTGGGGCTGGAAGGCACGGTCACCCTGGCGTTGGCCGACGGCACGGTGCTGATCCACCGCCCCTGGGACGAGGGCCGGCGGCGTCTGGTCAGCCTGGCGGACTGGCCGGACATCGACTCCGTGCTGCGCGCGCAGGATGCGGCGACGCTGGACACCGTCCTGCCCACCGACGGGCGCCCCAGCATCGTCAGCGTCCGCCGCGTCGCCGACTATCCGTTCATCGTCGCCGCCACCCTGCCGAAGGCGGAGGCGCTGGGGGAATGGAAACGCGACAGCGCGGTGTGGATCGCGATGGGCCTCGCCATGTCCATCGTCATCGCCCTGCTGACCTGGTACGTGGAGCGGCAGCAGGCCCGGCGGGATCAGGACCAGAGCCGGCTGGAGCGCGCCTCCCGCCGCATCCGCGGCATTCTGGATTCCATGGTGGACGCGGTGGTGACCATCGATTCCCAGGGCATCATCGAAACCTTCAATCCCGCGGCGGAGCGCATGTTCGGCTACACCGAAGCCGAGGTGGTGGGGCGGAGCGTCAACATCCTGGTGCCGGAAGCCTTCCGCTCCGGCCATAACCGGTCGATCGCCGAATACCGTCCGAACGCCGGGTCGCGCATCATCGGCAACGACCGCGAGGTTCTGGCGATGCGCCGTGACGGCAGCACCTTCCCCATGAATCTGGCGGTCAGCGAACTGCGGCTGGGCGGACCGGACGGGCAGGGCGCCGCCGCGCGCCGCGTCTTCGTCGGCGTCATCCGCGACATCACCAGGCGCAAGCAGCAGGAGGCCGAACTGCTGGCCTCAAAGAGCCAGGCGGAAATGGCCAACCGCGCCAAATCCGAATTCCTGGCCAACATGAGCCACGAACTGCGCACGCCGCTGAACGCCATCATCGGCTTCTCGGAAATCCTCGACAGCGAGTTCTTCGGGAAGCTGAACGAGCGCCAGAAGGCTTGTGCCAAGGACATCCACGACAGCGGCAAGCATCTGCTGGACATCGTGAACGCCGTGCTCGACATGTCGAAGATCGAGGCGGGCCGGTACGAGCTGTCCGAAGAGGTGATCGACCCCTGCGAGACGGTGGCCCAGTGCCTGACCATGGTCCGCGACCGCGCCGCCGACAGCGGGGTGGATCTGCGCAACAGTGTGTCCGGCGGCCTTCCCGCCGTCTGGGTGGACCGCCGCGCCTTCAAGCAGGTTCTGTTGAATCTTCTGTCCAACGCGGTGAAGTTCACGCCGGAGGGCGGCAGCGTCACCCTGACCGCCCACGTCGAGGAGGATGGCGGCCTGACCCTGTCGGTAATCGACACCGGGATCGGCATTCCCAAAGAGTTCATGGAGCATTTGTTCCAGCCCTTCCGGCAGGCCGACAATTCCTCCAGCCGCCAGTTCGAGGGCACCGGGCTGGGGCTGTCCATCTCCAAGAACTTCATGGAACTCCACGGCGGCTCGCTGACCTGCGTCAGCACCTCCGGCGCCGGCACCACGATGACGCTGCACCTGCCTGCCGAACGGGTGGTGAAGCCGGAAGACACCGCCGCACGGATCGCCGCCGCGCTGGCCTGACGGCAGCGAACCCCCAAAGAAAAAAGGCGCCTTGCGGCGCCTTTCAGGTCCGTGGGCTTGCGCCCCCGGCAATCGGATGCGGGAGGAGGATATCCTCCCGCATTCCATTTATGCCGATCAGACGCCCAGCAGCAGACGCCGCGGGTCCTCGATGTTTTCCTTGATGCGGACGAGGAAGGTCACCGCCTCCTTGCCGTCGATGATGCGGTGGTCGTAGGACAGGGCCAGATACATCATCGGGCGGATCTCGATCTTCCCGTTCACGACGACCGGACGGTCCTGGGTCTTGTGCATGCCCAGGATGGCCGACTGCGGCGGGTTGATGATCGGGGTGGACATCAGCGAGCCGTAGACGCCGCCGTTGGAGATGGTGAAGGTGCCGCCGGTCAGCTCGTCCATCGACAGCTTGCCGTCGCGGCCCTTCTTGCCCAGCTCGCCGATCTTGCCTTCGATCTGGGCGAAGCCCAGCTTGTCGGCGTCGCGGACGATCGGAACCACCAGACCCTGCGGCGTGCCGACGGCGACGCCGATGTCGTAGTAGTTCTTGTAAACGATGTCGGTGCCGTCGATCTCGGCGTTGACCGCCGGGATTTCCTTCAGCGCCTGGATGGCGGCCTTCACGAAGAAGGACATGAAGCCGAGACGCACCTTGTGGCGCTTCTCGAAGTAGTCCTTGTACTCGTTGCGCAGCGCCATGACGTTGGTCATGTCCACCTCGTTGAAGGTGGTCAGCATGGCGGCGCTGTTCTGGGCCTCCTTCAGACGCTCGGCGATGCGCTGGCGAAGGCGGGTCATGCGGACCCGCTCCTCCTGCGCGGCGCGCGGACGGTCACCCGCGGTGCCGGCGGCCCACTGGTACTTCTGCGGCGCGGCGGCGGGCGCCGGGGCCGGTTTGGCGGCGTGGTCGATCACGTCGCCCTTGGTGATGCGCCCGTCCTTGCCGGTGCCGGCGATCCGGGAAGCGTCGAGACCCTTCTCCGCGACCAGCTTGCGGGCCGCCGGGCCGGCGTCGGCCAGAGCGGCGGCGCCAGCCGGGGCCGGAG
>JAEYPE010000125.1 GCA_023411035.1 Pseudomonadota bacterium
GGCGCATCCCGACGCCCTCCACAACGCCGCGGTGAGTGCCCTGGCCGAAGCCGGGCTGGACCGCCCGGTGTCGCACGCCCAACGGCTGGAACCGCTGTTGGTGGAGCGGGCGGTGCGGGCGCTGGGCCGCGCCCTGGCCGCCGATCCGCGGCATGGGGCGGCGGCGGACGCGCTGATCGGGGCGGCGCTGGCGCTTGTCCAGGCGGGACAGGCGCCGGAAACGCTTCTGGACCGCGCCGCACGCACCGCCTTGACGGTCCTGCGCCGGAATCCGCGCGACACGCGGGCGGCGGCGGCGGTCGCCTACCGATTCTACCGGCGGGGCCGGACGGATCTCGCCAGCCGCTTCATGCGGCGCGTCTCGCGGCGCTTCACGGCGGCGGAGGTGGCGGCGGATTTCGAACTTCGCCTGTGGTCCATGGTGCGGGCCGGGCGCCGGGCGCTGGACGGGCTGCCGGACGCCGACGCCGTGCTGGACGCCTTCCCCCCGCTGGACCTGTTGGCCGAGCCGCCCGCGGGGACGGGGCCGATGCTGGCGGTGTCCTGCGACGACGGCTATTACCGGCGCTTCGCCGCGGGGCTGCTCGATTCGGTCGAGGCGCGGGCGGGCGGCGGCGTGGCGGTCCATGTCCATGTCGTGAACCCCTCGCCGGAGACGCTGGCCGACCTCGCCCGGCGGAGCGGGCGCCTGCCGCTGGGCTACAGCCGGGAAGAGGTGGACCTCACGGGTTGGGACGACCACCGGCGCACCACCTATTACGCCTGCATCCGTTTCCTGCGCTGGCACCAGCTCATGGCGCGCTGGGGGCGCCCCCTGCTGCATCTGGACGCCGACTGCGCGTTGGCCAGAGACTTCGGCGGCCTGATGGAGCGAATGGAGGGCTGTGACGTCGGCCTGCTGCGCGACGCGCGGTGGCGCGGCCCGACGCGGGAAATCACCGTCTGCTTCGCAGGATTCCAGCCGACCCCGCGGGGGCGGGCCTTCCTGGCGCTGACCGCGGCCTACATCGGGGAGTTTCTGCGCGCGGGGCGCGGATTCTGGATGCTGGATCAGGCCGCACCCTTCGCCGTGCTCGACGCGCTGGAACGGCGGGGGGAGGGGGCGCAGGTGCGCTGGTTCGAATTTCTGGACTTCCCCTGGGTCCGCTTCATCGGGGAAAAGTGACTCAGCAGGGAAGACGGATGCAGCGTCCGTCCGGACAGTCGCGGCAGCATTGCCCGCACACGTCGTCCAGGTCCACGGCGATGCCGTGCCGCTTCAAAATGCCTTGGGCATAGGCTGTGTAAAGGCGCGCCAGCGCCCGCCGGTTGGCTGTCACCGCCTCCGGCGCCAGCATTTCCGCTATGGACTGTTCCACATCTTCGATCGCCATGCGGACAGCCGACAATTTCAGCATCCAGGCCCTCCCTGGGTGTCGTGATCCACGTTCGGTCTGATATACAAGATGTGGCGAATAATTGGCGATCGAACAACCCCTAATCCGTGCGCGGCGTGGCGCCTATCCAAAAGGGCTAGGGAGTGTGGGAAAAATCCCGCAATGACCGCGCCAGCGCTTCGGCCAACGCCCGTCCGTCGCAGAGCGGCCCGGCGGCCATGCGCGGGCGCAAGGTCCGGCGGAGTTCCGCCAGACGGGCCGGGGCGGTGGCCCAGCCGGCGGCGAGATCCACGTAATGGGCCGGATCGCGGGCCACGCAGCCTTCCACCCCCGCCACGTTCAGAAAGGCCAGGGAATGGCGGCTGGAGAAGGTCTCGCCCGGCAGGGTGACGACCGGAACGCCCATCCAGAGCGTCTCCAGGGTCGTCGTGCTGCCGGCGAAGGGGAAGGGGTCCAGCGCCACGTCCACACGGGCGCACCAGCCCATATGGTCGATGCTGCTGGTCGCCCCGGCGAACATCAGCCGGTCTGGCGCGATGCCCGCCGCGGCCAGCCGCCCGCGCCAGAGGGCGGCGGTTTCCGGGCAGGACAGGGCCTTGGTCTTCAGCAACAGGCGCGACTCGGGCAGGCGGGCCAGCAGGGCGGCCCAGGTGGACAGAACCTCGTCCGTCAGCTTGGTCAGGATGTTGAAGACGCCGAAGGTGACGGGCTGGCCGGTCAGGCAGGGCGGCGGGCCGGGGTCCGGCGCGTCCGGCGGCGGATCGTAGGCGATGAAGGCGCCGGGCATCCGGAGAATGCGCTCCGTGTAGAAGCGCTCCGCCCCCTCCGGCACATGGTGGGCGTCGGCGACCAGCGCGTCCATGGCGGCGAGCCCCGTGGTCGCCATGTAGCCGGACCAGGCGACCTGCACCGGCGCCGGCTTGCGCGCAAAGACGCCCAGCCGCCCGCGGGCGTTGTGCCCTGCTAGGTCGATCAGCGCGTCCAGCCGGTCGCCGCGGATCAGCGTTGCGAGTTCAGCGTCGGTCTGGTCGGCGACCGGCACCCAGCGCCCCGCCGCGCGGAATCGGTCGGTCAGGTCGTCCGCGTCCATCTGGTTGGCATAGAGGGTGAGGTCCACGCCGAAGTCCGGCAGCGCCTCCACCGCCCGCACCGCGAACTGTCCCGCGGGGTGGCGACGAAAGTCGCCGGACAGGATGCCGACCCGCAACGGACGCGCCATTTCCAGCACCGCCGGGGCTCGTGGCGTCCATTCGGCGCGGTGGTGTGCGCCGTGCACGGCGTCCCAGGCCCGGTGCGCCTCCAGCACGCGGGCCAGCGTCACGCCGGGCCGGAACAACTCCAGATAGGCGAGGTTGGAGCGCACCTCCGCCAGATCGGGCCGCAGGGCCAGCGCGCGGCGGTAACCGGCCTCCGCCCCGTCCAGGCCGCCCTGCGTCTGGCGCACCAGCGCGAGGTTCGCGTATGCCTCCGCCAGATCGGGGCGATGGGCGGCGGCCCTGGCATAGGCGCGGGCGGCCTCGCCCAGACGGTTCTGCCGTTGCAGTACGTCGCCCCGGCGCAGCGCGGCTTCCGCGAAGTCCGGGCGCAGGGATTCGGCGCGGCGGGCCGCCCGCTCGGCATCGGCGGGGGCGCTCAGGGCCAGCAGGGCGGCGGACAGGTTGGCGAGCGCGGTGGCGTGGTCGGGGCGCAGCGCCAGCGCCCGGCGCAACGCCCGCCGCGCCTCCTCCGCCCGCCCGCGTTGCAACATCAGCGAGGCGCGGTTGGCGTGCGCCTCCACGAATCCCGGATCGTCGGCCAGCGCCGCGCGGAAGGCGTCGTCCGCCTCTTCAAGCCGTCCGAGCGCCGTCAGCGCGTTGCCCAGGTTGAAGCGCGCCCGCGCGTAGCCGGGGCGCAGCGCGGCGGCCTGCCGGTAGGCGTCCGCGGCCTCTTCCAGGCGACCCAGCGTGTCCAGCGCGTTGCCGAGGTTGTAATGGGCCTGGGCGAAGGCCGGGCGCAGGCGGACCGCCTTGCGGTGGGCCTCCGCGGCTTCCCCCGCCCGGTTCAGGGCGCGCAGCGCGCTGCCCAGATTGTCGTGATAGTCGGCCACGGTGCCGTCGGCGCGGATGGCGGCGCGGATGAGCGGCTCGGCCTCCGCCGGGTGCCCGGCCTGGAGATAGACGACGCCCAGCAGGTGCAGCGCGTCGGGATGGTCGGGCAGCGTGTCCAGGACGGCCTGATAGCCGGCGGCGGCCTGCGCCAGCCGCCCGGCCTGATGGTGGGCCAGCGCCGCGGCCAGCACGTCCTTGATCGTCGCCATGCCCGATGGTCTAGAGCATTTCGCCGCTTGGTTGAAGGGGCGGCTCGCCGTCAGACCCCAGTTTCGGACATCAGATTCGGACCTCAGCCCACGATGCGCCAGCTTCCGTCCGACTGGCGGCAGGCGGTGCCGTAGCCCTGCTGAAGCTGGCCGCCGACCGCGATGGTCGTCTGGAACTCCCGGCACGGCTCGCCATAGGGGCCGGTGCCGTCGCGGGTGGGGGTGTAGCTGCCCCAGTTGCCGGTCTGCGGGTTGTTCCACTGCACGGTGGCGCCGGTCGGGGCCATGTAGGCCTGCCCCGCCGCCTGCTGCGCGTACATCATGTCGGCGCGGTCCATCGACTGGCCGGCGGCGTTGCCCAGCGCCGCGCCCAGCAGCGTGCCGACCCCGACCGCCACCAGCTTGCCCGTGCCGCCGCCGAAGCGCGACCCGGCGAGGCCGCCGACCACGCCGCCCAGCAGCGTCCCCGCCGCCGTCTTGTTCCCATAGCCGGGGGCGTAGCCGTAACCGGGACCGTAGCCATAGGGGCTGGCGCAGCCGGCGAGCAGGCCCACGGACAACACAACCGCAACGATCCCCTTGGCCTTCATCTCAATCCCCACGGAACGGACGCTGTTTCGATGAACATGGCAGCCCCGCAAACTATTCCGTCCGCGTGACGGAACGCTGCCGTTGCCCCTATGATGACAGCAAATGGCCGTAGCCAAGCGGCCGGCAAGAACCTGTCGGGAGGAAAAGCATGCTGCCGGAAGCGGACAGCTACGAATCCCTGCGCGACCGTTTCGTCTGGTCGGTGCCGGAGCGTTACAACATCGGCGTTGACGTCTGCGACACATAAAGGCGCGTCAAACAAGGCATCATACGACGTCACATGACGTCAACGCCCTGTCAACGAAACCCTTGCAGAAGGCCGGTTTTGACCCACATAATGAAACATGGGGTCACACTGTAGAACGCCCGCGCTGTGCCCCCCCTGAGACCCCAGCAACCGGGGCGCAGTTTGGGGTCACAAAACGGGGGTCACAGTGCCGACGCTCACAGATAAATACGTCAAGAGCCTCAGCCCGCCTGCCGACGGGCGCATCGAGGTGTCCGACGACGGATTGCCGGGGTTCAGCCTGCGGGTCACGGCCAAAGGGAAAAAGACCTGGTACGTCCGGTACCGCGTCCGCGGCTCCGCCCAGCAGCAGCGTTATACAATTGGCCCATATCCGGGGGTGTCGCTGGCGGCAGCGCGTGAGCGCGCCCGTGAGATCCTGGAGGCGGCTTACGGGGGCGTGGACCTGGTCGCGAACGAGCGGCGCGAGCGCGAGGCGGCGGATACCACGGCGCGTCAACTCGGCACGCTGGCCGAGCTGTACCTGGCGCAGTACCGCGAGACCAACCGGCCGAACAGCATCCGGGCCTGTGAGAACGAGATGCGGCGGCTGCGGGACATGCTGGGCGACTCCGCCGACGTCGAGGCCATCAACCCGGCCGATGTCAAGGCCGGGCTGCGGGCCATCAAGGAGCAGTTCCCGACCGTCAGCAACCGGGTTTTCTCCCGTCTGAAGGCGTTCGCCTCGTGGGCGCACGAGGGCGAGTTGATCGCCACAAACCCAGTTATTCAGTTGACCACCCGCGGTATGCGGCGCCAAGGCGTGCTGTTCGTCGAGCGTCCGGCGGACCGTGTTCTCAGCGATGACGAAATGAAGCGGCTGTTGAAGGCCGCCGAGTTGATCGGGTACCCGTACGGCCACTATTTCCGGCTGTTGGCATTGTCCGGTCAGCGCCGGACCGAGGTCCAGGCTATGCCGTGGTCAGAGTACGACCCGGCGACCGGCAATTGGACTATTCCCGCCAGCCGGTACAAAACGCGCATCGTCCAACTCGTCCCCCTGCCGACCCAGGCGCGTCGGCTGCTGGAGGGAATACGCGAGTTGAACGTCCGGAACCACCCGTTCGTGTTCATCGCCAGCCGCAGCAGGGACAAGCCGATTTCCCTAACGTCGCTGATCGACGCGAAATCCAACCTAGATCGGATATCCGGTGTGAAGGACTGGACGTTGCACGACGTGCGGCGCACGGTGCGCACCGGCCTTTCCAGGCTCGGGGTGGATCTGGTCACGGCTGAGCGGGTTATCGGCCACGCCGTCGGGCCGGGCATCGTTAGTGTCTACGACCGTTTCGAGTACCGCGCGGAGAAAGCCGCCGCCCTCCAGACCTGGGCGAACCACCTGGACACCCTGAAATAGGGGCGGCGGCGCGACCCGTCGGCACGTCACGTCTGCCGACGGGTGCGGTTCTCCTCATCCCAGCGAACCAACTCGTCGACGAGCCAACGGGGGCTGGCGGCGTCCAAATAGACCGGCTTCGGCAGCCGCCCGGACGCCAGCCGACGCCGGAGCGTTTCCCGATTGCTGACAATTCCCAGCCGCCGGAGATCGGCGAAGCGCAGGTACGCCACACCGTCCGCCGCCAGGCGCCGCAGCGGCGAAATCACGGTGTTGTCGTTCGTCGAACTCACGGCGCGCCCTCCAGGTTCGTCGGACAGCCCCAGCGGTTGGGCGCGGTGCCGTCCCGCCGGCCGGGACGCCCGGGGATATCGCGGCTGCCGACCTCGGCGCTGACAACCCGGAGACCGACCAGCAGGTCGACCTCGGCCTCAACGGCCGCGCGCACGTCGAGTCCGGAGCGTAGGAATTTGTCAGCCTCCAGCCGCGCAGCCCGGATGAGCTGGGCGGGGCTGGCGACGTACAGCGCCGCGCGGTGGACCACGGGCGGCAGATCCAGCAACACCGGCCCGTCGAGCGGACGCCCGCTCGCGTCATCGATCCACCAGTGCGACGCGCGCTCGGCGAAACCGTCGTCGTCGAACCACAGGTAGCCAGCGCGGATGACAGCCAGCGCCGCGTCTACGTCGTCCAGGTGCAGCGTTGCGAGCTGGTGCAGAGCCAAGGGGATACACAACCCCCACCGCCAGCCGTCCCAGTCCTCAAACGAATATACAGTGCGCATCTGTGGAAACCTCGTATTGTCGCCTGCCATCGTCAGGCCCCCGCCAGCGACCGTGGGGACTACGCGCGGGGGTCTCCCCCCGCCCGTTTCGGCTTGTTGCTGTTGCTGTTGTTGTGGTGGTGGCGGTCACCGCGGGCAGGCGAACCGGCGGCGGAACGTGAACTCCCCGACCGTGATCTCGACGTTCGCGAACAGCGCCGTGTGCTCGTTCTCCTCGTAACCGTAGTCGATCCAGAAGGTGCGTTGCGTCCGCAACTCCACCGTCGCCGTCGGGTGCTCCGCCAGCACGGCGTCGCGGACGGCGGCGAACGCCTTAAACGCCGCGTCCGTCACGTCCTCGGCCTCGGCCTCGGTGATCTTGACGTCCGAACGGTCGACGAGGCGGAGCGGCTGGAACTCGGTGAACCGGGCCGACAGCGTGGCGAACACCGTCGACGCCATCCCCTGTTCGGCCTCGCGCACAGCCAGCAGTCCGGCGGCGTAGCGCCGCCGCTGGCCGTCCGTGCCGTGGGTGGCGACCCAGGCGCCGATCTGTGCGTTCCTGCGCACCTCGCGGGCGGCCTGCTCGGCCTCGCGGGCGGCCTTCCGCTCCTCCGCGGCACGGCGCACCTCGGCGTTCCGCCGGTCGGCCAGTGCACGCAGCGCCGCCAGACGCTCGCTGGTGCGCGGGTCCGCCGCGACACGGGCGGAGACGCGGCGCACCTCGCAGCGGGGCGGCCCGTAGTCCAACAGTTCGCTGTCCGGTGCCGCGAGAAACGTCTGGATTTCCCGCTCCACCGCCTCGGCGTACGCGGCGCGGGTGGCGCGGTAGGCGTCCAGCATGGCGGCGACGGTGCCGCCGTCGACCGACGCCAGCGTCGGCCAGTGTGCACGCTGCAACGTCGTGGCGTCGACGGGGTGCACGCCGGACGTACGCCAGTCCGGCGGGCTGGTGAGGTCGGCGTGCTCGTCGGTGCCGTCCCGGCGCAGCGGCAGCCCGGCCAACGTCTCGCGCTGCTCGGGCGTGAGGTCGGCGGGCTTCACCGGGACCACGGTGAATCCGTAGCTGTCGCGGCCAGCGCGGATTGCGGCCTGGCGGTCGACGGACACGATAGCGGTCATCGTTTTCATAGGAATATTTTCCGATGCTAGCGGCCCTGGTGGGCCTGGATGAAGTCGATCAGGTCGAGTTGGTCGGTGGTGACCGCGGCGCCTGGGCGGGTACCGCGACGCGCCCGGGTGGAGGGCGCCAGTTCGGCCAGCAGGCGACGGGCGACACGCGCGGCCTGCTGGCGGTCGGCGTGAGCGTCGAGCCAGCCCGCCAGCATGGCGCGCAGTTCGTCGTCGCTGGCGGGCGGCTGGGCGCGGCGCATGGCGGCTTAGGCGACGAGGGTCGGCAACATCTCGACGCGGACGCGGACGCGGGTGACGTCGAACGCGGACGGCGTGTAGACGTCGATTTCGCAGTCCTCGACGCCCAGGCCGCTGGCGTGAGCGGCGCCGTAAACGATATCGTCCTCCAGTTCCTCGGGGGTGACCCCGGCCGCCAGGCCGGCGGCGACCTGCTGCTGGATGGCGCGGCGAACGGCGGCGGACGGCGGCGGGCGGCGGTCGGCATGCACCGTGACGTGGTAGACGGGCTTCTTCATGGTTGGTCCTCCCTGGTTGGGGGGCGGCGCCCCTCCCTGTTGTGGTGTCGGGTCAGGCGGCGGCGGCGCGGAACGCGGACAGGTCGATCAGGACGCCGCCGGACTCCCGGAGCCGCGCCGCAGCGGTGGCGCGGCGCACGCCGTCCGACGCGCGCGACGACACGTCGCTGGCGACCGCGCGCCACAGCAAATCCAGAGCCTCCAGCCGGTGCCGGTTCCAGCCCGCCAACGTGGCGGCGTGATCCGCCACGGCATCGGCCAGGGCGTGGGCGACGGACAAACCGGAGACGGGGTAGCGCTGGGGCTCCAGCCAGCCGACGGCGATTGCGATAGCGTCGCTGATCGCCGTCTTGGCCGTGGTCCGCCGGGGCTTCTTGGTCCGACGGGCGGCGTTGTAGAAGAATCCGGAGGATTCGCCGAGCAAGAGTTCGATGTACCGATCCGAGAGGCCCGTGTCCGCCATAGTCAACCTGGTCAGCGCGAGCACTGAGGAGGCGACCGACGTCCAGAGGCGTGCGCGGTGCGCCCCGAGCCCCAGCCGACGGCTGCCGATAGCTCCGTCAGCCGCGAAGACGACGCACGCCGCCAAATCGGCGTACAGCCGCGACGCGGACTCAGCCGTCCAGCCCAGGGCCGCGTACGCGGTGGGGGCGGGGGGCGGCGACGAGCCGAACAGCACCCGCTCGAACGAATCGTGGACGGTCTGGAGGTCGCGTTCGGTGCGGGCGACGAGTGCGGTGGCGACGGCACTCGTCAACACGAGTGCACGGGCAACGCGCCACGGCGGCGCCTCCAGGACCCGCGGGTCGTCGCCCAGGGACACGGTGATCGCGTCGTGGAGATCGAGCGTCAGCGACACCTCGGCGTCGAACCCGGCGGTCAGCAGGTCCAACGGGTCGGGCTGGTCGGCGGCGCTGATCGCGTCCGCCAGCGCCGCCCCCTCGCGGCAGATATCGACCCACTCACGGGGAGAATCAGCCGCCGCGGACTCGGCCAGCGCGGCGTTGACCAGCCCCCGCGCCGCAGCGGCGATGAGGTGGTGCGGCGGAATGCCGGTACCCGCCGCCGCCTTGGCGGGAATCAACTCCTGGATCACCCGCCCGACGATAGCCATGACGGCCTGCTCGTCGTCAGGGTAAAAGCCGCTCTGTGCGGCCTCACCGCGCAATGCGGCGCAGCGCGCCGCAATTTTGTGCTGTTTCTGGAGATACAACAAGGCAAGGCACTCCCGTTGCGGGACGGCGTTCCGTCCCGCTGATGACGTCGGATTGTTGTGGTGGTGGTCTGGGGCTAGTTCAGCGCCCGGCGGTCAGGCGCGGTGTCGGGGGCGAGGACGGCGACGGTGAGTCCGTCGCGGGTGTGCTCCGCCAGAATCTTGGCGTACCCGGCAATCACCGAAATCGCCTCGTCGGCGTTGGAGTGCGCCGAAACCGAGTAGCGGCCGCGGAGGACGCCGTCGTCCATCCTGGGCAGGCTGGAGACGATCAGCCACGGCGCGCCCGGCGCGGTCTCCGGAGGCTCGTAGAGGAAAAACCGGGGCTCCGGCGCATGGTCGACGAACGTCGACGGACGTTCGGACAGCCGCGACAGCGGCAGCACCAGCGTCTCGGACCCGTCGGCCGTGCGCAGGACCTCAGCCGGACGGTCGAGCGCCACCTGGACGGCCACACGGTCTGTGTCGGTCTCGACGAGAGCGACGAAACCAGCCCCCTCAGCGTCGACGAGGTCGTGCTCAATCGTGCCGACGACGACGTCGGGCGCGATACCGGGCGCCGGGGACAGGTACCACACGATGCGCAGCCACTCACGCGCGGGGCGGGTACGCAGGACGGTTTCACCCTCGGGTGTCACGTAAGCGTTAATTTTGTACATTTTTGGCTCCCTTGCTCGCGCGGCGTCAGGCGGATTGCGGCCTCGGGACGACGGTGCACTGGGCGAGGAATTCGTCGATAGCCGACGTCCGGTAGTACACTCGCCCCCCGAAACGCACGTACGGGGGGCCGACGCCCTTGCAGCGCCAGTTGGCGAGCGTTCCGCGGTGCCAGCCGTAGCGGTTGGCGACCTCAGCGGAGGTCAGGAGTTCGTTGTTGGCGTGTCGCACTGTGGGCTACCTCCGTGGGAATCTGAGGTAACCCTACTCCCAAAAACGTAACTAGTCAACACCATAAGATATAATATATAACGTAACGTTACGTTTCGGCCCCTCAGGCGTAGGAGACGGCCGCGACCCTGTGGATCGAGGCCACTGCGGGCAGCCGAACCGGTGCACCGCTGGGCGACGTCAGGGTGATCGCGTCTCCGTCCCGGCCGACAAGCCGGTACAGGCCCAGGTCGCCGGTTGGCGACACGACGAGCACCCGGCTGCCGACCGCCAAATCGTTTGTTGCCGGGGCGACGAAAACGGTGTCGCCATTACCGGCGAACGGCTCGAACGCGCGCGAAAGATCGGGGGTCACCACCACGACACCGTATCCAGCCGGATCCAGGCGCAGGGTTGTTGTCGGTGCCGTTGTTGTTGCCGGTGACGGTGACACCGCCGCCGCCGGCGGCGCAGGAACGGCAGGCACAGCACCGCGGGCGACCTCTGCGCTGTCCGGAGCGTCGCCGGTGTCGGTGTCGGCGGTGCCCAGCATGGACGGCGCCCGCGGGTGCCTTGGGCCGGTGCCGAAAAACAGCCACCCTGGCGTGACTCCGAGCGCGCGGGCGATACCGTCCCGAAGCGCGGCGTCGCGCGGCACCCGGCCGGACGCGGCGACGTGGTGCAAAATCGGGCGGGCGGTATCGAACCGGACCCCGCTGATCTCGCACGCCAGCCGCCCGAGCTGGGCCAATTCCAGGTTTTTGGCGGCCATCGCATCGCGCAATCGCGCGCTGATTGCCGCCGTTTCGTCCGCGCTCCGTCGTGCCACGTCCGCCTCCGTTGTTGCCTCGGCACACGTTACCGCACGTTACGTTTCCCGACAATCGGAATGCTGATAAATAGAACGCATTGTCACGACGGCGAGAAATCCTTGCGTGCCCGTGCCAGCGCGATAGCGCGCTCCGGACTCAGTTCGGCGGCGGGGGCCTCCAGCAGCAGGATCTCGACGGCGCGCACCGCCAGCGCGTCGCGCTCGGCTGCCGTGGTGCCCGGCGGCAGGACGTAGCCCTCCAGGGCCGCGGTCACCCTCGCGGTTGCGTCCGCCCTGGCGTCTGCGGCGGCCTGCCGTTCAGCTACCAGGGCCGCCAGCACCGCCTCGACGGCCTGGGCGGTCGGCTTGGCGTAGTAGTCCGCCGCCAGCGACGCGACGCGCTCCAGGTCGGCCTCAGGTTCGTCGGCGGCGACGGCCGCGATGATGGCTTGCTCGCGGTGCGCCACCTCGACGGCCAGCCGGACCGCGTCATTGGGAGCGTGGCCGTAGGCATAGAATCGCCCAGCCACCCGCCGCACCCGCGGGCGCAGCGCCGACGGCACGGCCGCCCAGACGATTGGAGACACACGGCGCGGGCAATCCCCGCGTTCCTGCCTCGCCCGCTGCTCCGCGAGTTCCGCAAGCCATTGCGATTCGCAGTCTTGCCGGTGGCGGGGGTCCTGCGACAGCGCGCGAGCCTGGGCTGACTGCACGTTGCGCCACCGCGACTCCGCCGCGTCCGCGGCGCGGCGCAGCCGGAGGAACGCGGCGTCGTCCTCCGCCGACAGCGTCGTCCCGGCCGGGACGACCCAGGCATCCCATGGGTTCAGGGGGGCGGCGTGCTCGTGAATCCTCAGCCCGTGGGCTGCGGCCCAGACCGCGAGTACCCTCGATTCGGCCGTCGGCCACCACTCCGGCGGAGGGGGTTCCACCGGCGCGACCGTGACCGTGGTCGACGGCCAGACGAACGGAGCGGTGTACCAACCGTCAGGGACCGTGACACTCGGCGTGAGACTGCTCGTGTCCGGAGTATAAAGAGAACCAGAGGCCACGCCCTCGCAGGTTGCGGGACCTTCCTCGGAGTGCAATTCCTCCCTACTACGGACGCGACCAGTGTCAGGCCTAATCTCACGGTCAGCGGCGTTCCGTGCCGCCCGCTGACGGCGGTACCGCGTACTCCGGCTGACACCGGCCAATTCCGTGGGGGTGTGCGCTACTGCAACCGACTGGGAGGGCTCCGGCAGGGGTTCTACCGCCACTCCAGCGGCACGGCGCACCGCGTCGGCTGCTGCCGCCTCGGCGGCGTTCCGTGCCGCTGCCAGACGGCGGAAATAAGTGCTCCTGCTGACTCCCTCGTCCTCCCAGGGCCTCGGCGTAGCAGCAGCGCGCCGCTCCTCGATTGACCGGATTCCCTGTGCGCGCCGCTCCAGCGCCTTGCGGCGGCGCTCGCTGACGACCGTAGTCAGCCCCAGGGCCTCGGCCTCGTCGTCGCCCACGTCGAACCGGCGGCGGATCTCGGCGATTGAGTAATCCAGGCGATCCTCGCAACCCGCTGCCGTGGCGACGAGCTGTCCCGCGTCAGATAGCACCCACTCGTCGGCCTCGTTGCTGCTGCCGCCAGCGGCGGATAGCCACGCCGACAGTGCCAAGCCGACGTCGTCCGGCTGGACGGCCTGTGCGATCAGCGTGCCGATGGCGTCGATTTGCTCGGGGGTCACCGCGCCACCGCGTGCACGCACTACCTGCTGGAGGTCGGCCAACACGCGCGGGCGCGACGCCGCGCGGCGTTCGTCGATGGTCCGCCGCGCGGCGGCGGACAGCATCCTCGGCATCGGCCTACGTTTGCGCGTCATACTGCCCCCTCAGTGGTGCGGTGCTCTGGTCGGTTGATACCGCGCGCCCCTTGCCGAGCCAATAATAACAGCACGTAATCAAACCTAATAGCTAAAAACGTGATAAGTTCCCGCGCCGTGGTGCCTACTCTGCGATCTGCTGCGCGCCCGCGTCCTCGGACATGCTTGAGGCGAACTCCGGAGGGAAAACACGTCGCAATCAACCACATAAAACTGCGGAGAGCCCAGTGTAAGGTGGCCAGTTTCATCATCTCGGAGTTGGGCCGATGATACTGGCCCCCAGCAGCATCCATAGCCGGAGTGGTGACTACCTCTTGGCCGTCGGTATCGTGGGCCGGAACACCAGAACACCGCGAACACGGCCTGCACGACACTGGCGTCAGGTGAGCGGCTCGCCGGGGTGCAGGGAGATGATAGTCCGGGTGCTGCCGTCCTCGAACAGGTACGTCCAGCGCCGCTCCCCTTCTTCCGTCCGCTCGGCAGCGGCCTTGAACACGTTGACGAAGACGAGGCGCTCGCCGAGGTAGCCGCGGATCGTCGTCACCAGCCCGGAGCGCTCCATTGTGTAGCGCTCCGGCCGGACCGGCGCCTGCAAGCCGGTAGCCGGTCCGACGGCCTTGTCGAACGCCTTTCCGCCAGCTTCGGGCTGGTCTCCTTCTCGGCGAAATCCTCCACCTTCGGCGGCATACGGTCCTCCTTGTTTCAGCCGCGAAAGGTATGGTGCTCCTGCCGTCTCCAAGCAAGCGTGTTCGGGAACACCGGAACACCGGAACACCGGCGGCACGGGACGCGGTGACGTGCTTGACGTGCCGCTCGCTCCCAGTGCCCGCGACCCGCTCGTTCGTCGTTACATCAATAACCGCGCGGGAGATTACTCCTCCTCGAACCCTTGGCTGGCAAACTTCAGCGTTCGGCAGTTTTCCGTCACTGTCCGCACCAAGTGGTCGGATGCGCCGTCGGGCAGGCGGGCTTCGATCTCCAAGGTCACGGTCACCTCGCTGCCGACAACGCCAACCAAGTGGGCGATGATCTCGTTGGCGATTTCACCGGCATCCCGGCCCGCCCGCATAGCATTGAGCGAGACGGTGCCGTGGAAGCGGCGGAGCGGACGCGGGACGGCGGGGCCGGAGGTGCCTCCACTCCCACCAGCCGTTCCGGTCGGCGCGCCGCTGCCTGACGGCTCTCCCGGTGTGCCGCCGGTCGTGCTTGGCTGAGGAATTGCTGCGGCTTCTGCCGCTTGCTGGGCCTGGGCCACCTGGGCCTTGACCAGCAAGCCGTCCAGGTTGTCTGGGGACAGGGTAAGCTGCTTGCCGCAGCGCAGGCCGCGGTACCGCTTTGCCGTCTCGTCATAGCTGTCGGCATAGGCGAAGGAATCCTGACTCCACAGCAGCAGGCCGAGACCATCTTGGACAGCAGCGGCCAGCACCGAGGAATCCTTCAGGCGCGGCAGATAGGCGTAGCGGGCGAAATCCTCGGCCAGTTGCCGGATGCTGACATGATCGCCGCGCCACAGGGGGATGCGGTCCAATTCCATGCGCAGCCGGGTTCCTGCCAGCGACGGCACCAGAAGCTCCTCGTTGCGCAGCTTCTTGGATGCCCGCACGGCCAGCGCGTCCTGGCCGGACAGGCGCAGCGCCTGCCATTCCACGGCGGCCTGGGGTGAGGTCTGCACCGGCACCAACAGCCACTGATAGGCTTCCGGCATCCGCGCCGCCACCGTGCTGTCCGCCGATTTCATCTGGGTCTCGGCCTGGCGCACCTGATGGGGGTCCAGGTTCAGTTCTACCTTCTCGTCCAGGATGGAGGCCCAAGCCACATAGCGGCGCATCGCCTCATCCAGATCCTGCAAGCGGGTCTGATCGACGGCAAGAAAGGCGAGGGTGTTGCGGAACAGCCGCGGCGAATTACCGCGTGATTCCAGAATGGCCTTGGCCGCCGCCTCGGCCTTATTGGCCGCACCCTTGCTGTAGGGGAACTCGGTTGACAGCACCACCAGTCGGGCGTCCACGTCGTCGGGGACGTCGGCGCCGGATTGCGGCAGGGGGTGGACCCGACAGAAGTCGCCCATGGATTTCAGGTCGGTCCGCAACCGCCTCTCGATCTCGGCCACCACCTGGTCGGGGTTGCGCTTCAACTGCTCGGCCCGGTCCTCGGCCATTTTGGTGACTGTGGGCTGGGTCGAATACCAGTAGCGGGCGCCGTCTTGGTAGAGGTAGGTGGCCGCCGTGGCGAGCCGCCGCAGCGCGTCGCCGAACAGCGACGGCGCTTCGCCGGGCATGACGCAGCCCAGCTTGATGCGGCGATCCTCAATGCCGCGGTTGGCAGCCGTGGAAGTAGGGGCTGATCCCAGATACAGGGTACGCGCCACCCGGCGGGTGGCGGCGAACTTGCCCAGGTTGGGCACGTCGCCGTCGATGCGCAGAGGCAGGGCGCTGGGGCCGTCCACGTCCTTCTCGATGATCGGCTTCCAGGTGTCGGATAGGTAGCGGGTCAGTTCGTCGCGGACGCGGGGATCGTCGATGGGCAGGTTGCCCGGCATGATCATGGGATTGCGGTCGCCCTTCTCCCACAGGCTATGGATCACCGCCGCCATCAGGCGCAGCACGCCGCGCGTGCGCTGGAACTTGGGCTGCGTGGACCAGTCGGTGTAGAGGCGGTCGAACACCTCGGGGTGGATGGGATAGGCGGCCCTAAGGCGGTTCTCGTAGTCGGAGTCCCGGCATTCCGGCGGGAACTCCTGGTGCTGTCCCTGGTACAGGTCGTGGAACTTCCGAGCCACTGTGTCGCGGGACACGAACTGGGACTTCTCGAGCAGCGGCTCGAACAGGCGGCGGCGGACGATCTCGAAGCCTTCCTCGGTGCTGGCTGGTGCCCACGAGGATTCCACACGGCCGATGACGTTGCGCAGGCGCGCCAGTGCGGCGCGGCCCCGTTCGCCGCCCACTTCCTCATCATCGCCGACGGCATGGGGAGAGGTGGCGGTGTCCGAGGCCGGAAGGCTGATCACCAGCAGGCAATGCTTGGCGAGCTTGGCCGACTCGGTCAGGGCCTGGGCGAAGGTGAAATGCGTCTCGAAGCTACCGCCCGGCAGGTCAGGATCGTCGTGAAGCTGGCGGGCATAGGCCACCCACTCGTCGATCAGGATCAGGCTGGGGCCGAACTCATTCATCAACTCGCGCAGCACGTCGCCGGGGCTGGTGGCGCGCTCGTCGTCGGCCTGCACCCGCGTGAATGCCTTGGCACCGCCAAGCTGCCAAGCCAGTTCGCCCCAAAGCGTCCGCACCACCGTGCCGTCGGGTTTCACGCTGGGGTTACCGGGGGAAATCTTGTTACCCACCAGCACCACCCGCCGCACGGAGTCCGGCAGCTTGGTGATTTCGGCCTCGGCCAGGATGGCATCGACGCCCAGCATGTCCCCCGGCGGGGTGCCGGACACCAGATGATAGAGCGCCAGCATGGAGTGGGTCTTGCCGCCGCCGAAATTGGTCTGCAACTGCACCACCGGGTCGCTACCCTGGCCGGACAGCCGCAGCGCCGCCCCCTTCAGCAAGGTCTTCAGACTTTCGGTCAGATAGGTGCGGCGGAAGAACTCAGCCGGGTTTCTGTATTCCTCAGAGCCCTCGCCCAGATGCACCTGCCACAGATCGGCGGCGAATTCCGCCTGTTGGTAGCGCCCACTGGCAACGTCACGGTGGGGGGCCACCACCTCACGCCATGGGGTCAGGCTGCCGGTGACTTGGCTTTCGACGGCAGTGCCCGCGCCTTTGCGCCGCTCGGATCGGGCCTGCTCCTCGAAGATCAGGCGGCGCAG
>JAEYPE010000145.1 GCA_023411035.1 Pseudomonadota bacterium
AAGCACTTCTTGCCGAGCAGGGCGTTGCCGCCGTAGCCCGAGCCGAAGGAGACGATCGAGTGATCGGCGGGGAAATGGACGATGTACTTGTGCTCGGCGTTGCAGGGCCAGGGAACGTCCTTCTGGCCGGGCTCCAGCGGCGCGCCGATGGAGTGCAGGCAGGGCACGAAATCGCCGTCGCCCAGGATGTCCAGCACCTTCTGGCCCATGCGGGTCATCAGGCGCATGTTCACCGCGACATAGGGGCTGTCGGAGAGCTGCACGCCGATGTGCGCGATGTCGGAGCCCAGCGGACCCATGCTGAACGGCACCACATACAGGGTGCGGCCCCGCATGCAGCCGTCGAACAGGCCGTCCAGCTTCGCCTTCATCTCCGCCGGAGCGACCCAGTTGTTGGTCGGGCCGGCGTCTTCCTTGCGCTCGGAGCAGATGAAGGTCCGGTCCTCGACGCGGGCGACGTCGCCCGGATCGGAGCGGCAGAGGAAGGAGTTCGGGCGCTTGGCCTCGTTCAGCTTGATGAAGGTGCCCGATTCCACCATCTCGGCGCACAGGCGGTCGTATTCCTCCTGCGATCCGTCACACCAGTGAACCCGCTCGGGCTTGCATTTGTTCGCGATCTCCTCGACCCAAGCCAGGAGCTTCTTGTTCCGCGTGCGCGTCGTTCCGGTCATCCTTTGCCTCTCACTCGTCTCCGGGTTCACCGCCCTGTGCAGTCAGGGTACGGCGCCCGGAGGTCCAGACGGCTGGCCATTTCGGCCCTTGTCGAAAGCCGTCGTCGTTTTGTGGCGGTGTCTTTCCGCCGGCTCACACCACCGCAGCCCGGCCCGAAGGCCGGACGGCGGTCATCCCGACACGCCCCCCGGGCGCGTCCGATGTCCTGATTGGCAAGAGGGGGGTGGCCCCAGGGCCACAAACCCAAAACGGCAACGGGTTGGTCCGTTATGGTCCACTGACGTTTTCTCCTGGTTGCGCCTTCTGCGCGCCGCTTGCCGCAGCGTCGTGCTTAACCGTCACGCTCGTTCGAATCAACTGCGCCATCCGCCATGCCCATCCGTCCCGCCGGGTGCGATCCGGCGGGCCTGCCGGGCAAGTCCGGCGAGAGTGACCCTAGCGTCTTCGGGGGTTTCCACGCTGTGATCGAAATCAAACCGCGCCATTTCGCCGCTGCGGCGCAGGTCGCAGCCGTCGGGGTCGATTCCGGTCATCGTCCAGTTCTCAGCGCCTTCGGCACCAGTGTTCTCATCGCCTCCGGAGCCACCGCTTTCAGCGCCTCCGGCGCGGCGCCCGGACAGGACCGTGGCGTAAAGCCGCAAGGCGTCGGCGTGGTCGGCGTTCATGTGGCTCAGGATCGCGTCCTCGGCCTCGGCCAGGGCGGCGGGAACGCGGGGCAGCAGCAGGTCGGCCCGGTCGAGCCATTTCACACGCCCGAATCCGGCCACCAGATGGGCTCGCTCCACCGACACGGCGTGGATGCCGAAATCGCCGAAACCGGCGTAGAGCGCGGCGCCGGGGTGGCGCGCCAGGAAGCGGGCGCGGTGGCGCGGCTCGTCGGACCGCTCCGCCCGCCCCAGAACGGACAGCCGCGGCCCGGACAGCGGCTCCGCCAGCCCTGCCGTTCCGTCGAACAGCAGGCCGACGCGCGGGTCCCGCGCGATGTTCTTCGTGTGGTCGGCAAGCGTGGAGAGAAGGAGAAGGGGCGTCCCGTCCAGATCGAACGCCACCTGGACCAGCGAGGGATAGGGCCAGCCGGCTTCCTCGCCCTCTCCGCGCAGGGCTGTGGACAGCGCCGCCAGACCAGCGGCACGCATCAGGCGCCTTGCGGCGCCTCCCGCTTGGCCGCCAACGTCGGATGACGCTGCGGCGCCCGGCCCCGATGGGGTCGGACCGATGGAGGACTCGTCGGAACTCATGCCCTGAAACGAATGCGTTCTCCCGCACGGCGCCGTTTCCCCGGCGCCGCATTGGTGCCATATTGGCCCAGAAAAATAGGTTGGGAAAAGCGAAAAGTTGGCTTTTCATGCCATTGCGCCGCCAAAGCGACGGAGTGGAGAATAGGAAAGCCCACTTTTCGAAATAAGCCGAAACCTTTCTTCCGTGGCAAGAGACCGCAACGGACCGGCCTTCCGTCGACTTCGGCCGCCTCCGGGGCGTGCGATTGGGAATGCGAACGACATGTCTCACACCGTAGCGTTGGTGGATGACGACCGGAACATCCTGACCTCCGTCGCCATGGCCCTGGAGGCGGAGGGGTTCGAGGTGCGCACCTACACCGACGGCGCCGAGGCGCTGCGCGGCCTGACCCAGCGCCCGCCGGACCTCGCCGTGCTGGACATCAAGATGCCGCGCATGGACGGGATGGAGCTGCTCCAGCGCCTGCGCCAGACCAGCCATCTGCCGGTCATCTTCCTGACCAGCAAGGACGACGAGGTGGACGAGCTGATGGGCCTGCGCATGGGCGCGGACGACTACATCAAGAAGCCCTTCTCGCAGCGCCTGCTGGTGGAGCGCATCCGCACCCTGCTGAGGCGGGAGGCGGCGTCCCGCGACAAGACCGCGCCGGAGCCGGGCACGCTGCTGACCCGCGGCCCGCTGGTCATGGACGGCGCCCGCCATTCCTGCACCTGGAAGGGCCAGCCCATCGACCTGACGGTGACCGAATTCCTGCTGGTCAAGGCGCTGGCCCAGCGGCCCGGCCATGTGAAGAGCCGCGACCAGTTGATGGACGCCGCCTATGGCGAGAACGTCTATGTGGACGACCGCACCATCGACAGCCACATCAAGCGGCTCCGCAAGAAGTTCAAGGCGATCGATTCCGATTTTGCGCAGATCGAAACGCTCTATGGCGTCGGTTACCGATACAAGGAGTAAGGTCCACGATCCGGACCGCGCCGCCCGCCCGCCCGCGAAGCCCGGCGCCACGCCGCGCACCGCGGCCCGGCGGCGCCTGCGCGGCGTGCCGTCGCCGCTGACCCTGCGGATTCTGGCCGTCAACGTGCTGGCGCTGCTGCTGCTGGTCGGCGCCCTGCTCTATCTCGGCCGCTACCAGGACCGGCTGGTCCAGGCGGAGCTGGACGCGCTCGTGACGGAGGCCCGCATCTTCGCCTCCGCGCTCGGCGAGGGCGCCGTGCAGCACGCCGCGGACGAGGCGGAGCAGGGCCAGGAAAGCTACGAGCTGTCGCCGGAGCTGGGGCGCCAGATGATCCGCCGGCTGGCGCTGGCGACGGAGACGCACACCCGGCTGTACGGCCCGGACGGGCGGCTGCTGTCGGACAGCCGGGTGCTGACCGGCTCCCCCGGCAGGATCGAGATCCAGGAACTGCCGCTGCCGCCGTCCGGGGACCCGGTGTCCCGCGCGGTCAACGAGTTCTATACCCGCTTCATCGACGTGGTGCCGAGCCGGGAAAACCTGCCGCTCTACCGCGAGCCGCCGGGCAACGCCGCCGAGTCGGCCTCTCCCCCGCCGGTCGACGTCGAACGCGCGCTGGCCGGGGAGAACAGCGCGACGGTGTGGCGTCTGGCCTCGCCGGTCGCCCGCTCCAACCTGCTGCTGACGGTCGCCGTGCCGGTCCAGCGCTACAAGGAGGTGCTGGGGGCGGTGCTGCTGTCGCGCAGCGGCACTGTGATCGACGAGGCCATCCGGTCCGTCCGCACCGACATCCTGCGCGTCTTCGCGGTGGCCCTCCTGGTCACGGTTCTGCTGTCCCTCTATCTGGCCGGCACCATCGCCCGGCCCATCCGCCGGCTGGCCCAGGCCGCCGACCGGCTGCGCACCGGCCATGGACGCCACACGGAAATCCCCGACTTCACCAGCCGGGGCGACGAGATTGGGGAGCTGTCCGGCGTGCTGCGCGACATGACCGCGGCGCTGTGGACCCGCATGGACGCCATCGAGCGCTTCGCCGCCGACGTCGCCCACGAGATCAAGAATCCGCTGACCTCGCTGCGCAGCGCCGTGGAGACGGTCAGCCGCATCCAGGACCCGGCCCGCCGCGACAAGCTGATGGCGATCATCGCCGACGACGTGCAACGGCTGGACCGGCTTATCAGCGACATCTCCAACGCCTCGCGCCTGGACGCGGAGCTGTCCCGCGCCGCGCTGGAGCCGGTGGACATCGGCGAGATGCTCCGCACGCTGGCCGACATCCACCGCACCACCTCGGAGGACGAGAAGGAGGAGGGCGGCGGCGGAACGGAGGCGCCCCCCGAAGTCGTCATCGAGCCGCCGCGGGGCGGGTCCCTGACCGTGAAGGGGCTGGAAGGGCGGCTGACCCAGGTCTTCCAGAACCTGATCGCCAACGCCCTGTCCTTCTCGCCGCCCGGCGGGCAGGTCCGGCTGGCGGCCCGGCGCACGCCGGACGGTACGGTGGAGGTGACGGTCGGCGACGACGGCCCCGGCATCCCCGAAGGCAAGGAGGAGGCGATCTTCGAGCGCTTCTACACCGAGCGGCCGGCGGGCGAGAAGTTCGGCACCCATTCCGGGCTCGGCCTGTCGATTTCCAAGCAGATCGTGGAGGCCCACGGCGGCACCATCCAGGCCGCCAACCGCCTCGGCCCCGGCGGGGAGACGGCCGGCGCCGTCTTCACCGTGCGGCTGCCCCGGCTATGAGGCTGTTCCGCGGGCCGGATGCGGCATAGTTGCAATTTTAGAAAAGACGTATGGACAAAGCCGGGGGTGCGGCGGATGCTCGTCCCCGGTCATTCCCGCGCCCGCGACGGCTGGCCTTCGATCAACCGGACATCACCAACCGGAAGAGGGGCCAATGTCCGACATCAAGCCCATCGCACCGCGCCGGAATGACAAAGCCGTTGTGGATCCGGCCAAGGTCATCGACTTCCGCCGCTACCGGCTGGCCCGCCTCATCAACGACGCCAGCGTCCAGCAGAATGAGCTGGCGCGGATGATGCGCGCGTCGGCGAACGAGCGGACGCAGTTGGCGGAGGCGCTCCAGGGCGCCCAGCGGCATCTGTCGACCATCGCCGACAGCTACACCCACCTGCTGACCCGGCTGGCCCGCGAGAAGGATTTCCGCACGGCCTGCCAGGAGGCGGCGGAGCTTGACGATCTGGAGGAGATGATCCGGCGGCGCGACGCCTTGGCGAGCGAGCTGGCGGACATCCGCCGCACCGCCCGTCCCGGCCTGCGCATCGGCCTGATCGCGGGAGGCGAGGCCCAGAGCTGAGTCCGGAGCCGGCCTCCGGAATTCGGGAGTGGCGGCCAAGAGGGCGCTTTGGGAGTGCATCGGGCGGGAAAGGATGCATTTTCGGCATCCCATTGACAGAACCGGCGGCACGCCTCACCTTCGCGGGATCATGGCAACGATTCACGGCACCTGCGTCTTGGTCGGCACATGGG
>JAEYPE010000146.1 GCA_023411035.1 Pseudomonadota bacterium
GGGCGCGCGGCCCCGGGGGGGGCCCCCCCCCCCCCCCCCACGCCCGGTGACGGAGGACGACCTGCGCGGGCTCTACGCCGACGCCATGACCTACTGGTGACCACAGAAGCGCGGCGTGGGCGTGCCCCCTCCTACAGCGGGGAAGGGGGCATGCCGGGGAAGCCGTTACGGGCGCAAGGGGTATATGCCCTCGATGGCTATGCAGACGGTTTGCCCGATGGCCGGAGACTGGGTGGAAACCGTTTGAGCCGCTTCGCCCGACATGGTGGTGACCGTTACGGTGCCGCCGACGGTGCCGGTGTCCGGGGAGACGGTCGAGCCACCGGAATCGACGCCCGTGCCGGTGAAGGTGGCCGTGTGTGGCTGCAGCGGAACCTGCACCGCGGACAGCGCCAGCTCCTGTTGGCCGACCTTCGCCCCCAGGGCGACGCTCTTCAGGCCCGGACCGGTGCCGGCGCCGATGACGGAGCGGCCGCGCAGATCGGGAATGGCAAAGCTGTCCGAATTGTTGCTGCCGTAGCGGTAGCCGATCAGAGAGAACAGCACCTGATATTCCCGGACCTTCAGCGTCCGGCCATCGGCCGGAATAAATCCTCGAGGGCACCAGTCGAACGCGAAGGTGCAGATCGAACCGGGATACGGCTCGATGTTGCAGGCGGCGGCCGGCGTGCTGAAGAGAGCCATGCTGCTCGCCATCGCAAGTGCGGCGGGGAGGAGAATCTTGCGCATGATGTGTCCTTGGTCGTTGGGATCGCTGGGGATCTTGCCGGAGAGTTGTGGCGCCGATGCATGATCAGACTCATTGGCGTAATTTTTTCTCCATTATCCATCAATGCTTGATGAAAGACATTTTTTCACAAATTTCATCATGGCGGACGTCCTCGCCTTTTTTTGCAAGCGGCGCCCGGCAAAGCCGGGGAAGGGAGGGCGGGACATCGGCTGCTGCCGCGGCGCGCCCTTGGGGCACCCCCTACGCGCGGTCGGCGCGTCCGGAACACGGCCGGATGGGTCTCGTTGTTCCAAAAGGAGGCCATCGAAGTGGAGGCATGGCGCCGGCATCATGAAAATCGTCATCTTCGGACAATCCATCAGCTCCTCCTGGGGCAACGGGCACGCCACCCTGTGGCGGGGGCTGGTCAAGGCGCTGGTGCGGCGGGGCAACCGCGTCGTCTTCCTGGAGCGCGACACGCCGGAACGGGCGGAGCACCGCGACCTGCGGGAAATCCCCGGCGGGGAGCTTCTGCTCTATGACCGCTGGCAAGACGTCGCGGCGGCGGCGCAGCGCCACGCCGACGAGGCGGACGTGGCCATGGTCGCCTCCGGTTGCGCGGACGGGGCGGCGGCCTCCCGCCTGGTGCTGGGGTCGAAGGCGCAGCGCACCGTCTTCTACGACCTCGACACACACATCACCCTGGCCCGCCCCGAAGGCGGGGAGCCGCCCGCCTATCTGCCGCCGGAAGGGCTGGGCGGGTTCGACACCGTTCTCAGCAGCACCGGCGGGCGGGCGCTGGAGGCGCTGAAGACGCGGCTCGGCGCGCGGTCCGTGGCGCCGCTCTACGCCTGGGTGGACCCGGACCTGCACCGGCCCGTCGATCCGGTGCAGCGCTATCTCGGCGACCTGTGCCACCTCGGCGCCTGGGCCGAGGACCGGCGGGCGGCGCTGGAGACGCTGTTCATCGAACCGGCGCGGCGGCTGACCCGGCGGCGCTTCGTCATCGCGGGAAACGGCTATCCGGACGGGGTTCCCTGGGGTGGCAACGTCCATCTCGTCCGGCATCTGCCTCCGGCGGAGCATGCGGCCTTCTTCTGCTCCTCCACCCTGACGCTGAACGTGACGCGCGGCAGCCTGAAGGGGATGGGCTGGTGCCCGTCCGTCCGGCTGTTCGAGGCGGCGGCCTGCGGCGTGCCGGTGGTTTCCGACGAGTGGGAGGGAATCGGCTCCTTCTTCGAGCCGGGGCGCGACATCCTCGTCGCGCGGGAGACCGACGACGTGACCACGGCGATGATGCTGCCGCGCGGCCATCTCGCCACGCTGGCCCACCGCGCGCGGGAGCGTACGCTGGAGGAACACACGGCGGAACGGCGCGTGCGGGAATTGCGCTCCATCCTCGACATCAAGGGTGGCGGCGACGATTGATCCGATGTCCCCCCGTTGCCCGGCTTGCCCCAGTTGGAAGTAAGCCGGCCTGGGCGCCCCGGCCGTCCGGTCCGGGTTCCCCGGTCCCGATGTCGGCCCCACGGTGCAGGACGGCTATCCCTTCCGCGGGGCGGTCCACTTCCAATACCCCGGTTACCGGCGCCCCGATTTCGTAGAAAACAATGACGGGGGCGATGAAAGCAGGAGTTCCCCGATTCCGGCTTTTCTCCAGGCCGCAAGACATCGGAGAGAACGCAGACCGCGCTTCGGGCAATAAATTTCAATCAGAAGACCACAGGGATAAGGGATGAACGAAGCGGAGATGCACAGGAACAGGCGGGCAGAACAACGTCACCAGAGCGTCCGCGCCCCTTCGGGCCTTCAGTACCTGGAGGCGGCGCGATGGCTTTGACCGTCCTCACCGTCGCATCGCCCTTCGCTCCCGTCGGCGCCGACCCGGAGAACGAAGGCATGGCGGAGCAGGTGGCCGGCGCCATCGACGCGGCCCTGGTGCGCGCCGGCCACCGCTCGGTCGTCATCGCGCCGGAGGATTCGGCGGTGGCCGGGATGCTCATCCCGCTGGCGCGCGTCCATGGCGCCGCCCACGGGCAGGCGCCGGACGAGCGGGCGCAGGCCGCCGTTCTGAGGCGGGCCGCCGCCGTGGTCGCCGGGGCGGTGGAGGACCATGCGCCGGACCTCGTCCACATCCATGTGCGGGACTTCGACCTGCTGCTGCCGCCGCAGGACGTGCCGGTGCTGGCGACGCTCTACCAGCCGCTGGACCGCTACCGGCCCGAAGCCCTGGCGCTCCCGCGGGCGAACCTCCGCCTCCAGCCGGTGTCCGCCGCGCAGGCGCGCGGGGCGCCGCCGGGGCTGAACCTGCTGCCCCCGCTGGAGATCGGGGTGGCGGTGGACCGCCTGCACATCCGCGTGCCGAAGCGCCGCTTTGCCGTCTGCCTGGGCGACATCGAGCCGGAAACGGGCTTTCACATCGCGCTGGACGCGGCGCGGCAGATCGACATGCAGCTTCTGCTCTGCGGCGGCCTGTCCCGCGGGGCGGAGGAGCAGCGCTATCTCCAGGAGGAAATCCGGCCCCGGCTGGACCCCAAGCGCCGTTTCCTGGGGCGGATCGGCTTCGGGCGCAAGCGCTGGATGCTGGGGGCGGCGCGCTGCCTGCTGGCGCCCAGCCTGGTGCCGGAGCCGACCCCCGTCGCGGCGCTGGAGGCGCTGGCCTGCGGCACCCCGGTGGTGGCCTTCCCGACCGGCGCGCTGGCCGACCTCGTGGAGCCGGGCGTCACCGGCTTCCTGGTGACGGACGCCGAGGAGATGGCCCGCGCCATCGAGGCTTGCGAGACGCTGGACCCCGACGCCTGCCGCGCCGCCGCCCGCGCCCGCTATTCGCTGGACGGCATGACGGAGCGCTACCTGTCGCGCTTCGAGGATCTGGCGTCGGGCACGGCGAAGGCGGCAGGGGTGGCGTAGCCTTCACTCCCCGTACAGCTTCGCCATCAGCACATGGTCGGTCAGTTGCCCGTCGATCAGGCTGTGGCGGCGGGCGGCTGCTTCCTCCTGGAAGCCGTGCCTGGCATAGAAGCGCCGGGCGCGGCTGTTGTGGCCGAAGACCCAGAGAGACAGGCGGTGCAGCCGGCGCGCCCTCACCCAGAGGTCGGCGGCGGCGAGCAGCCGCCCGCCGATGCCCAGCGCCCAGAAGTCCCGGCGCACGGCCAGCCCCAACCCCGCCTCGTGCGCGGTGCGGGCGTAGGCGCCGGTCCACAGCGACAGCGACCCGGCGATGGTCCCGTCCGCGACGGCCAGCAGAGTGGCCGCGCGGTCGCCGATCCTTTGCTCGGCCAGGAAGCGCCGGGCCGCCGCGTCGTCGGGAAGGGATTCGGCGGCGGTGCGCATCAGGAAGTGGGTTTCGCTCCGCACCGCGCGGTCGTAGGCGAGGTAGGCGGCGGCGTCCGTGGGTTGGGCGGGGCGGATTTCCAGACGCCCGACACGCGCCGGGGGCGGGGCTTCGGGCGTCTGTGCGGACCACTCCGGAACACCCTCGGCCCCTATGGCCTTGCCCATCAGCCGTTCGCTGCGCCAAGCGCCGTTGACGCGCAGGGCGTCGCGCATCAGCCCCTCGTCGAGAAAGCCCAGCCGTTCATAAAGGGAGAGGGCGCGCGCGTTGCTCTCGGCCACGGTCAGTTCCAGCCGGTACGCGCCGTTCCGCCGTGCCCAGCCCTCCGCGACGGCGAACAGGCGGGTTGCGACGCCTTGCCCGCTCCAGTCGCGCCGCACCCCGACCGCCAGCGTCACCACGCCGTGGTTGCGGTGGAACCGCCCGCCGCAGGCGCTGAGATAACCAACGAGTTCCGTGGGGCCGTTCGGCGCCGCCTCCGCAACGAAGATCGTGGAATTGCCGGACGCCTGGAAGGCGGCGAGGTCGCGCCCCCAGAAGGGCCGCTCGCCGGGTTCGCGCAGCAGGAAGTCGCTTTCCGCGTCGATCCGCGCGACCAGGGCCAGCAAGGCGTGGCGCTCGCCTGGCCGGGCCTCGCGGATGGAAAGGCCGCTGCCGATGGTCTGGGTGTCCCGCATGGCGCGCAGCCTAGGCGCGCGCGCCGCCAATAGCAAAGCGGTTGTGGCAAAGCGGTTGTTGCCGGGCGGTCGGCGCGGCTATCGTCGCGCCACGTTGAGACCTGGAGCCGCTATGCCCACCGTGACCGTCCGTTCGGCCGTCGAGGCCGATTGCCCGACCATCCTCCGCTTCGTCCGGGAACTGGCCGAATTCGAAAACGAACCCCACGCCGTGAAGGCGACCGAGGAGGATTTCCGGCGCGACGGCTGGGGCGAGCGTCCGGTGTTCGAGGCGCTGATCGCCGAACTGGACGGGCAGCCGGTCGGCTTCGCGCTGTGCTTCCGCAACTATTCCACCTGGGAAGGGCGGGCCGGCATCTTCGTGGAGGACCTCTACGTCACGCCCGAAGCGCGGCGCTACGGCGTGGGCCGCAAGCTGCTGGCGACGGTGGCGAAACTGGCGGCGGAGCGGGGCTGCCGCCGTGTCGATCTGAATGTTCTGCACTGGAACCCGGCGCGCGATTTCTACCAGCGCATCGGTTTCAAACATCTGGAGGAGTGGCTTCCCTACCGTCTCACCGGCGCCGCGCTTGCCGCGCTCGCCGCACAGGCGGAAGAGGTCTGAGGGAAGGAGAGCGACGTTCCGTTTGGAGGGGCTGACGGTCGGGGCCGGTTGGTGGCCCCGACCACATCGCCACCACGATGTTTGGATGCCTTGTCCCGGTACTTTCAGGGTCCCGGTACTTTCAGGGTCCCGGTGCTTTCAGGCGGCCTTCGCCAGCATCGCGGCGTTCAGCAGATCCAGATAGCCGGACCGCTCCTCGCGCAGGGTGGACAGCAGGTCGCACAGGCTTTCGCGGACGAAGGGATCGTTCTGGGCGTCGATCTGGTTCTGGGTGAGCTGGATGAATTCATCGACCAGGGCGATGTGGACCCGAGAGGAAGAGGTAATCTGTTCGGCGGTGGTGGTGATAAGCATTTTAAAACTCCGTTTTGTCTTGTGTGTTCGTGATGGCTCTATTTGGCCTCCCGCTGGTTAACGACTTACTAACGGAGGCTTTGGCGGACTGGTGTCTTGAGGGGTAATCCCGTGAATTGAAAATACAATCGTTTCTTTATCGTAAGTATTACCACTTTCCTTTATGGGGTTGGGCGCGTTCCCTACGACCTTCAGTCTTTTCAAGGGCTTCCGGCAAAGGTCGTACCGATGGGACCGGCATAGGCGGGAGGAGATCGGAGCCTTCGAGGTGGCGTCCGCAAGCCTTAAGCCGCCACGGCGGGGCGTTGACGCGCCGCTCCGCCGGGCGGAGTACATCCTTTGCATCACCCGGAGCGCCGGGCGTAGCCATCACGCGGCGCGGGAGAACCGCCCGGCGGCTTGGTCCATTCGGTCGGCGCGCTCCAGCGCGCGGGCGACCAGATCGTCGAACAGATCGTTCACCAGAGCGGCCATGCGCACCGGCGTTCCGCCGGGCTGGGGGCCTTCCATCAGAAGCGAGCCCTCTTCCCCGGGGCCGACCACGCGCCAGCCCTTCGCCTTCATCTCGGCGACGCGCGTCTTGGAAATGAACGCACGAACGTGGTCCATGGCGAACTCGCTCATTCGATTCTCCCAGGGCTGGCAGGGCCGGACGGTCTTGAGTGAACGGTAGCGCAGGAAATAGAACACAACAAGAACAAAATCGCGCCGATCCTCGCCCAAAGGGGGTCCCCGCGCTGTTCCCTCTTGCCGGGCGCGCGAATCCGGAAAAAATTCGCTGACCGGAACGATGTTCAAACCCGCGAGGACATGGCCATGACCGGCAAGACCGGGATGCGCACCGAAACCGACAGCTTCGGACCGATCGACGTTCCCGCCGACCGCTACTGGGGCGCCCAGACGCAGCGGTCGCTGCGCAACTTCCGCATCGGTGGGGAACGCATGCCGCCGGCTCTGGTGCGCGCACTGGGCATCCAGAAGAAGGCCGCGGCCCTCGCCAACATGGCGCTGGAGGTGCTCGACCCCCGGCTGGGCCGCGCCATCGTGGAGGCGGCGGAGGAGGTGATCGACGGCACGCTGGCCGACCATTTCCCGCTGGTGGTCTGGCAGACCGGTTCCGGCACCCAGACGAACATGAACGCGAACGAGGTCATCTCGAACCGCGCCATCGAGGCGCTGGGCGGCGAGATGGGGTCGAAGAAGCCGGTCCATCCCAACGACCACGTCAACATGGGGCAGTCGTCCAACGACAGTTTCCCCACCGCCATGCACATCGCCGCGGCGGAGCAGATCCATCACGAGCTTCTGCCGGCGCTGGAGCATCTGCACGCCGCCCTGGCCGCGAAGGCGCAGGACTTCAGCGACATCGTGAAGATCGGGCGCACCCATCTTCAGGACGCCACGCCGCTGACCCTGGGGCAGGAGTTCTCCGGCTACGCCACCCAGATCGCCTACGGGATCGAGCGGGTGAAGGCGTCGCTGCCGCAACTCTACCGGCTGGCCCAGGGCGGCACGGCGGTGGGCACGGGGCTGAACGCCAAGACCGGCTTCGCCGAAGCCTTCGCGGAGGAGGTGGCGCGCATCACCGGGCTGCCCTTCGTCACGGCGGAGAACAAGTTCGAGGCGCTGGCGACCCACGACGCGCTGGTCGACGCGCACGGCAGCCTGAACACGCTGGCCGTATCGCTGATGAAGATCGCCAACGACATCCGCCTCCTCGGCTCCGGCCCGCGCTGCGGCATCGGGGAGATTTCATTGCCGGAGAACGAGCCCGGCTCCTCCATCATGCCCGGCAAGGTGAACCCCACCCAGTCGGAGGCGATGACCATGGTCTGCGCCCAGGTGATGGGCAACCAGACCACCGTCAGCATCGCCGGCGCCACCGGCCATTTCGAGCTGAACGTCTTCAAGCCGGTGATCGCCTACAACGTGCTCCAGTCCATCCGGCTGCTGGCCGACGCCTGCAACAGCTTCACCAACAACGCCGTTCTGGGGATCGAGGCGAACCGCGAGCGGATCGGCCAGTTGCTGAACGAAAGCCTGATGCTGGTCACCGCGCTGAACCCGCACATCGGTTACGACAAGGCCGCGGCGATCGCCAAGAAGGCCCACAAGGAAGGGACTACCCTGAAACAGGCCGGTGTGGCGCTGGGTCTGCTGACCGAGGAGCAGTTCGATCAGTGGGTGAAGCCGGAAACCATGGTGAAGCCGCGGTGATCGGGGGTATGAACCCCCCATGAAGAAACGCTCCGTCCTCATCGCCGGGCACCCGACCAGCGTCTCCCTGGAAGAAGAATTCTGGGAGGCGTTGAAGGGCATCGCCCAGACGCGGGGCGTGTCGGTCAACGCCCTGATCGAAGAGATCGACTCGACCCGCAGCGGCAACCTGTCGAGCGCCATCCGGGTCTATGTGCTGAGCGCCGTGCAGGGGCGGGGGTAGGGCGTTTCCTGGACAGGCGGCGGGGGTAAGGCTACACCCTTGAGCCGGATCGCTTCCTCCTCCTCGCGCCAGAGTGTCCGCCCGTGACGCCCGACATGACCATTCTCGACGCCGTCGCCTTTCTCTGGTTCCTGGCCTGCTGGGCGGGCTTCACGCTGATCCAGGACCACATGCTGGCCGGACGCATGGTGGTCAACCAGCATCTGAAGAAGGCGCGGCGCCATTGGATGGAGCGCATGCTGGAGCGCGAGAACCGCATCATGGACTCGCAGCTCATCGGCCACACGATGCAGAGCTGCACCTTTTTCGCCAGCACGAACATGCTGGTGCTGGCCGGTCTGGTCGGCGCCTTCGGCGCGGTGGAGAACGCGCATAAATTGATTGGCACGCTTTCCTTCACGGTCCAGACCTCGCGTGAGTTCTTCGAGCTGAAGATGCTGCTGCTCGTGGGGATCTTCACCTTCGGCTTCTTCAAGTTCACCTGGGCGCTGCGCCAGTACAATTATTGCTGCGCCCTGATCGGCTCAGCCCCGATGCCGCCGATGCCAGCGGACGAGAAGACGGCCATGGCGGAAAGCATTGCCGCCGCCATGACGCTGGCCATCAAGGCGCTGAACGGCGGCATGCGCTCCTATTACTTCGCCATGGCGGCGCTGGCCTGGATGCTCGGCCCCTGGTTCTTCATGGTGTCCACGGCCGCGGTCATCGCCGTCCTGACGCGCCGGCAGGGCTTTTCCGCCACGGAGAAGGTCATCCGCGTCCAGGTGGACGCGCTGGAGAAGCGGGCAATGAGGCCGCCACAGTGAGCGTTGCGCGTCACTGGCGAGAAATGCGTTAAAATTTCCTCTTATCTGCGACGTTGTATCCACTTTGCCGGGTTGCGGTTTAGTGCTTTTGTCGCAGCCGCTTGATGGGTGCGTGCGCTGCAGCACGCCACGCTTTTGGGGGTGCGTCATGGATGTGGACACAGCGGTATCGGTCTTGAACACGCTGGACGAGGCGGAGCGCCTTCTGGCGGAGGTCCGGCTGCACGGTGGCGCCTGCGGCGCTGCCAAGGAATTCATGGACCGCAACCGCAATCTGCTCGATCAGGCCCGCCGACGCATCGACTCGGCGCACGACCTGGTCTGATCCCGGCGTCCGCCGCCCGCCGGGCCGCGCGTCAGCTTTTCCAGAGGATCTTGCCGCCCTTGCCGCCCATCCTGGACCAGTCCTTCGCGAAATAGGCGAAGTCGCGGGACGGGCGGCTGTAGAGGTAGCCCTGCGCCAGCGGCACCCCCAGCTCCGTCAGAAGCTGCGCGTGCTCCGGCTCCTCCACTTGCTCCCCGATCAGTCCCAGATTCAACTGGCGGCACACGTCCACCATGGACCGCAGCATCGCCATGTCGCGTGGGCTGCGCACGGCGCCGCGGACGAAATGCCCGTCGATCTTCGCGAAGTCCGCCTGGATGCCGTAGAGCGACTGGAAGGAGGTCGATCCGGCCCCAACATCGTCCAGGCAGATGCGGAAGCCGGCGGCGCGCAGCTTTTGCAGAACCTCGTTCAGACGGGCGATGTCGGTGACGACGACCGTCTCCGTCACTTCGACCAGCAGCTTGCGGGCAAGGTCGCCATAGGGCTCCGTCACCGCCAGGAACTGGCGCAGGAAGATCGGGCTCATCAGCGTCTTGGCGGACAGGTTGATCGCCACGTCCGGCAGGGTGGGTTCCTTGCGGAAGGCGTTCATGGTGTCCAGAACCGACTGCGTCACCAGCAGGTCGAAGTCGTAGATCAGCCCCACATCCTCGGCGAAGGTGATGAAATCCGCCGGGGAGGGCAGGCCCTCCACCCGCGTCAGGGCTTCCAGATGGTGGACGGTCTGGGTCTCGATGTCGACGATGGGCTGGAAGACGACGAAGAAGTCGCGCTTCTCGATGGTCGCGCGCAGGCGGCCGATGCGGTCGACCGCGTCGGACAACATGCCTTTGGCGCCGTCCTCCAGGCTGGAGATGGTGAACTCCCCGCCCTGGGAGGAGGCGAAGGCTTGCACCGTGTAGACCAGCGCGCGCGCGGCGTCGGCGGGGTCCAGCCGTTCGTCCGAGACGTCCAGCGACCAGGTGCGGATGCCGCCCGGCAACTCTCCGCCGACGCTCTGGATGATCTGGGTGATGTGGTCCTGCACCTCCTGCCCGTCGATGTCGGAGGCATGGACGACGCCATAGCGGTCGATGGCCAGTTGCCCGGCGCTGTCGCCGTTGGCCGAGATGGCCCGCAGATAGGCTTCGATCCCCTGCGTCACCTCGCCCGCGGCACCCTCGGGCAGAGCCTCCACCATGGATTGGAGGCCGTCGATCAGCAGCAGGGTCAGGGCGTTGTCCAGCCCCTTCTCCCGCGCCTTGATGATGCGGTCCTCCAGGATGTGGCTGAAGGCGTTGCCGTCCAGAAGCTGCCCCGCCGCGGCCAGGGCCTCGTTCGTGTTGCGCGGGCCGGAGGCCAGCAGGACGGTCAGGAACAGCGACCCCGGGCAGGAATCGAGCCGGCAGCCCCCCAGCAGCGCCGGAAAGCGGTTGCCGTCGCAGCCCTGGAACACGACGCGGGCCGGTTTGATGCGGCCCTTGTCCTGGATGCGCTTGAACAGGACGTTGACGTATTTGCGGTCGTTGGGCGCCACGACGTCGAGCAGGCTGGTGTTGACCAGACCGGCCACGTCGCCTTCGGTCAGGCGGCAGCGCGCGCCCGCGCAGAACAGGATGGTTCCCCGCGCATCCGTCTCGATCAGCAGATCCGCCGCGGCGAAGGCGAAGCCGACGAAACGGTCTCGCTCGCGGTGCGACGGGCGTCGAACCTGCGTGCTGGTCTGCGGCACCGGGCGTCTGATCGAGTCATGCGCAAGTTGCATCGTCAATTGCCCGAAATTGAGAAAAAGTTTATCGAATTGCTCTCTTTCATTAATGGGAGACTAGCGATGTTCTCGCCTCGAAAAAAGCGGCAAGTATCATGCCGCTTTTATGGGCACGTTGCCAAAATATCGAATTTTCAATGATTTAAGGAAAAATGCAAACAGGGCCGCGCCCGATTACCGCACCCGTCGCGAGAAGAAAATGAAACGGCGGGCCGTCCGGGAACAGGAAGCGGCCCGCCGAAGCGAAGAAACAGAGGGGATCAGGAACGCGGGAAAAGGCGGGTCACATGGCCCATCTTGCGGCCCGGGCGGGATTCCGCCTTGCCGTAAAGGTGAAGGCGGGCGCCGGTTTCGGCCATCAGTTCCGGCCAGCGGTCCGCGTCGGCGCCGATCAGGTTCTCCATCTCGGCGTCCGCCACCCGCTCCACCGAGCCGAGCGGCAGGCCGCAGACGGCGCGGACGAGCTGCTCGAACTGGCAGGAATGGCAGGCGTCCATGGTCCAGTGGCCGGAATTGTGCGGGCGCGGGGCCATTTCGTTGACCAGCACGCCGCCGTCCGGCGTCACGAACATCTCCACCGCCAGCACGCCGACGAGATCCAGCGCCTCCGCGATGCGGCGGGCGACCCGTTCGGCCTCCGCCGCCGTTTCCGCCGGGACGCGGGCGGGGGCGATGGTCTTGTCGAGGATGCCGTCCTTGTGCCGGTTCTCCACGGCGGGGTAGGCGGCGATGGTGCCGTCCAGCCCGCGGGCGACGATCACCGACACCTCGCAGGTGAAGGAGACGAACCCCTCCACGATGCCGGCGTCGGAGCGGATGGCGGCCCAGGCGTCCGCCGGGTCGATGCCCGGCTCGATCCGGGCCTGGCCCTTGCCGTCATAGCCGAGACGGGTGGATTTCAGGATGCAGCGCGGGCCGATCTCCGCCACCGCCTCCGCCACCTCCTCCGCGCTGCGGGCGGCGCGCCAGGGGGCGGTGCCGATCCCCAGCGCGTTGACGAAGGACTTCTCCTCCACCCGGTCCTGGGCGACCGACAGAACCTTGCCGCCGGGATGGACGGGGGTGAAGCGGTTCAGATGCTCGACCACGGCGACGGGGACGTTCTCCCACTCCAGGGTCACCACGTCCACGGAGCGGGCGAAGGCTTCCAGCGCGTCCAGGTCGTCCCAGCCGGCGGAGGTGAAGGCCGCCGACACCTGGGCGCAGGGGCTGCCCTCCGCCCCCGGCGCGTAGACGTGCGTCTTGTAGCCCAGACGGGCGGCGGCGAGCGCGGTCATGCGGCCGAGCTGGCCGTCGCCCAGCATGCCGATGGTGGAACCGGGCGGAAGGATGCGGTGGGCCATGGCTCAGGCGGGCTCGTCCACGGGGGCTTCGGCGACGGCGGCGGTCTGGCGGGCGCGCCAGGAGTCCAACGCCGCGGCGACCCGCGGGTCCATCAGGGCGATGACCGAACCGGCCAGCAGCGCGGCGTTGATGGCGCCGGCCTTGCCGATGGCCAGCGTGCCCACCGGCACGCCGCCGGGCATCTGGACGATCGACAGCAGGCTGTCCATGCCCTTCAGCGCGTGGCTTTCCACCGGAACGCCGAAGACGGGCAGGGGGGTCATGGAGGCGGCCATGCCCGGCAGGTGGGCGGCGCCGCCGGCCCCGGCGATGACCACCTTCAGGCCGCGGTCGCGGGCGGTGGTGGCGTATTCGACGAGGCGCTGCGGTGTGCGGTGTGCGGAGACGATCCGGACCTCATGCGGCACGCCGAGCGCGGTCAGCGTCTCGGCCGCGTGTTTCATGGTGGTCCAGTCCGACTGGCTGCCCATGATGATGCCGACCAGCGGCTGGCGGTCTGGGGTGGCGGCGATGGATGCGGACACGGCGCGCGCTTTCCTCTAGGTCCGGAAAGCGGCGCATTATAGAAAACGCGCACGCGGAGTCCAGCACGACGCGATGGCCGCAGGGCTTTCGAACCCCGTCAGGCGATGATGTCGGGGAGGAGACGGCTTTCCAGAACCGCGATCTGGTCCTTGAGCGCGAGTTTACGCTTCTTCAGACGCTGCATCTGAAGCTGGTCGAACGGCGCACGTTCATGCAGACGGGCGATCACGTCGTCGAGGTCGCGATGCTCGCTGCGAAGCGTGGCCAGTTTGTCCTTCAGCATCTCTTGTTCGTTCATACGCGCGGGGCCCGCTGGCTGAGCGGCGGGGACTATACCAGATTTCCGGCGCAGCGGCAGTGCGAAAGCTCGTGTTCATCGCAGGGTTATATTCCGGCAGTTGGAATGTAGTATACTCGTACGGTCAGAACGATTGCGGGGGGACAACGTTCTGGTATGACTACCTTCCCCAGCAGTTCCAGACGACACGGGACAGGCATCCATGACACCAGCCAAGCGCATCGGCATTCTCACCAGCGGCGGCGACTGCGCCGGGCTGAACGCGGTCATCCGCGCCGTGGTCCACCGGGCGGTCCTGACCTACGGATGGCAGGTTCTGGGCATCAAGGAAGGCACCCAGGGCCTGTTGCAACGCCCGGTGCAGTATCAGGTGCTCGATCTGCCGCAGGTGGACGGCAACATGATGCGCATGGGCGGCACGATCCTCGGCACCACCAACCGGGGCGACCCCTTCGCCTACCCGATGCCGGACGGCACGCAGAAGGACCGGTCGGACGAGATCATCGGCGGATACCGCGAACTGGGGCTGGACGCGCTGATCGGCATCGGCGGCGACGGCAGCTTCGCCATCCTGAAGAAGCTGGCCGATAAGGGCGGCTTCCAGATGGTCGGCATTCCCAAGACCATCGACAACGACCTGGGCCTGACCGAGGTGTCGGTGGGCTATGACACCGCCGTCGGCGTGGCGGTGGAGGCTCTGGACCGGCTCCAGCCGACCGCGGCCAGCCACGCCCGCGTCATGGTGCTGGAGGTGATGGGCCGCGACGCCGGCCACATCGCGCTGGCCGCGGGCATCGCCGGCGGCGCCGACGTGGTGCTGATTCCCGAGATTCCCTATTCCATCGAGACGATCGCCGAGAAGATCCGGCAGGTGCGCGCCACGGGCCGCAACTTCGCCCTGGTCGTCGTGTCGGAGGCGGTGAAGACCGTGGACGGCACCGGCGTGCAGAAGCTGTTCCAGGGCGGCCAGAAGCGCTACGGCGGCATCGGCGACTACATCGGCGAGAAGATCGCCGAGGCGACGGGGGCGGAAACCCGCGTCACCGTTCTGGGCCACGTCCAGCGCGGCAGCATGCCCAGCCCGCGCGACCGGCTGGTCGCCTCGGCCTTCGGCGTGCACGCCGTGGACCTGATCGCGGAGGGCAAGTTCGACCGCATGGTCGCCTGGTCCGACCGTGGCGTCATCGACGTGCCGATCACCGAGGCCATCGCCAAATACGCCTGCGTGGAGTTGGACGGCGCCATGGTCAAGACCGCCCGCGGCCTGGGCATCAGCCTGGGCGACTGATCGGGCGACTGATCGGCGGTTTGCGGCAAGGGGGGCGGCTGGATGGAGCGGGCGCGGCCATGACGGAAAACCCGCTCTGGGATTTTTCGCTCGCCGTCTACGGGCGGCCCGGCGTGCCCGCCGCCTGCCTCGATTTGCAGGACCGGCTCGGCCAGGACGTGAACCTCCTGCTGTTCGCCGCTTGGGCGGGCATGGCCTGCGACGCCGACCTGTCTACGGAGGAACTGGCGCGCATCGACTCCGCCGTCGCCCCCTGGCGGGCGGAGGTGGTCCGTCCGTTGCGCGCCGTCCGCCGCCGGGTGAAGGGCGAGGACGACGCCCTTTACCGGCGCCTGAAGGCCGCGGAACTGGAAGCGGAGCGCGTCCAGCAGGACCGTCTCTTCGCCCTGTCCGGCCTGCGCCCGGCGCCGGGGGGCGGCGTCGCGCGTGCCGCCGCGAATCTGCACCGGCTGGTGCCGGAGGGCGACCCGGCGTTGACGGCGCTGCTGACGGCGCTCGGCACGCCGCCCAAACCCTGACGGAGCCGGTTCCATGACCCCCGCCGTCCTCGCCTCGCCCCGGCTGATCCTGCGCCCCTGGCGGGACGGGGATGGCGACGCCTTTTACGCGCTGTCGCGGAATCCGGCGGTGATGGAGCATCTGCTGCCGCTTCCCGACCGGGCGGCCTGCGACGCGGTGATCCAGCGCATCGGGGAGCATTTCGACCGGCACGGCTTCGGATTCTGGGCGGTGGAGCGGCCCGGCCACAGCCCCTTCATCGGCTTCGTCGGGCTGGCCCGCGTGACGTGGGAGGCCCCCTTCGCGCCAGCCGTGGAGGTGGGGTGGCGGCTCGATCCGGGCCATTGGGGGCAGGGGCTGGCGACGGAAGCCGCCGGGCTGGCGCTGACCTACGGATTTGAAACCGCTGGGCTGGACGAGATCGTGGCCTTCACCGTACCGGCGAACCGGCGGTCGCAGCGGGTCATGGAGCGGTTGGGCATGGAGCGCGACGCGGCGGGCGATTTCGACCACCCGCGCGTTCCCGACGGTCACCGCCTCAAGCGGCACGTCCTTTACCGGATCGGGCGCGGCCGCTGGCTGGAGCGGACGCGCTGAGCGTCAGAAAAACGGGAATCAGCGGATAAGGATCGGTCGTCTGTGGTTGCCGGTCTGGTCGGTCACCTGGAAGGGTTTGCCGACATAGAAGGCCTGGCAGCGCTTGCCGCCGGACAGGCGGGTCAGTCCGGCCTCCCACTCCTGGCCGCGCGGGCCGAGGATGCGCAGCTTCAACTGGTCGAGCAGAGGGAAGATTTGATAGCCATCGACGTCCAACGGCTCCCCCTTCGGGGAAAAAGCGCCTTGGTTCAGCGTCAGGGTCTTGCCGTTGAGGTCCAGCGTCACGTCCTGCGCCCATGGGCAGCCGTTGCCGCCGCTGCCCTTCTCATTGGCCGACACCGTGGACGGCTCCACGCTCAGAACCGCCGGGACAAGGGCGCAGATCAGGGCGAGCGCGCGGACGTTCAACATCCCTTTCATGGCCGGGAAATCCCCGTCATGTTGAATACTCTGGTGTGTTTCGGAAAGATGAATGGATCATATTTATCGCAAAAGCGAAATGCAACGCGATGCTTTTCGTGGGTGGGTTGCGGGATCGGCAGGTCTTGTGCCACATCCGCGGGCAAGCGCGCCTGACTGAGCGGCTTCTGGCATACCTCACACCATCCGGCACTTCCCATGGCAACGATCATCGAGGCCCTGCTGGCCGCCATCGACCATCACCAGTCGGGCCGTCCGACCGAAGCGGCCACGCTCTACGGGCGAATTCTGGAGGCCGATCCGGAGCAGCCCGACGCCGCCCAGTTTCTGGGCGTGCTCCACGCGCAGACGGGCCGTCCGGCGGAGGGGGCGCGGCTGCTGCGCCGGTCGCTGGCGCTGCGTCCCGATTCGGCGGGGGCGCAGTCTAATCTGGCCGGCGCGCTTCAGACCATGGGGGACGCGGCGGGGGCGGAACGCGGCTATGCCCGCGCCCTGCGGCTGGACCCGCTGCTGGCCGACGCCCATGCCAGCCGGGCCGGCGCCCTGCACAGCCTGAACCGGGTGGCGGAGGCCGCAAGTTCGGCGCAGCGGGCGCTGGCGCTGGTCCCGGCGTTGCCGGACGCTCTGGTGAACCTCGCCGAGTCGGCTCTGGCCGGGCGGCGGGCGGCGGAGGCGGAACGGGCGGCCCGGCGTGCCGTTGCCCTGTCCCCCGGATTGCCGGCGGCCCGGATGGCGCTCGGTTCCGCCTGCGCCGCGCAGAAGCGGTCAGAGGAGGCGGAGACCGCCTATCGCGCGGCGCTGGCGCTCGCCCCCGGCTATGGCGCGGCCTGGGTGAATCTCGGATCGCTGCTCGCCGGGCAGGGCCGGTTCGAAGAGGCGTGGGAGGCCTTCGCCACGGCGGAGGAGCGTGGCGCCGCCGGACCGTCGCTGTGGGCGGCGCGCGGCGGCGCCCTGCTTGCCATGGCCCGCCCGGTGGAGGCTCTCGCCGACTTCGACCGGGTGCTGGAGGCCCGCCCCGGCGATGCCGGGATGCGCTGGAACCGTGGCTTCACGAGGCTGCTGGCCGGCGATTACGCGGGCGGCTGGCCCGAGTTCGACTGGCGCCGCCACGACGAGCGGGCGGAACCGCCCTGGCGCCGCTTCGCGCAGCCCACCTGGACCGGAGGGGACATCGCCGGGCGCACGATCCTGCTCTACGCCGAACAGGGGCTGGGCGACACCTTGCAGTTCGTCCGCTACGTCCCGCTGGTGGCGGAGCGCGGGGCGCGGGTGATCCTCGAGGTGCAGCGGCCCCTGATGAGCGTCCTGTCCGGCCTGCCGGGGGTGGAGCGGCTGATCGCCCGCGGCGATCCCCTGCCGGACTTCGATCTGGAATGCCCGCTGATGAGCCTGCCGCACGCCTTCGGCACCACGCTGGACCGCGTGCCCACCGCCATTCCTTACCTGCGCCCCGATCCGCGCCGCGCCGCCGCCTGGAGCGAACGGATGGCGGAAGGGGAGGGGCTGCGGGTCGGGCTGGTCTGGGCGGGCAATCCCCGCTTTCCCGGCGATGCGCTGCGCTCCCCCCGGCTGGCCGGGCTGCGGCCCGTGCTGGACGTGCCGGGCGTCCGCTTCTTCGGGCTTCAGAAGGGGCCGGGGCGGGAGGATCTGGAGCGGGTGCCGACGCCCTCCACCTTCACCGACCTCGGGCCGGACATTGCCGACTTCGCCGACACCGCGGCGATCATGACCAACCTGGACCTTGTGATTTCCTCCTGCACCGGGCCGGCGCATCTGGCCGGGGCGCTGGGGGTGCCGGTCTGGGTGGTGCTTCCGCTTTCGCCGGACTGGCGCTGGCTGCTGGGGCGGGAGGACAGCCCCTGGTACCCGACCGCCCGGCTGTTCCGCCAGACGCGCGTCGGCGATTGGGCGGAGGTGGCCGGACGGGTGGCCGGCGCCCTGCGCGCCTTGGCCCTTACGACTTCAGGGTGATGGTGGTCTGGGTCATCTCGTCGGCGGTGGACACCAGCTTGGAGGCGGCGGAGTAGGTGCGCTGCGCCTGGATCAGCGTGGTGAACTGCTCCTCGATCTTGACGTTGGAGCCCTCGACGCTGGCGGTGCTCAGCTTCGCCCCCACGGTCTTCGGCGCGTCGGTGCCGGTCTCGCCGGTCAGTTTGCCGAAGGAGTTCAGGCGGATGGCGCCCGAATCGGCGGTGGTCCGGAACATGGTGCCGGACACGCTTTCCAGATCGGTCGGGTTGATGACTGTCGCATCGGGGATGCGGTAGACGTAGCGCTGCTTCCCGCCCTGGAAATTCGCGGCGACGAAGCCGTCCGAGGTCAGCTCGGCCCCTTGATAAGTCCCGGCCCGGATGCCGTTGTTGCCCTGGACGATGCCCAGTTCCATGCCCGCGATGCTGGTGATGGAGTTGTTCATCTTCCCATAGGTGCCGAGATCCAGCGTCGTCTGGGCGAAGTTGCCGCCTGGGTTCAGCGTCAGGGTCACCGGGTCGCCCGTGGTGCCGCCGGTCAGCGTGCCGTTGCGGGCGAAGTTCAGCGTGCCGAGCGGCTGCCAGGTGGTCGGGTCGTTCACGTTGGCGCCGCCCACCGCCTTGCCGTCCGCGCCGAACACTCCGGCGTTGAAGACCCGCCAGGTGGACGTGCCGTCCTCCGCCTCGCCGGTCTTCAGGAAGCGCAGGGCCATCGCCCCGTCGGCGCCGTCCTTGTCGATCATGTTCAGCACGACGCCGGTGGTGTTGGCGGTGGTGATTTCCCCGTTCACCGGGGCCTGGTCGCGCGGCAGGTTGAGGTTCAGCGACGCCTGGGTCGAGGCTTCGCGATAGTCGCGCAGCCCGTCCAGCGTGACCGCCGTCAGGTCGCTGGTGCTTCCGAAGTTGCCGGTGCCGCTGGCGGGGTCGAGTTTGAAGCCCATCAGCGCCTTGCCGGCGCCGTTGATCAGATAGCCGTCCTTGTCGGGAGCGAAGTCGCCGGCCCGCGTCAGATACATCGACTCGTCATTCGGCCGGCCGGCGGCGCCGGTCGTTTCGGCCAGGAAATCCATGTCCTGGACGACGAAGAAGCCGTTTCCGACGATGGCCGCGTTGGTGGTGACGCCGGTCTGGGTGACCGTGCCGCCGGTGTGGTCCAGACGCTCGAACCCGCGGACGCCGTTGCCCGGGTCCGTGTTTCCGTAGCGGTCGTTCAGCGCGAAGTCGGCGAACTGGGTCTCCGACGCCTTGTAGCCGGAGGTGGTGGCGTTCGCGATGTTGTTCGCAATGGTGCCCAGCGCCCGGTTCTGCGCCGTCAGCCCGAGAACGCCATTGTTGAAGATCGTCGTGATGCCCATGGTCCGGCCGCCTCATTCCCGTCGAAGCGCGTCCGCCGGAACGCGCCGTAACGGCTTAAGCAATCAGCGTGCCAGAGGTGGAGTGGCCGGTGAAACGCCCTCTCCCGTCCCGGGAAAGGGATTCGTTCGGGCCACGGACGCAATGGGATGGGCATAAATTTCCCGGCGGGGGCGGTGCGTTGCCCTCCGCTGGGTAGCTTTGGCCCACCCGCGGCCCTCAATCGACCGGCTCGAACATCTTCGTCTTGGAGTTGATCGCCCAGAGGTCGCCGCTGTCCAGGTCGAACCACCAACCGTGCAGTTCCAGCGTTCCGGCCTCGACCCGTTCGCGCACGAAGGGGAAGGTCATCAGATTGTCCACCGAGGTGCGGACGGCGGCGCGTTCCACCACGTCGGGCTTCTGCTGAAGGCGCTCGAAGGCCGCCTTGCGCTTTTCCTCGTCGGTTTCTCCCTGAGCGGGCGGGACATAGGGGTCCAGCGCCGCGTTGGCGATGGACACCCAGGGCGCCACGAAATCGTTCTGGTCCGGGTCGCCCTTGCGCAGGCGGATCAGCCCCTGAATGCCGCCGCACAGCGCGTGGCCCAGCACGATGACGTGGCCGACGTTCAGCACGCGCACCGCGTATTCGATGGCCGCCGAGGTGCCGTGGTAGGCGCCGTCCGGCTGGTAGGGCGGAACGAGGTTGGCGACGTTGCGGACGACGAACATCTCGCCCGGTTCCGCCTGGGTCAGCAGGGCCGGATCGACGCGGCTGTCGGAACAGCCGATCATCAGGATCTGCGGCTTCTGCCCTTCCTCGACGAGCTGGCGCATGCTGTCGGGGCGGCGCTCGTAGTAGCGGGCGCGGAATCCTTTCATCCCGGCGAGAAGCTGACGAATCGGAACGTCTTGGTCGCTGCTGTGTGGCATCGTTCTGACACCCCTCTACGGTCGGGACTTGTCTGCAGTCGGGACTTGGCGGATGCGGTATAGCCCAGGCCGGATCATGTTTCCAGAATCTCCGCAGGCGCCGGCTCGCCCCAGCGGCGGACGATGCCCGCATCCAGCCCGAACAGGTCCAAGGCCCGCCCCACGGCGTGGTCCACCAGATCGTCGATCGACTGCGGGCGGCTGTAGAAGGCGGGAACCGGCGGAGCGATCACCGCGCCCATCTCGGCCAGTTGGGTCATGGTGCGCAGGTGCCCCAGATGCAGCGGCGTCTCGCGCACCATCAGCACCAGCGGGCGCCGTTCCTTCAGCGTGACGTCGGCGGCGCGGGTCAGCAGGGTGGAGGTCACGCCCGTGGCGATCTCGCTCATCGTGCGGACGGAGCAGGGGGCGACGATCATGCCCATGGCGCGGAAGCTGCCGCTGGCGATGGCCGCGCCGATGTCGGCGGCGGCGTAGGACACGTCGGCCAGAGCCCGCAGCTCCGCCACCTTCATGTCCGTTTCATGGGCCAGCGTGACTTCGGCGGAACGGCTGACGACGAGGTGCGATTCGACGCCGATCCGGCGCAGCACGGACAGCAGCCGGATGCCCAGGATCACGCCCGAGGCTCCGCTGATTCCGACGACGAGGCGGGAGGGTGCGGTCATGCCCGAGATGTAGCGCGCGGGCGGCGCCGCGTCCAGAGCGGGGGCGGAGGGGGAGGGGGAACGCCTCCGCCCCGCAAAAGAAAAGCCCCCCTCCCGCCGGGGGAGAGGGGCCGGGAAGGCGGCGTCAGCGCGCCTCTTCCTGCTCCGAATAGGTCGACTCGTCGCCGTATCCTTCCTCGCCGTCCTGCTCCTCGCGCTCCTCGGGGGACAGCGGAACGCCCCCGCGGCGGACGGCCAGGGCCAGCGCCTCCTCCAGCTCGCGCTGGGTGCACAGGCCGAGCAGCACGGGGTTGCGCGGCTTGATGTTCGGGGCGTTCCAGTGCGTGCGGTCGCGCACCGCCGCGATGGTCGGCTTGGTCGTGCCGATCAGGCGGCAGAGCTGGGCGTCCGACAGCTCCGGATGGTGCTTCAGCAGCCAGGCGATGGCGTCCGGCTTGTCGCCGCGCTTGGTGATCGGGGTGTAGCGCGGCCCCTTGGACCGGGCGGTCGGCAGCGGCAGGTCGGGGACCAGCAGCTTCAGGCGCAGATCCTGGTTGCGCTCGCACCGTTCGATCTCGGTCTTGGTCAACTGACCGTTGGCCACCGGGTCCAGCCCGACCATGCCGATCGCCACCTCGCCATCGGCGATGGCCTGGACCTCCAGGGAATGCAGGCCGCAGAAGGCGGCGATCTGCTCGAAGGTCAAGGATGTGTTCTCGACCAGCCAAACGGCCGTCGCTTTCGGCATCAAGGGCAGTGCCATCGTCCCTCCTGACAACTCAAACCCGACCGCACCCGCTGGCGGGTGGGGCGATCGGCCATACTTTACCGGATAGTCCCGAGCTTCGCCCTCCATATAGGGCCGGAGCCGTTCGATGTAAGCGCGCTCGGGCAGGCGGCCGGGAAATCCCGGACGCCGATCCTCTGCTAACCGTCTTGGCGAGCTTTAGCAAGCCCACCCCGCTATCCGCAAACAAGAATGAAGCGAAAAAAATGCTTGAAAAGGAATTCCAGGCTGTGATGCCGCGGAATTTCCTCCTCAAGCCATCCCTCAAGCCATCCCTCAGGCCACCGTCATGACGATCTTGCCGATGTGGGCGCTGGACTCCATCAGGGCGTGCGCCTCGGATGCCTGTTCCAGCGTGAAGACCTTGTGGATCACCGGCTTGACGGTGCCGCCTTCCAGCAGCGGCCAGACCTTCCCGCGCAGGGCGGCGGCGATGCGGCCCTTCTCCTCCACCGAGCGGGCGCGCAGGGTGGAGCCGGTGAGGGTCAGGCGCTTGGTCATCACCGGGAACATGTTGATGGAAACCTTCGGCCCCTGGAGGAAGGCGATGGAGACGTGCCGCCCGTCCGGGGCCATGATGCCGATGTCGCGGGCGATGTAGTCGCCGCCGACCATGTCCAGCACCACGTCCACGCCGCGCCCGCCGGTTTCCTTCTGGATGACGGCGGCGAAATCCTCGGTCTTGTAGTCGATGGCGCGGTCGGCGCCGAGTTCCTCGCAGGCGCGGCACTTGTCGGCGCTGCCGGCGGTGGTGAAGACCCGCGAGCCGAACGCCTTGGCGAGCTGGATGGCCGTGGTGCCGATGCCGCTGGAGCCGCCATGGACCAGCAGCGTCTCGCCCGGCTTCAGCGCGCCGCGCTCGAACACGTTGGTCCAGACGGTGAAGAAGGTTTCCGGAACGGCGGCGGCCTCGACCATGCCGTATCCCTTCGGGACGGGCAGGAGTTGGGGCGCCGGAACCACGCAATACCGGGCGTAGCCGCCGCCCGCGATCAGGGCGCAGACCGCGTCGCCGACGGCCCAGCCGGTCACCCCCTCGCCCAGGGCGGCGATGCGCCCGGCGATCTCCAGGCCCGGCAGGTCGGACGCGCCCGGCGGCGGGTCGTAGCGGCCCTGGCGTTGCAGCATGTCCGGGCGGTTGACGCCCGCCGCCTCCACCGCCACCAGGACCTCGCCGGGGCCGGGCACCGGGGTGGGGCGCTGCACGGTGCGCAGGACCTCCGGGCCGCCGGGTTGCGAAATCTCCACGCAGGTCATGCTGTCCGGCAGGGCGATGCCCATGGTGTCTCCCCCATTCCTCGTTGACGCGAAATCCGCCGGTCCGGTTACGGCCGGGCCGTTTGTGTCCTGTGGCGTCCAAAGTTAGAATTCCGGGCCCGCGCTGACAAGCGCGCCCCGCCGGGCTTTCCGGTGGGCGGGAAGCGGACGGCGCGGGGCAGGAATGCGCGAAGCTGGGAGGAGGGTGACCATGGACATCGACGATCTGGAACCGCGCAAGGCCAAGCCGGCGCCGAAGGACCTGAGCGCGCTGGGCGTGGCGGAGCTGAAGGACTACATCGCCGGGCTGGAGGCCGAAATCGCCCGCGCCCGCGCCGCCATCGCCGCCAAGGAGGCGCAGAAGAACGCCGCCGAAGCCTTCTTCAGGAAGCCGTCCTGAGGATGCGGAAAGGGCCTTCCCCGGTGCCGTCCGGTAAAGGCCCTTCCGTGCGTCCGCTGCAAAGGCTCAGTCCGCGCCGACCAGATCGCGGTAGCAGTGCCAGGAGGCGTGGCCGATCAGCGGCAGGGCCAGCGCCAGCCCCAGGAAGCCGGTGACCATCCCCGCCGCCGTGAACAGCACGATCAGGAAGGCCCAGCCGGCCATGGTCCGCAGATTCTCGCGCAGCACCGCGATGCTGGTCGCCATGGCGGTGAAGGTGTCGGTGTCGCGGTCCAGCAGCATCGGGATCGACACCACGCTGATGGCGAAGACCACGGTGGCGATGACGCCGCCCACGATGGTCCCGGTCAGCAGGAACGGGATCGTCTGGGCCGAGAAGAAGATGCGGTCGATGATCTGGTCGAAGGCCGGCGGCTCCGTCGCGAAGAACAGCGCGAACAGAAGGAAGGCGATCCGTATCCAGGCCAGCATCGCCAGCATCAGCACCAGCCCGATCCCGGCGATCTGCATGCCGTTGCGGTGATAGGCGCCGGCCACCTTCGCCAGGGTCGGCGTCTCCCCCCGCTCCAGCAGGCGGCTGGTCTCGTACAGGCCGACCGCGAACACCGGCCCCAGCAGCATGAAGCCGGCGGCCAGCGGCAGCACCAGATAAAGCATGTCGTGCATCGCCAGCCCCGCCACCAGCACGAAGCTGGAGACCACCGCCAGCAGGCCATAGGCCATGCTGATCGTCGGGCTGGCGCGCATGTCACGCCAGCCGGCGCTCAGCCACATCCAGGGGCGGTCGACGTCGACGCTGCGGATTCGCGGAAGGTAGGAAGCCGGCTTGTGGAATTCGGACGGTTCTTTGTGCCGGGTCGGCTTATGAAATTGGGACGCACCGCGGTGAGACGACATGTCGACCATGTTGATGGTCCTCCCCTTTGCCCATTGCGCCTCTCGTAAGGGTGAAATGTAGCAAAGCGGTATGCGGTGTTCCAGATTGCCTTATGGCCGAACTGTTGATAAGGCAAATTGTCACAAAATCGGTACTAAAGGGTGGCGGGGCCGGTGCGGAAGGCGTCAATCCTCGACCTTCTTGCCGTCCAGGGCCGCTTTGCGGCGTTCGGCCTCCTGGCGGTCGCGCAGCTTTTCGGCTTTGGTGCGCCCGAAGCGGACGCGGTTCTCCTCGGCGGTCTTTTCGCGCTCTTCCTTCCGGCGCGTTTTTCGAAAGCGGTTCAGGTTGACGACATCGGCCATGGGCGTATCTCCGGAGGGCGGGGCATTTCGTCCTTTTGGATAATTGGCCGTTGGAATGCCCAAATTGCTTGTTTTCTTTCGGGGCGATAGTTTAGCGGAACCCCGTGCCGCCCGGAAGACCGGAGCGGGCGCCGGAGGTTCCCGCGGCTTGCGGCGGAAGTACGGCGGCTCAACGGCCGAACGGTGGGGAAGGCGGATCAACCGGTGAAGAAGTTTCTGATCGCTGTTCTGATTCTCGTCGGTCTGCTGGCGGCTGCGGTGCTGATCGTGCCCAGCGTGGTCGATTGGAACGCCTACAAGGCCCAGATCGCGGAAAAGGTGTCCGCCGCCACGGGCCGCAAGGTGGAGTTGAAGGGCGACATCAGCCTGTCGCTGCTGCCGGCCCCGGCGCTGACGGTGCGCGACGCGCGGCTGGCCAACGCGCCTGGCGGGTCGGAGGAGGACATGGCCCGCCTGAAGGAGCTGGACGTCCGGGTGGCGCTCGGCCCGCTGCTCGGCGGCCACATCCAGGTGCAGAGCATCAGGCTGATCGACCCCACATTCCTGTTCGAAACGCTGCCCGACGGACGCTTCAACTGGGACCTGTCGGGTGCGGGCGCCGACCGTTCGGCGGGCGCCGGGTCGGGCGGGGCTGGCGACGGGTTGGCCTCGGCGGTCAGCTTCGATCAGGTGACGGTGCAGAACGGCACCATCCTCTACCGTGACGCCCGCACCGGACAGTCGGAGGTGATCGACCAGCTCGACGCGCGGATCGTCGCCGGCAGCTTCACCGGGCCGTTCCAGGGGCAGGGCAGCTTCCGGGCGCGCGGCGTGCCGCTGCGCGGGGAGATGTTCGTCAGCCGCCTGATCGACGGCGCCGCCGTCCAGGTCCGGGCGTCGCTGTCCATGGCCGACACCGACGCCACGCTGCGTTTCGCCGGGATCGTCACCAACCCGCCGGGCAGTGGCGGTTCGCGCGCCCAGGGCGATCTGCGCGCCGAAGGCAGCGACCTGTCCCGCGCGCTGGCCCTGATCCGCGGCGGTTCGGCAAACGGCGAAGGCAAGGGGGCCGACGCGCTGCTCGCCCAGCCCTTCGGCATCCGCACGGCGGTCGAGGCGTCTCCGGCGGGGGCCAGCTTCACCAATCTGGAAGGGCAGCTCGGCGACACCCGAGCCACCGGCACGGCGACCCTGCGCACCGGAACGCCCGCGCGGGCGGAGGTGACGCTGGCGCTCAACCGGCTCGACCTCGATGCCTGGCTGGACCGCGCCGGTTCCGGCAGGGAAAACAACGCCCAGCCCGCCGCGCCCCGCAACGGAGGCGCGGCCAAGAGCGTCCCGCCCTCCGCCGGTTCTTCGGGCTCGTCGTCCGGCGGGGGCGCGCCCGCGGGCGGCGGCACCGACCAGCCGGGCGGGTTCGCCCTGCCGGACGCGCTGGACGCCAAGCTCGACCTCGCGGTGGATGGCATCACCTACAACGGCGGCGTGGTCCGCCAGGGACGGGTGGAGGCCAGCCTGACCGGCGGCAAGCTGAACATCGACCGCTTCAGCGCGCTGCTCCCCGGCGGCTCCGACATCGTGGCGGCGGGGGAGCTGGTGGCGGCCAACGGCCAGCCGAACCTGAATCTGCGGATGGAGGCGAACGCCGACAACCTGCGCGCCCTGCTGGAATGGCTGAAGGTGGACGTGCGCGCGGTTCCGGCGGACCGGCTGCGCCGGGCGTCGGTCGCCGCGCAGGTGCAGGGGCGGCCCGGACGGCTGGACGTCAATGGGCTGGACCTGCGGGTGGACGCCAGCCGTCTGACCGGCGCCGTCGCTTATGTGGACCGCGGACGGCCCGCCTTCGGGGCGCGGCTCGACCTAGACCGGCTGAATCTCGACGCCTATCTGCCCCAACCGGGCGGCAACGCTCCCGCCAACGGCAACGCTCCCGCCAACGGCAACGCCTCGGCGCCCGCGCGCAACGGGCGTTCGCCGATGACGCCGGCCCGGCTGCTGGCCAGCGTGGACGCGAATCTGGAACTGTCGGTCGGGCAACTGACCGTGCGCAACACGCCGGTCCAGGGGCTGCGGCTGGACGCCACCGCCGCGGGCGGCGCCCTGTCGATCAAGGAAGCGAAGGTGGATGACGCCGCAGGGGTGAAGCTCCGGCTGGACGGTCAGATCGCCGGGCTGGAGCCGCTGCGCGGCGCGCATCTGACGCTGAACGCCGAGGCCGCCAGCCTGGAAGGGCTGTCGCGCGCCGTTCCCTGGCCGGAGGGCGCCCCCGCGCCGGCGCGGCTGGGTGCCGTGAAGGCGCAGGCCCGCCTGTCCGGCGATGCCGAGCGTCTGGCCGTCGAATTCGCGCTTGACGCCGCGGAAGGCTCGCTGGAGGCGGGCGGAACGCTGCTGAACGTCGAGAAAACCCCCTCCGTCGACCTGAAGCTGCGCGTTAGGCATCCGGAAGTGGCCCGGCTGGCCGCTCTCGTCGCCGACAACGCGGCCGCCGGTTCCTACGGGGCGATGGATCTTTACGCGGAGCTGGTGGGAACGCGGAAAGCCTTCACGCTGGGCAACATCCAGGGCGTGCTTGCCAATGTTCCGGTCAAGGGCAAGGCCAGCGCCGACCTGAACGGCAGCAAGCCGCGGGTGGAGGCCGAGTTGCAGACCGGCGACCTGGAGCTGGACCGTCTGGCGGCGCTCCCCGCGGCGGCCTCCCGTCCCGCGGGCGGTGCGGCAGCGTCCTCCGCTCCGGCGGACGCGCCCGCTGCCGCCGGCACGGCGGATTTCGGCTGGCTGCGCCGCTTCGACGGGCGTCTGGCGCTGACCTCCTCCGCGCTCGTCAAGGGCGGCACGCGGATCGAGAATCCGGCCCTGCGCGCCATCGTGGCGAACGGGGTGCTGACGGTGGAGCGGTTCGACGGCGGCCTGATGGGCGGGCACCTCGGCGCCACCGGGCGGCTGGCCGCGCCGGACAACCAGACGCCGACCGCGGAGGCCACCGTCACCCTGTCCAAGGCCAAGCTGGCCGAGGCCGTGGGCGGCGGCTTGGGTGGGGGTGCGGTGGAAATCGCCGGCGGCGTGCTGGACGCCGAAGCCAACCTGACCACCAGCGGGGCCGGCGGCGACGCCATGCTGAAGGCGTTGTCCGGCCAGGGCCGGATCAGCGCCCGCGACGGGCTGCTCCGCGGTTTCGACCTGGGTGCCCTGCGCGACCGGCTGACCAGGCTGGACCGCCCGCAGGAGCTTCTGGGCGCGGTGATGGGCGGCCTTCAGGGCGGGGAAACCCGTTTCGCCCGGCTGGACGGCAGCTTCACCATCGACCACGGCGTGGTGCGGACGCAGGACATGCGCCTGACCTCCGACCTGGGCGAGGCGGCGGCGGTGGGGCAGGTCGATCTGCCGGCCCGGACCATCGACATGCGCGTCCGCCTGACGGTGCGGTCCGACCAATCGCTGCCGCCGCTGACCATGCGGATGACCGGCGCGCTGGACAAGCCCACCCGCTCCTTCGAGATGCAGGAGGTACAGGAGTATTTCGCCCGCCGTGCCGCCGAGGGGCTGTTGAACAAGGTGGTGCCGAAGGATCTGCCGATTCCCGGCGGCGGCGGGAACGCGAAACCCGATGCGCTTCTGAAGGGGCTGTTCGACGGGCTGCGGCGTTGAGAGGGGCGAACCCGTGACGCATCGCATCCAAGCCCGTTGAAGTTCTGTGGGGCGGGTCCCATAATGCGACAGGCAAGAAGCGGATTTTGAGTCGATGCAGGTGGACAATAAGATTTTGGACGATCTGGCCCGCGTCGCGGGTGGCGCGCTCGGCGCGCTGTCGTCCCTGCGTGAGGAAGCTGAGGCGCAGATGCGCCAGCAGTTCGAGCGCGTTCTGTCGCGGATGGACGTGGTGAGCCGCGAGGAGTATGAGGCCGTCCGCGCCATGGCCGCCAAGGCCCGCGAGGAGCAGGAGGCCATGGCCGAACGGCTCGCCGCGCTGGAGGCCACGGTGGCGGCCTTGATGGCCGACCGCGGCCCGAAGCAGGATGCGGGCACGCCGGGCCCCACCGGCGTCGCCGACATAGGACTGGAAGGCACCGGACCGGAAAGCACCGGACCGCTCTGACGGGCGGCCGCCGCCTTCACCAACCCTTCACGGATGCATCACCGAAAACCAGTTGCGCCGGCCACCCCCTTTTGGCACGGTGCTTTGGGTGGTATCCATCCGGCTGTAAGCCACAACATCTCGGGGTTCCCACGCCGTCCGTGGCGGCGGGACGACCCCGGGGCGGTTCCGTCCACCGCGCCTTCACAGGAGGACGCCGACATGTCGGCTGTTGCCGTCGACACCCAATCTTCCGCGCACAACCCCCTGGACATCGTCGAGGAGATCGTCACCGCCAACGAATGGCCCTTCGAGCGGGCCGGCGAGGATGAACTGATCGTCGAGATCGGTGGGCGCTGGTGCGACTACCGGCTTTATTTCGTCTGGCAGTCCGACGTCAGCGCGATGCAGTTCTCCTGTCAGTTCGACATGAAGATTCCGGCGGCCCGCCGGTCTTCCGTCAACGATCTGCTGGCGGAGGTGAACGCGCGCATGTGGCTGGGCCATTTCGACGTCTGCGCGGAGGAACACACCCCGATGTTCCGCCAGACCATGCTGCTGCGCGGTTCGCGCGGCGCGACGGTGGAGCAGTTGGAAGACCTCGTGGAGATCGCCCTGTCGGAGTGCGAGCGCTTCTATCCCGCCTTCCAATTCGTGATCTGGGGCGGCAAGTCGGCGTCGGAGGCGGTCTCCGCCGCCATCCTGGACACCGTCGGGGAGGCGTGACCGCCATGGCGCAGGGTTGCTCACTGCTTCTGGCCGGTTGCGGCAAGATGGGCGGCGCGATGCTCGACGGCTGGCTGAAGGCCGGCATCGCGTCCAGCGTCGCCGTGGTCGAGCCGTCGGGCCTGCCGGAGTCCCTGCGGGGCAACCCCGCCGTCTTCCTGGCGGACTCGCCGGACGCTCTGCCCGCCGCCTTCGTGCCGGACGTGGTGGTTCTGGCGGTGAAGCCGCAAGTGATGGATTCGGTCCTTCCGGCCTACCGGGCGCTGGTCCGCCCCGGCACGGTGTTCCTGTCCGTCGCCGCCGGCAAGACCATCGCGTCCTTCGAAGGCGCGCTGGGGGAGGGGGCGGCCATCGTCCGCTCCATGCCCAACACGCCCGCCGCCATCGGGCGCGGGATGACCGTCGCCGTCGGCAACCCGGTGGTGACGGAGGCGCAGAAGACCCTGTGCGATGCGCTGCTGCGCGCGGTGGGCGACGTCGCCTGGGTCGAGGACGAGTCGCTGCTGGACCCGGTGACCGCCGTTTCGGGCAGCGGTCCCGCCTACGTCTTCCTGATGGTGGAGGCCATGGCGAAGGCCGGGGAGGCCGCCGGACTGCCCGCCGAGCTTGCCATGCGTCTGGCGCGGGCCACGGTTGCAGGGGCGGGCGAGTTGCTCCACCAGTCCCCGACCGCCGCCGCCGACCTGCGCAAGGCGGTGACCAGCCCCAACGGCACCACCCAGGCGGCGCTGGATGTGCTGATGGCCGAGGACGGGATGCAGCCGCTGTTCGACCATGCCGTCGCCGCCGCGGCGCGCCGCTCCCGCGAGTTGGCGAAGTGACCGCCATGGATGCTCTCAGCCCTTCCGCACGCCGCGTTCAGGACCTGCTGGACCGCTTCGGCCTCGGCCACGAGGTGGTGGAGCATGAGGGCAGCACCCGCACGTCGGACGACGCGGCCAACGCCATCGGCTGCACCGTGGCGCAGATCGCCAAGTCCTTGATTTTCCGCACGAAGGACAGCGGGCGCCCGGTGCTGGTGGTGGCCAGCGGGGTCAACCGGGTGGACGAGAAGGCGGTGGGCCGCCTGATCGGCGAGAAGATCGAGCGGGCCGATCCGGACTTCGTGCGGGAGAACACCGGCTTCGCCATCGGCGGGGTTCCGCCCATCGGCCACGCCGTGCCGCCGCTGGTCCTGATCGACGCCGACCTGCTGGCGCTGGACACCGTTTGGGCCGCCGCCGGCACCCCCAACGCGGTCTTCCGCCTGACCCCCGCCCAACTCGTCAGCATGACCGGCGGGCGGGTCGAAGCGGTCCGCAAGGGCTGAGTGCCGCACCGCTGAATCGGGTCAACCGGGCAGGATGCCGCAGCGGGGCATGACCGCGCATCGGCGGGGCAGCCCCCTTCCAACCCTCTGGATTCTCTGGCAAGACTCTCCCTAACGAGTTCTTGATCAGAGACGCATAGGGAGGCCCCCGTGACCGACGCCCGGCATAACCCGTACGAGACCGACCTCGACCAGAACGCCGCCAACACGGTGCCTCTGTCGCCGCTCTCCTTCCTGCGCCGCACCGCCGCCGTCTATCCGCAACGCCTCGCCGTGATCCACGGCCCGGTCCGCCGCACCTGGGCGGAAACCTACGAGCGTTGCGTGCGCCTCGCCTCGGCCCTGTCGAAGCGCGGCATCGGGCTGGGCGACACGGTCGCGGTGATGGCCCCCAACACGCCGGAATCCTTCGAGGCCCATTTCGGCGTGCCGATGACCGGCGCCGTCCTGAACGCCCTGAACATCCGCCTGGACGCGGAGGCGCTGGCCTTCATCCTGGAGCATGGCGAGGCGAAGGTGCTGCTGACCGACCGGGAGTTCTCCGGCGTCATCTCCAAGGCCGTCCACATGCTGGAGCCGAAGCGCCGCCCCATCGTCATCGACATCGACGACCCGCAGGCCAAGGGCGGCGAGCTGATCGGGGAGCAGACCTACGAACAGTTCCTGGAGACCGGTGACCCGGCCTACGACTGGCCGATGCCCGCCGACGAGTGGCAGGCCATCGCGCTGAACTACACCAGCGGCACCACCGGCAACCCGAAGGGCGTCGTCTACCACCACCGCGGCGCCTATCTGAACGCTATGGGCAACGTGCTGACCTGGGCGATGCCGCACCATCCCGTCTATCTGTGGACTCTGCCGATGTTCCACTGTAACGGCTGGTGCTTCCCCTGGACGGTCACCGCTCTGGCCGGCACCAACGTGTGCGTCCGTACCATCACCGCCAAGGGCATCTACGACGCGCTGGCCGACCTGGGCGTCACCCACATGTGCGGCGCGCCCATCATCATGGGCCTGATCGTCAACGCGCCGGAGGACCAGAAGCGGGAGATCCCGACCGGCGTGAAGATGATGACCGCCGGCGCGGCCCCGCCCGCCGCGGTGATCGAGAAGATCGAGCGCCTGGGCTTCGACGTCACCCATGTCTATGGCCTGACGGAGGTTTACGGCCCGGTCACCATCTGCGCCTGGCACGAGCATTGGAACGATCTGCCGCTGGAGGAGCGTGCGGCGCTGAAGGCGCGGCAGGGCGTGAATTATGCCACGCTGGAAGGGCTGATGGTCGCCGATCCCAACACGCTCCAGCCGACCCGCAAGGACGGCGTGACGATGGGCGAGATCTTCATGCGCGGCAACACCGTCATGAAGGGCTATCTGAAGAACCCGCGGGCCACGCAGGAAGCCTTCTCCGGCGGCTGGTTCCACACCGGGGACCTCGGCGTCTGGCATCCGGACGGCTACATCGAGCTGAAGGACCGGTCCAAGGACATCATCATCTCCGGCGGCGAGAACATCTCGACCATCGAGGTCGAGTCGGTCCTCTACAAGCATCCGGACATCGTGGAGGCCGCCGTGGTCGCCCGCCCGGACGAGAAGTGGGGCGAGACGCCCTGCGCCTTCGTCACGCTGAAGGAGGGCCGGCAACTGACGGAGGCGGAGGTGATCGCCTATTGCCGCGAGCATCTGGCCCACTTCAAGTGCCCGCGCACCGTCGTCTTCACCGCCCTGCCGAAGACCTCGACCGGCAAGATCCAGAAGTACGTGCTGCGCGATCAGGCCCGTGGGCTGAACGGGACGAAGGCGTGACCGCTGGGGCCGGGGGCTTCGGCCCCCTTCTTCCGGAGGAACGGGCGGTCGCCGCGGCCCTGGTCCGCCAGGGCTTCGGCATCCCGCGCGACTATTTCGACCGGTCCGTGGAGCTGTTCGGGCCGGACGTGATGCGCGGCCTGCGCGCCGGACCGGAAACGGGCCGCGCCAGTGAGGTCGTCGCCTGCGCCGCCGTCTGGCCCATGGATCAATGGTTCGGCGGGCAGCCGGTGCCGGCCCGCGGCGTGGCGGCGGTCGCCGTCGATCCGGCGGAGCGCGGGCGTGGCTACGGCACAGCCCTGATGCGCGGCGTGCTGGAAGAGGCGCTGGCCGGGGGCGCGGCGCTGGCCGTGCTCTACCCCGCGACCCTGCCGCTCTACGCCCGCCTCGGATTCGGGCGGGGCGGGGTGTCCTTCGACTGGAGCGCGCCGCCGGCCTCCCTCTCCGCGGGGCCGCCGCCGGGGGATGGATGGGTCCGCCCCACCGACGCCACGGATGCCAGCCATCTTGCGGCACTTCGCCGCAGTTTGCTCCTCTCCGCCAACGGTCTGGTGGAGCGCAACGAAGGGTTGTGGAGTTTCGCGCTCTGTCCGGACGGCGTTCCGTCCGATGTCTATACCTTGAATGGTCCAGCGGGGGCGGAGGGCTACATCGCGGTTGCGCCGCCGGCCAAACGCGCGCTGGCCGTGGCCGACCTCTGCCTGCTCAGCCCGCGGGCGGTGCGGCTGGCGCAGGGTTTCCTGGCCGGCTACAGGGCGCAGGTGGATCGCGTGTCCTGGCGCGGCGGGCCGGACGATCCTCTGGCGCTGCTGGCCCCGGACAGCGGCCCGCGGGTGGACGCGCGGGACGAGTGGATGCTGCGCATCCTGAACGTTCCGATGGCTCTGGAATCCCGTGGTTATCCACCGGGAATTGCGGGAGAACTGACGCTGGACGTCGCGGATTCGTCGATTCCCGGCAATTCCGGCCGTTTCCGGTTGCGCCTGTCCGGCGGCAAGGCCGTCGTGGACCGCGTGCCGAGGGGGGCGGACGGTGGCGGTAAAGCGGCTGGAGCGGTGCTTTCGCTGTCCGTTGCGGCCCTGGCAACCCTTTACAGTGGGGGAAGGGGTCCTGATATTCTTCGTCGGGTTGGGCTTCTGCGCGGCGGAGACGACGCTATGGCGTTGGCGGCGTTGATTTTCTCGGGTCCGGCACCGTGGATGCCGGATCGATTCTGAATCGGTGTTACCATTCGTACTCGTCAAACCAGAAATTAACCCTTTATGCTGTATCCCTTAGAGACAAAGGCATGACGACGGCCAGCGCGTAAGGCCGTACGACGCGGGGGAGCCCGATTTCATGACGATTGGAACGCGGATTGCGCTCGGTTTTGCGGCGGTCCTTCTGATGACGGTTGCGGTGGCGTTCGTTGGATGGAACAGCCTGCGCACCTATGCCGGACGTGTCGATCTGGCAGCCCACACCGCCGAGCTGGATGCCCGGCTGAAAACCGTGCGGATCGAGGAAGCCCGCTTCGTCACCGAGCGCGACTCGAAGGCCGCCGACAGTGTTCCCGGCATGCTGGACCGGCTGCGCGAGGAAGCGCAGGGCACCCGGGCCGCTCTGGAAGACAGCGACAGCATCCGGCTGGTGGACGAGATCCTGGCGGGCATCGCCGGTTACCGCGGCGCCTTCGCCAACTTCGTCGCCCAGGACAAGGAAGCCCGCGCCCGCACCCAGAGCATGGAAACCCGCGCCCAGGCCCTGCGGGAGATCGCGGAGAAGATCGGCAAGCAGCAGTCCGACCGCTATGACCAGAACATGGTCAGCCTGAAGGATGCGGAGCATGCGGTGAAGCAGAGCCGCGACACCTCCGACCGCGCCGACCGGCTGATCGAGATGGTGCTGGAGGCGCGGCGCCTGCAGGCCGACCTCGCGCACACCCGCAATCCCGCGACGATGGAAGCCGCCGGAGAGGCCATCGCGGCGCTGCTGGCCAACGCGGAAACCATCGAGAAGGATCTGGTCGGCACCAACGACGAGGAACTGGCCAAGCAGATCGTCACCATCGCCAATGCCTATCGCACCAGCTTCCAGCAGGGCCGTGGCGACGGAACCGCGGAGCTGAGCGGTGCGCGCATCCAGATTCTGGACCGCAACGCCCGCCAGATCCAGGATCTCGCCCACGAGATGCAGGAAAACCAGTCGATGGTTTCCAGTGCGCTCCAGGAGGCCGCGAACTTCGCCCAGAGCGAGGTGAACGAGGCCGTTCTGCTGCGTGGCATCGCCTTGCGCCTGATCCAGAGCGCGCAGTCCGCCATGCTGGGGCAGCGCGACTTCATCCTGCTCGGCGGGGAAGGGGCGCGCACGACGGTGTCCTCGGCGGTGACGCAGACGCTGGATCTCGCCAAGCAGGCCGGCGCGGTGCTGGTCGATGCGGAAGGCCGCGCGCTGATCGCCGCCATAACCGAGGCCGCCCAGGCGTTCGACACGGAGTTCGCCGCCCTCGTCGCCGCCAGCGACAACCAGCGCGCCGCGTCGAAGTCCATGGCCAAGGCCGCGGGCGACGTCAGCGAGCAGGTGGCCCGCCTCGTCTCCATCCAGCGCGACGACCGCGAGGACGGGCGCAGCGGGGCCGAGATCATCATCATCGTCGGCGCCGCCATCGCGCTGGCGCTGGGCATCATCATGGCCCTGATCATCGACCGCGCCATCACCCACCCGATGCACGCCATGACCAAGGCCATGAAGCGGCTGGCCGAAGGCGATCTGGCGGTGGACATCCCCGGCAGCGACCGCAAGGACGAACTGCGCGCCATGGCCGACGCGCTGAGCGTCTTCAAGGAAAACGCCCTGGAGATGCAGCGCATGGAGGGCGAGCGGGAGGAAATGCGGCGGCAGATCGACGCCGACCGCCGCCGCACCATGAACGAGTTCGCCAACGGCTTCGAGCAGGCGGTGTCGGGAGTCGTCCAGTCGCTGACCGAATCCGCCGGCAATCTGGGCCGCGACGCGCAGGAGATGTCGTCCGACGCGGCCCTGACCACCGCCAAGTCCAGCGCCGTCGCCGCGGCGTCGGAGCAAGCGTCCAGCAACGTGCAGACCGTCGCGGCGGCGGCGGAGGAACTGTCCTCCTCCATCGCGGAGATTTCCCGCCAGCTCAACGACAGCTCGCAGGTCGCGGTGGGCGCCGCGGCCAAGGCGACGGAGACCAACGGCATCGTCGAAGGTCTGGCCGAAGCGGCGCAACGCATCGGGCAGGTGGTGGACCTGATCGGCGAGATCGCGGAGCAGACCAACCTGCTGGCTCTGAACGCGACCATCGAGGCCGCCCGCGCCGGGGAGGCCGGCAAGGGCTTCGCCGTGGTGGCGACGGAGGTGAAGAACCTCGCCGGTCAGACCGCCAAGGCGACCGAGGAGATTTCCAGCCAGGTGGCGCAGATGCAGGCGGCGACGGGCGGGGCGGTGAACGCCATCCGCACCATCTCCGACGCGGTCGGCACCATCAGCACCACCGTGACCGAGATCGCCCGCGCCATGGAGCAGCAGGGTCTCGCCACCCGCGAGATCGCCCAGAACGTCAATCAGGCCGCCGAGGGCACACAGGAGGTGATGCACCACATCGCCGAGGTGACCCACGCCGCCAGCAAGACCGGCGGAGCCGCCGACGCGGTTCTGAGCGCCAGCCGCACGCTGGCCCGTCAGGCCGAGCATCTCCGGTCCGAGGTGCAGGGCTTCCTGAACAAGGTGCGGACCGCCTGAGTCACCTTCCGGGTCTTGTAATCCTGTCGGGGTTCCGCGGGCCGGGGTGACCGGAAAATCTCCCGGCCCGTCCCCGTTGCTTTCGCGCGGGGCATCTGTTAAGCCGCGCCGTGCCTCACGGACGCGAGATCTCATGGCTTTCCCCTTGTCACAGCGCGACTCCGCACGGGGAATTCCCGACGCGATTCTGGCGGGTCTGGCCGGCGTGGCCGCGGCGGCGCTCGGGCCGCTGGCGGCCTTGGCGCCGCGTGGGCTGCCGGTCTGGGCCATCCTGATCGCGCTGATCGGGCTGGCCGGTCTGGCCCGCCGGGGCGCCCTGGGGCGGCTGCAACGGGCGATGCCCGGCACGGCGGTGGTCCTCGCCTTCCTGTCGCTGGCGTCCCTGTCCATCCTGTGGAGCCCGTCGCCGCGCGCCGGTCTGACGGTGGTGGAGATCGGCTACATCGGCCTTGGCGCGCTGGCGGGCGGGGCATGGCTGTCCTCCCTGCCGGGGGTGGAGGCGCGGCGGCTGACCGGCCTGTTCCTGGCGGGCGTGTTTGCCGGCGTGCTGCTGTTCGCGGTGGAAGCCGCGCTGGATTTCCCGCTGCACCGCTGGTGGAACCATGTGCCCGCGGGTGTGGAGATTGCCGAAAGCAACGTGCCCAAGCGCACCGCGGTGCTGCTCTGCCTGCTGGTCTGGCCGGCGGCGATGGCGCTCGACCGGGCGGGGCGGCGCGGGGTGGCGGTCGCGTTGCCGGTGATCTTTGCCGGCGCCTGCCTGCTGCTGACCAGCCGGTCGGCCATGCTGGGGGTTGCCGCGGGCGGGGCGGCCTTCGCGCTTGCCGTCTGGTCGCCGCGGCTGGTCCGCGGGGCGCTGGCGGCGGTTCTGGGGGTGGCCTTCGCCTTCGTGTTGCCGCTGGTGCTGCTGTTCGACCGCGTGCTGAACCTGGACGGGGCCGAGTGGCTGTTCCGGTCCGCCCAGCACCGGGTGGAGATCTGGGGCATGGCCGCCGACCGCGCGCTGGAGACGCCCTTCTTCGGGCAGGGCATCGACGCCTCCCGCGCGCTGGAGCCGGAGGGGGCGGTGTCCCGTTTCGGCACGCTGACCGACAGCCTGCTGCCGCTGCATCCCCACAACGCCTTCCTGCAAATCTGGCTGGAGCTTGGCGCCTTGGGCGCGGCGCTGGCCCTGGCGGCGGCGCTGCTTCTGCTGCTCGGCACGGGGCGGATGGAACGGCGGCTGCAACCCTTCGCGCTGGCCCTCTTCGCCTCGGCGCTGGCCATGGCGAGCACGGCCTACGGCATCTGGCAGGCGTGGTGGATGGGCGGCATGCTGGCCGCCGGGCTGATGCTCCGGCTGGCCGCCCGCACTCCGGCGGGGGGCGAATGACGGCGGAAAGCGGCACCGGGAGCGGCACCGGGCGCCGCCGCGTCCTGGTCATCAAGCTGGGCGCCTTCGGCGATTTCTTCCTGGCCCAGACCGCCTTTTCCGCCATCCGGCGGCACCATGCCGGCGACCATCTGGCACTGATGACGCTGCCGTCCCTGGCTTCGCTCGCCCGCCTCAGCGGCCTGTTCGACGAGGTGCTGGAAGACCCGCGGGAACGCTCTCTGGGTTCGTACCTGCGCATCCGCCGGCTGCTGCGCGCCGGACGCTTCGACCGGGTTTACGATCTCCAGGCGCAGCCGCGCACCGACCGTTACTGGTGGCTGCTCGCCCCCGGCCCCTGGCCGGAATGGTCGGGCACGGCCTGGGGCGCCTCGCACCGCGACCGGTATCCGGGGCGGCGCAAGGTGCCGGTGATCGAGCGCTACACCCGGCAACTGGCCCCCTTCGGCATCGTGCCGGACGCGGTGCCGGACCTTTCCTGGCTCGACGCCGACACCAGCGGCTTCGGCATCGCGGCGCCCTACGCGCTGCTGATCCCCGGCTCCTCCCCCGGACGGCCCGACAAGCGCTGGCCGGTGGAGCGCTACGGCGAACTGGCGCGGGCGCTGGCGGCGCGCGGGATCACGCCGGTGGTGCTTGGCACGGCCATCGAGGCGGATCTTGCGAAGGCCATCCTTGCCGCCTGCCCGCAGGCCGTGGACCTGACGAGCCGCACCAGCGTGCCGCAGATCGCGGGGCTGGCCCGCCGGGCCTGGGCGGCGGCCGGCAACGACACCGGCCCCACCCATCTGGTCGCAACCGTCGGCTGTCCGACGTTGGGGCTGTTTTGTGACGCCTCCGTCCCCATCCACGCCAACGGGCCGCGCATGGTCATCCACCACCGTCCGACCTTCGCGGAGATGGACGTGGCCGGGGTGCTGGGTGCCATGGACGCTTTACCGTCGAACCGATAGAGTGCGCGCGGCCATTTTACAGGAGCCATGCAGGATTTGAGCAGCCAGGACGCCAGCGCCATGCCCGCGGAGGCGGTCACCCTGCCCGCAGCGAAGCCGGGCGGGCGGTTGATGCTGCTTGCGAAGCTGGCGGTCACGCTGGCCGTTCTGGGGGTGCTCGGCTTCAAGGCGGACTGGGCGGCGCTGCTGGCGCGGGTCGCCGGGGCCGATCCCGTCTGGCTGGCCGCCGGTTTCCTGGCGAAGCTGCTGGCCGTGGTCTGCGCCGGGGAGCGCTGGCGCGACGCCCTGCGCGCGACCGGGGAACGGGTGTCGCACGGGCTGGCGATGCGGCTGATGTTCACCGGCCTGTTCTTCGGGCAGGTGCTGCCGGGGGCACTGGGCGGCGACGTGGTGCGCGGCTGGCTGACCTACCGGGGCGGAGCGTCTTCCTCCGCCGTGCTGCTGGCTCTCGTGCTGGACCGGTTGCTGGCGCTGATCGGCTGTGTCGCGCTCCTGTTCCTCGGCCTGCCGCATCTCGTCGCCACCGCCCCGCCCGCCGTCGCCTGGGCCGGGCCGGGGGCCGTGGCGCTGATCGCCCTCGGTATGGTCGTGGGGCTCCAGGCGGACCGCATTCCGCTGCCGGGCTTCCTGCTGCGTCCGCCGGTCCGGGCGGCGCAGGCGCTGGTGGCGCGGCTGCGCGGCGCGCTGCTCAGCCGGGCGGCGCTGGCCGGGCTGCTGCACAGCGCGGCGGTGCATTTTTGCACGGTCTTCGCGGTGGTCGCCTACGCCCACGCGCTGGGCATTCACGTGGGGGTGCTGGACGCGCTGGCCGTCGTGCCGATGACCATCTTCGCGGCGGCCCTGCCGATTTCGTTGAACGGCTGGGGCGTGCGGGAAGGGGCTTTCGTCGCCGGATTCGCGCTCTACGGGCTGGGGGCGACCGACGCGCTGGCCCTGTCGCTGATGATCGGCCTGTCGGTCACCCTGTCGTCGCTGCCCGGCGGCCTGCTCTGGTTCAGCCTGAAGAGGGCGAAAGGTCCCTGAGCCGCGCCAGCGCCCAGCCCGCGGCATCGCGCACCACCTCGCTCGGGTCGTTCAGCAGGCGTTCGGCCGCCGGGGCGAGGCGGGCGTCGCTGCTGTTGCCCAACGCGACCAGCACGTTGCGCACGAAGCGGTCACGCCCGATCCGTTTGATGGGGGAACCGCTGAAGACCTGCCGGAAGCCCGCGTCGTCCAACTGCGCCAGATCGGCCAGCCGGGGCGCCGTCAGTTCCGCCCGCGGCAGGAAGGCCGCCTCGCGGGAGCGCCGGGCGAACTTGTTCCAGGGGCAGGCGGCCAGGCAGTCGTCGCAGCCGTAGATGCGGTTGCCCATCAGCGGGCGCAGGTCTTCCGGGATCGGCCCCTTGTGCTCGATCGTCAGGTAGGAGATGCAGCGCCGCGCGTCCAACTGGTTGGGGGCGGGAAAGGCGGCGGTGGGGCAGGCGTCCAGGCAGCGCCGGCACTGGCCGCAGCGGTCCACCCCCGGCGGGTCCGGCGTCAGTTCCAGCGTCGTGTAGACCTCCCCCAGGAACAGCCAGGAGCCGTGGGATCGCGACACGAGGTTGGTGTGCTTGCCCTGCCAGCCCAGCCCGGCCTTCTCGGCCAGCGGCTTCTCCATCACCGGGGCGGTGTCCACGAAGACCTTCAACTCCGCCTTGAAGCGGTGGGCGATCCACTGGCCCAGCGTCTTCAGCCGGCCCTTGATGAGGTCGTGATAGTCGCGGTTCTTCGCATAGACCGAGACGATGCCCCGGTCGGGATGCGCCAGCAGGGCGCGCGGGTCCTCCGCCGGGGCGTAGCTGGTGCCGAGCGCGATGACGGTCCGCGCCTCCGGCCACAGGGCCTGGGGATGGGCGCGCTGGTCGGCCCGGTCCGCCATCCAGCCCATGTCGCCGTGCCGGCCCTGGCGCAGGAATTCGGCCAGCCGCGTCTTGGCCTCCTCGCCCAGTTCCGCCTTGGCGAATCCAACGGCGTCGAAGCCCAGCGACAGGGCACGGTCGCGGATGGCTTCGCGGGTGGAGATGGCGGGGTCGGGCATGGCGATACGTCCGGCAAAAGCGCAACCCCCTCACCCTAACCCTCTCCCCAGAGGGGAGAGGGGACTTTCAAGGGGGAATTGGGATCAGCCGCGGCCACGGTAAGGCTGGACCTCCTGCGGCGGAATCCACACGCCTTTCGGCGGTTCGCCGGTGGCGTAGAACACGTCGATGGGGATGCCGCCGCGCGGGTACCAGTAGCCGCCGATGCGCAGCCACACCGGCTTCAGCTCATCCACCAGGCGCTTGCCGATGCCGACGGTACAGGCTTCGTGGAAGGCGCCGTGATTGCGGAAGCTGGTCAGGAACAGCTTCAGCGACTTGGATTCGACCAGCCAATCGCCGGGCACATAGTCGATGACCAGATGGGCGAAGTCCGGCTGGCCGGTGATCGGGCAAAGCGAGGTGAATTCCGGCGCGGTGAAGCGCACGACATAGGCTTCGCCGGGGTTCGGGTTCGGCACGCGCTCCAGCACCGCCTCTTCCGGCGTCTTCGGCTGGACGGTCGCGCCGCCAAGCTGCGTCAGGCCGGAGTAGATGTTTTCAGGCATCGGCGGCTTCCTTTTTCGCGGGCTTCGCCGGTTTCGCCGGTTTGGCCTTCAGGGAGGCGAGCGGGTCCTCGGTGGCTGGGATGTCGCCTTCGTTCAGCCGGGCTTCCAGCGCGCTCGCGACCTCTTCGAACCGGCCGTCCTCGATGGCCTGCCGCAGTTCGGCCATCAGGTCCTGGTAATAGTGCAGGTTGTGCCAGGTCAGCAGCATCGGCCCCAGCATCTCGCCCGCCTTGAACAGATGATGCAGATAGGCACGGCTGTGGTTCCGGCAAGCGGGGCAGCCGCATTCCTCGTCCAGCGGGCGCTCGTCGTGGGCGTGGCGGGCGTTGCGGATGTTGATGGTGCCGCGCCGCACGAACGCCTGTCCGGTGCGGCCCGAGCGGGTGGGCATCACGCAGTCGAACATGTCCACGCCGCGCCGCACCGCCCCGATCAGGTCGCTGGGGCGCCCCACCCCCATCAGGTAGCGCGGGCGCTCCTTGACCATCAGCGGCTCGGTGAAGTCGAGCACGGTGAACATCGTCTCCTGCCCCTCGCCCACGGCCAGCCCGCCGATCGCGTAGCCGTCGAAGCCGATGTCGCTCAGCGCCGCCACGCTCTCCGCCCGCAGGTCCGGATAGACGCTGCCCTGCACGATGCCGAACAGACCGTAGCCGGGCCGCTCCACGAAGGCGTCCTTGCTGCGCTTCGCCCAGCGCATCGACAGGCGCATGGACGAAGCCGCCTGGGCCTCCGTCGCGGGGAAGGGGGTGCACTCGTCCAGGCACATGGTGATGTTGCTGTCCAGCAGATGCTGGATCTGGATGGAGCGTTCCGGCGTCAGATGGTGCTTGCTGCCGTCGAGGTGGGATTTGAAGGTCACCCCCTCCTCGGTCATGGTGCGCAGGTCCGACAGGGACATGACCTGGAAGCCGCCGCTGTCCGTCAGGATCGGCTTGTCCCAGTTCATGAAGCGGTGCAGGCCGCCCAACTGCCCGACGCGCTCCGCCGTGGGGCGCAGCATCAGGTGGTAGGTGTTGCCCAGCAGGATTTCCGCGCCGGTGGACTTCACCGCGTCGTTGGTCATCGCCTTGACGGTGGCGGCGGTGCCCACGGGCATGAAGGCCGGCGTGTTGATGACGCCGTGCGCGGTGGAAACCCGTCCGCGCCGGGCGCGCCCGTCGGTCTTGAGAAGTTCGAACCCGATCCCGGTCATCACACCCTCCGGAGCAGCGACGCGTCGCCGTAGCTGAAGAAACGATAGCCCTGGCCGATGGCGTGCGCGTAGGCCGCCTTCATCCGGTCCATGCCCGCGAAGGCGCAGACCAGCATGAACAGGGTGGAGCGGGGCAGATGGAAGTTGGTCACCAGAAGATCCACGATCTTGAAGCGGTATCCGGGGGTGATGAAGATGTCGGTGTCGCCGCTGAAGGGCCGGATCGTTCCGTCGTCCAGCCCCGCCGTCTCCAGGATGCGCAGCGCCGTGGTGCCGACCGACACGATGCGCCCGCCCGCGGCGCGGGTGGCGTTGATGGCGTCGGCGGTTTCCGCGGAAATTTCCCCCCATTCGCTGTGCATGCGGTGGTCGGCGATGTCGTCCACCTTCACCGGCAGGAAGGTTCCGGCCCCGACATGCAGCGTCACTGGCACGCGGCGGATGCCGCGCGCGTCGAGCGCGGCCAGAAGCTCCGGCGTGAAGTGCAGGCCGGCGGTGGGGGCGGCCACGGCGCCCTCTCGCGCGGCGAATACAGTCTGGTAGTCCGCCGCGTCCTGCTCGTCCGCCTCGCGCCGGATGTAGGGGGGCAGGGGCATCCGGCCATGGCGGTGCAGCGCCTCCATGAGATCCGCCCCGCCCTTGGAGAAGCGCAGGCGGACCTCCATCCCGTCCTTGGAAACCACCTCCGCCGCGAAATCGTCGGCGATGGCGATGACGTCGCCGGGCTTCAGCCGCTTGCCGGGGCGGGCGAAGGTTGCCCACTCCCGCTCGCCCTCGCGCTTGTGGAGGGTGATCTCCACCCGCACCTCGCCGCGCCGTCCATCGAGGCGGGCGGGGATCACGCGGGTGTCGTTGACGACCATCAGGTCGCCCGGCTCCAGCAGCGCGGGAAGGTCGCGCACGGTGCGGTCATGCAGACGCTCCGCCACGTCCAGCAGACGGGCGGCGTCACGCGGCTTGGCCGGATGCTCGGCGATGCGGTCCGGCGGAAGGTCGAAATCGAAATCGGCGGTCTTCATGGAAGCCGCTCGTATAGACCAAAGCGGTGGGGCGGGGGAAGCATTACGAATCGGCGCTTATTCGGGCAGGGGAAGGCTCTGGGCGGTCAGGGCGGCGGTCTGGCGGGCGTGCAGGGCGTCCACGTCGAAGCCGCGGATCGTCTCCTGGAACAGCCGGTACCAGTTCACCTCGGCCTGGAGATGCAGGAAGACGGAGCCGAGACCGATGGCCGCGCGGTCCATGAAGACGAACTCCCGCGGCACCTCGACGCCGCCGACGCGGCGCAACTCGGCATGGACCTTGGCCGCCGTCTCGCGGCCATAATGGCCGGAGTTGGTTTCCTCGATGCGGCGGCTGCGGTCGTCCATGATCGGGGCGTAGACGAAGCGCGCCCAGATGTTCAGCACGTCCACCAGTTCCTTGGACGGGTTGCCGAAGCCCCAGGTGCGGTAGGCGTCCACCGCCTTGTCCTGGTTGCCGGTCTTCAGCGCGTCGTAGAGGTCGATCACCCCCTTCACGAAGCGGGCCGGGAAGACGCGGATGCAGCCGAAATCCAGCAGGTTGATGGAGCGGTCGGGCCGCACCGTGTAGTTCCCCAGATGCGGATCGCCGTGGATGATGCCGTAGCAATAGAAGGGCACGTACCAGGCCCGGAACATGTTCATCGCCAGTTCGTCGCGGGCGTCCGGATGGTCCTTCACGAAGTCGAGGATCTTGCGGCCCTCCACCCATTCCAGGGTCAGCAGCCGCCGGGTGGACAGGTCCGGCACCACCGCAGGGACATGGACGCCGGGGGTATCGGCCAGCATGGCGCGGTAGAGGCGCGCGTGCTTGGCCTCGCGTTCGTAGTCCAGTTCCTCGCGCAGCCGGGCGCCGATTTCCGCCTGGATCTGCTTGGTGGAGATCGCGCTGTCGGTGCGCTCGAACAGCGCGAAGATCAGCCCCAACTGGCGCAGGTCCGCCTCGACGGCGGAGGCCATGTCCGGGTACTGGAGCTTGCAGGCGAGATTCTGTCCGTCCAGCCCCACGGCCCGGTGCACCTGCCCCAGCGAGGCGGCGGCGGCGGCGTTATGCTCGAAATGCCGGAAGCGCTTGTGCCAGTGGGGGCCAAGCTCGCTCGCCATGCGGCGCTTGACGAAGGGCCAGCCCATGGACGGCGCGTCGGCCTGAAGCTGCGACAGCTCCTGCACATACTCGCGGGGCAGAGCGTCGGGGATGGTGGACAGCAGTTGCGCCACCTTCATCAGCGGTCCCTTCAGCCCGCCCAGCGCCGCGCGCAGTTCGGCGGCGTGGCGTTCCCGCTCCAGGGGGATGCCCAGCACCCGTTCCCCGGCGAAACGGGCCGCAAGGCCCCCCACGGCGGTCCCAACCCGCGCATACCGCGCGATCCGGCCGCCCAGCCTGTTCTCATCCGTGTTCGGCATGCCGAATAGGTGGGTGCGGCGGGGCCGAAAGGCGAGTCCCAGGCTGGACGGAACCGGAGCGCGCCGGCACCGTCACCCGCCCGGCGCGATGTTCTGGTTCACGCAGAACAGGTTGGACGGGTCGTATTTCGCCTTCAGCGCCCGCAACCGCTCGAAGTTCGGCCCGTAGGCGGCCTGGACGCGCTGCTCGTCGTCGGTGACGAAGTTCACATAGACTCCGCCGGTGGCGTAGCGGGCGGTCTGTTCGGAAACGCTACGCGCCCATTGGATGCAGGCGCTGTCCTCCTGAGCAGTGTTCCAGCGCGCGTGGACGTTCATCACGAACACGGCGTCGCGGTGCGGGTAGGCGGTGGCGTCCGCCGGGACGCGGTTGGCCGCGGCACCGAGCAGGCCGATGAAAATCTCGCAGTGGTCGGAGGGCAGCCTCCCCGCCTCCTCGACCAGCAGGTCGATCAGCCCGTCTTCCAGCCCGGTGAAGTTCTGCGATTTCCAATAGTTCCGCGCGCCCGGCACCAAAAGCGGGTCGAAGGCCGCCTGCCACGCCGCGTAGGGCATGAGGCCGACATGCTCCCCGACGGGCGTCCCCAGCGACAGAACGGGCTCCAGCGCCTTGCGGCCCGCCGCCTCGTCGTCACCGGCGTAGATGACGGGCATCACCACCACCGTCCTGCCATGCACGTCCGGCGGCAGGAAGGGCAGGGGCGGGGCCTTGCGCAGCACGACCCAGGCGGTGGCCTCGTCCGGCAGGGCCGCCGTCGCGTCGCGGTAGCGGCGGATCAGATCGCCCGCCCCGTCGAAGGGATGGACGACCAGCCCGGCCAGCACCATCGGCCCCACGGGATGCAGGCGGAAGGTGAAGGAGGTGACGATGCCGAAATTGCCGCCGCCGCCGCGGATGGCCCAGAACAGGTCGGCGTTCTCGTCGGCGCTGGCGCGCAGGAACTTGCCGTCGGCGGTGACCACGTCGGCGGCCAGCAGATTGTCCACGGTCAGGCCGTACTTGCGGGTCAGCCAGCCGAACCCGCCGCCCAGCGTCAGCCCGGCGATGCCGGTGGTGGAGTTGATGCCGACCGGCACGGCCAGCCCGAAGGCCTGCGTCTCCCGGTCCAGATCGCCCAGCGTGGCGCCAGGTGCCACCCGAGCGGTCCGGCTGACCGGATCGACATGGACGAAGCGCATGGCGCCGAGGTCGATCAGCAGGCCGCCGTCGCACAGGGAATTGCCCGCGATGTTGTGACCGCCGCCGCGCACCGAAACCAGCAGCCCGTTCTCCCGTGCGAAGCGCACCGCCTGCATGACGTCGGCGGCCCCGGCGCAGCGGACGATCAGGCCGGGCCGGCGGTCGATCATGGCGTTCCAGATCGTCCGGGCGTCCTCATAGCCCGCCGACTGCGGGGTGAGCAGCGGACCACGCAGCCGGGCGGCAAGGTCGTCGATGGCCTGCTGGGAAAGGATCGTCTCCCGCCGGTCGGCGGTGCGCAGCATGACGTCACCCATCGGACACCTCCCCGTAAAAGCAGCAGTTTTCCCGAATAATTTCGCCGCGAAAGCGCAACGACGATAAATCGCTGCTCCAACGCAGGCCATTCGGGAAAGGACTCCCACCGGTGTTCTTCCGGACGGAGCCACCCCTCAATTCGGTGTCTGTGCGGCTTCGGCGGGGGCGCGTCAGCCGCCCTGGTTGCGAATCCAGGCGGCGGTGGCGCTGTCCATGGTGTTCTTGTGGTTGATGAACCACTCCGGCACGACCTCGGTCAGATAGCCGCGGACCAGCGCCAGATTGCCGGCGGCCATGCGCTTGGCGATGCCTTCCAACTCCAGGCGGACGCGGTTGTGCTCATGCACATGGATGGGCGCGGGCGGGAAGCCGTACTGGTGCATCAGTTCCTCCTCGCGGGCCAGATGGTCGCGGAGGTGCTGGGCGAAGGCCGTGAAATGGGAGGGCAGGTCGGCGTCGGACGCCTTGGCGGCTTCCGCCAGAAGCTCGACGGTCTCCTTGTGGTCGGCGTCGATGATCGCGTTGCCGACTTCCAGGGACTCGTCCCAGGCGGGGATGGCGAGGGCGGGCATGGTGGTCTCCGAAGGGATCGTTCGGGGGCACCATACCCATCCCTCGATTATGGATTCTTGACGCCCGTCAAGAAATCCCGGTCAGGGCTGATTTTCCAGTTCGTCAACAAAACCGCGGATGACGTTCAGCCCCTTCTGCCAGAAGGCCGGGTCGGAGGCGTTCAGGCCGAAGGGCGCCAGAAGCTCCTGGTGGCGCAGCGTGCCGCCCGCCGACAGCATCGCCAGATACTTCTCCGCGAAGCCCTGTTCCGCCTCCTGATAGACCGCGTAGAGCGAGTTCACGAGGCAGTCGCCGAAGGCGTAGGCGTAGACGTAAAAGGGCGAATGGATGAAGTGCGGGATGTAGGACCAGTAGTTCCGGTACCCTTCGTCGAAGCGCAGCGCCGGGCCGAGGCTCTCGGTCTGCACCGCCATCCAGATCTCGCCGATCCGCTCCGCCGTCAGTTCGCCCTCCCGGCGTTCGGTGTGGACGCGGCGTTCGAAGTCGAAGAAGGCGATCTGGCGGACCACCGTGTTCAGCATGTCCTCGACCTTCGAGGCCAGCATGATCTTACGGCGCTTGGGGTCCGTCTCCCGGTCGAGCAGCGCGCGGAAGGTCAGCATCTCGCCGAACACCGACGCGGTTTCCGCCAGGGTCAGCGGCGTGTCGGACAGAAGGTGCCCCTGTCCGCCCGCCAGGATCTGGTGCACGCCATGCCCCAGTTCATGGGCGAGCGTCATCACGTCGCGCGTCTTGCCCTGGTAGTTGACCAGCAGATAGGGGTGGACGCTGGGCACCGTGGGGTGGGCGAAGGCGCCCGGCGCCTTGCCGGGGCGCACCGGCGCGTCGATCCAGGGGTTGTCGAAGAAACGCTTGCCCAGCGCCGCCAGATCCGGCGAGAAGCGGCCATAGGCGCCCAGAACCAGATCGCGCGCCTCGTCCCAGCGGATGCTGCGGTCGGTGTCGTCGGGAAGCGGCGCGTTGCGGTCCCAATAATCCAGATGGTCCTGCCCGAACCACTTGGCCTTCATCGCGTAATAGCGGTGGGACAGGGCCGGGTAGGCGTCCTTCACCGCCGCGGCCAGCGCGTCCACCACCTCGTCCTCGACGCGGTTGGACAGGTTGCGGGCCGACGTCGGCGCCTTGTAGTTGCGCCACTTGTCGTCGATCTCCTTGTCCTTGGCCAGCGTGTTGGTGACCAGCGCGAACAGGCGGATGTTGTCGCCCATCACCCGGCCGATCACCGTCCCGGCCTCCTTGCGGACGTCCGGGCTGCGGTCGGACAGGCGGTTCAGCGCCTCCGCGCAGGTCAGCTCCTTGCCGCCGATGGGGAAGCGCAAGGATGCGATGGTCTCGTCGAACAGGCGGTTCCAGGCGGCGCGCCCGACCACATGCTTCTCATGGAGCAGCCGCTCCACCTCATCGGAAAGCTGATGCTCGCGGAACAGGCGGACGTCGCGCAGCCAGGGGGCGTAGCGGGCAAGGTCCTTCGACGCCTTCAGTTTGGCCTCAAGAACCTTGTCCTCCAGCCGGTTGATCTCCAGCGTGAAGAAGACGAGGTGCGTGGCGATGCCGTTCACCCGCTCCTGCGCCGACTGGTAGAACTTGGCGATGGCCGGGTCGGTCATGTTGCCGTTGTAGATCAGCCCGGCATAGGACATCACCCGCGACAGCACCTCGTCGATGCGCTCGTACTCGCGGATGGCGGCGGCGAAGGCGTCGCCGTCCAGCCCGTCCAGCTTGCCGGCGTATGTGCCGTGGAAGTCCTTGGACGCACCGTCCATCCGCTCCAGGTCGGCCTTCAGTTCCGGCGACTCCATGCCCGGATAGAGGTCGTTCAGGTCCCAAGAGGGCAGGGCGCCGAGGTCCGGGCCGTCCCCCGTGGCGGCCAGGGCGGTGTCGGGCATGGCGGTCCGCGGATCGCCAAGGGGAACGCCAATCGGGTGCCGGGCGGCGTTGCGGGTCATTTGTCCCTCCGTTCTGTGCTTGGGAGGGGATATAAGCGCCGCGCGCGTCCTGGGGAAGACTGTGCTGGGGGTCGGTTCAGGGAGCCGGGCTTTCCTGCACGCGCCGGATCGCCGCCTCCACGCATTGCAGATGCAGTTTCCTGCGGGCGAGCTGGCGGGTTCGCCGCTCCTCCGGGTCGGTGGTGGGCATCGCCTCGATGGCGCAGCCGCGCCAGCCGTTGGCGTCCAGCGCGCGGGCGACCTCCGCATAGCCGAAATAGCCCTTGTCCGGCTGCTCCCACGGGGCGCGGAAGTCGGCGCGGCGCAGAACGAAGCGGTTGGACTGGCTGGACCCGCCCAGATTGGTCAGCCGGGCCAGGATCAGCCGCTCGCCGTTCGGGTGGACAACGGTCAGGATCGGGCGGATTCCCGTGATGGGCGGGTCGATGCTCATGACGACATGCATAACGTCCCGTTTCCCATTAGGCCAGAGACATGGGCGTTGCCGGGGCCGCAACCGGCTGGCTGCGCATGAGCGCGGGGGGCGCGGTTCCGGCAAGGCAAAGTTGAGAATACGCAAGTATGCGCGCTTCTCTCTTTTGAAAATTCATGGTTCACAAGTCAAGGTTGCCTTTTTTCAATGGATGGGCGTGCGGCGGTTCGGCCTGCCGCGAAGCGAACCTCTGAATGTTGGAAGGAGAGCGCCGTGATGTCGTTGTGGTCCTGTTTGCGAAGGCCGGTGGCGGCGGTTTTATTTGTCTTGTCGGGGCTGCTGCCCGTTGCCGCGGCCGCGGCCCCGCCGGAGCCGGTCGAACTGCCCGCCGGCACTTACGACGCGAAGGGCACCGCCCTGTCGGCACTGGTCTATGCGCCGGACGGAGCGCGGGCGCGCGGCAAGGCGCCGCTGCTGGTCGTGCTGCACGGCTGCGAGCAGGACGCCCGGACCTTCTTCGAGGACTCGGGCTGGAAGGACATGGCCGACGCCCATGGTTTCGTCGTCCTGTTGCCGGCGCAGAAGCACAATCTGCTGTCCATGGCGGGAACGGGGGGATTCGGGCGCTACGGCAACCCGCTCGGCTGCTTCAACTTCGCCGACCGGCTGAACAGCCCGCTGACGGGATTCGTCCCGCGCGAGGCCGCGGCCATCGTCTCGATGATCGGCGCGGTCCGCGCCGGCCACGGGCTGGGGGCTGGCGGCCCGGCGGTGGAGGCGGACAGCATCCACGTCACCGGCCTGTCGGCGGGGGCGGGCATGGCGGCGACCCTGCTGGCCGACCACCCGCAACTCTTCGCCGGCGGGGCGCTGTTCGCGGGGGTGCCGGCGCTGTGCGCCCGGAGCATGCAGTCCGCCGCGTCGCTCTGCGGCATTTCGGTCATGCGCGCCTGCGCGGAGGTGAAGGCGCGGCCCGGCGGCTACGACAGCCGCGAATGGGCGAAGGCGATCCAGCACGCGCAGCACCCCACCGGACGCCCACGCGTGCTGATCGTGCAGGGAACGGCGGATTGCACCGTGGACCCGCAGAACGCCCTCTACCTGACCAGCCAGTGGACGGCCTTCCACGGCCTGCGGGCGGATTCCCCCGTGGTCATCGGGCAGGAGCCGTCCTGGCCCGATCGCGCCGTGCGGCAGGGCTTCGCCCCGGCGGGCGCCAACGCGCTGTGGGTGGAGACGGTTCTGCTGAAGGACGTCGGTCACGTCATGCCCATCGACACCGGCAACCCGCAGCGCCCCTGCGGGCGGGTGCGCGTGTCGGACAAGAAGACCTACATCGAGGACGTGGGGTTCTGCGGCGCGGCGCTGGCCGCCGGTTTCCTGCAATTGCAGCCGTGACCACCCGCGGGAGCGGCGGCGGGCGGGCGTGGCGCTCACCAAAGTGGTGCGACAGCCCGCCGCACCTTCCGGAATGCCGTTTGCCAAACAGGGCAGCTTTGACGCAGATTGGGGCCGCTGCGTGAACGTTCATTGCGCGGCTGCGGAGAAACGCGAACCAAGACAAAATATAAGGGACGCCCCCATGAGCCAAAGCTCGGCCGATCGCTACAACCAGATCCACGCCCGCTCTCTGTCCGATCCCGATGGGTTCTGGGGTGAGGCTGCGGAGGACATCACCTGGATCAAGCGCTGGGACAAGGTGCTGGACGACAGCAACGCGCCCTTCTACCGCTGGTTCACGGGTGGCGTTCTGAACACCTGCTACAACGCCGTCGACCGCCATGTGGAGGCCGGACGCGGCGACCAGGCGGCGATCATCTACGACAGCCCGGTCACCCAGACCGTCCAGACCATCACCTACGCCGAACTTCAGGATCAGGTCGCCCGCTTCGCCGGCGCGCTGCGCGCCCAGGGCGTGGAGAAGGGCGACCGCGTCATCCTGTACATGCCGATGATCCCGCAGTCGGTGGTCGCCATGCTGGGCTGCGCGCGTCTGGGCGCGGTCCATTCGGTGGTGTTCGGCGGCTTCGCCCCGCATGAACTGGCGACCCGCATCAACGACGCCAAGCCGAAGGCCATCGTCTCCGCCTCCTGCGGCATCGAGCCGAACCGCATCGTCAAGTACAAGCCGATGCTGGACGCCGCCATCGAGCAGGCGGAGCACAAGCCGTCCAGCGTCATCGTCTTCCAGCGCCCGCAGGAGACCGCGACCCTGGTCGAGGGCCGTGACGTGGATTTGGGTGGAGGCCGTCGCCAAGGCCGAGCCGGCGGAGTGCGTTCCGGTCGCCGCGACCGACCCGCTCTACATCCTCTACACCTCCGGCACCACGGGCCAGCCGAAGGGCGTCATCCGCGACAACGGCGGCCACGCCGTGGCGCTGAAGTGGACGATGAAGAACATCTACAACGTCCAGCCGGGCGAGGTTTATTGGGCCGCGTCGGACGTGGGCTGGGTGGTCGGCCACTCCTACATCGTCTACGGCCCGCTGCTGCACGGCTGCACCACGGTGGTGTTCGAAGGCAAGCCGGTGGGCACGCCGGACGCCGGCACCTTCTGGCGCGTGATCGAGCAGCACAAGATCGGCACGCTGTTCACCGCCCCGACCGCCTTCCGCGCCATCAAGCGCGAGGACCCGAACGCCGAGCTGCTGAAGAAGTACGACCTGTCGCACTTCCGCGCCCTGTTCCTGGCCGGCGAGCGGTCGGACCCCGACACGCTGCATTGGGCCGAGGACAATCTGAACGTTCCGGTCATCGACCATTGGTGGCAGACCGAAACCGGCTGGGCGATTTCCGGCAACCCGCTGGGCGTGCATCTGTTCCCGATCAAGTACGGCTCCGCCACCCGCCCGATGCCGGGCTGGGACGTGCAGATCCTGAACGCCGAGAACAAGGAAGTGCCGCGCGGCGACATCGGCGCCATCTGCGTGAAGCTGCCGCTGCCTCCGGGCACGCTGCCGACGCTGTGGAACGCCGACGAGCGTTACAAGAAGTCGTACCTGTCCGACTATCCGGGCTATTACCAGACCGGTGACGCGGGCTTCATCGACGACGACGGCTACGTCTACATCATGGCCCGCACCGACGACATCATCAACGTCGCCGGTCACCGCCTGTCCACCGGCGGCATGGAAGAGGTGCTGTCCAGCCACAAGGACGTGGCGGAATGCGCGGTCATCGGCGTGGCCGACGACCTGAAGGGGCAGGTGCCGCTGGGCTTCCTGTGCCTGAAGGCCGGCGTGACCCGTCCGCACGAGGAGATCGTGAAAGAGGTCGTCCAACTCGTCCGCGAGCAGATCGGCCCGGTCGCCGACTTCAAGCGCGCCGTGGTGGTGGATCGCCTGCCGAAGACCCGCTCCGGCAAGATCCTGCGCGGCACCATGCAGAAGATCGCCGACAACCAGGACTACAAGACCCCCGCGACCATCGACGATCCGGGCATCCTGCCGGAGATCGCCGAAGCCCTTCAGTCGCTGGGCTACGCCAAGTCGCATCAGGCCGGTTGACAGGTCCCGCCGGCAACGGCGCTGCGTTCGAAGCCCCTTCCCCGGCACGGTCCGGGGGAGGGGTTTTTCTTTTCCGGCTACGCCTTGTTCAGGGTGGGGGCCAGGGTGGACAGGGAGTCGGCCAGTTCGTCCAGCCGGGCCTGTTCCGCCTCCAGTTCCGCCAGCGCGTGGCGCGCCTTGGTCAGTTCGAGGTCGAGCCGTTCGCGCCGCCGCCGGATCAGTTCCTCCAGCGGGGTCAGCTCCGCCATGGCCAGCGCCTGGGCAATCGCCGCGTTTCCGCCGCCGCCCATCGCCAGCCGGACCATGCGCGGGGTGGGGCGGATGCCCTGCGCCTCCAGATGGCGGGCGGTGACCAGGATTTCGATGGTGTCGTGATGGCGTGCCATGGCTCCGCCCTTGGTTCGCATTGCGGCCAATCTTGCCAAGATGCACGCAGGGATTGTCGGCGCATCCGCGCGCAGCGGCGATTTGCCACAAGCTTTTGCGGAAACAATCTTTCCGTCTCCGGGGCGCGGATCGGCGCTTGCTGTAAATCCATTTCTCTTGTAGATTAATGGATATTATCACACAGAATTTACAGTTCAATCTGGCGCGCCAGTCTTTCGTTTCACCGATCCGCTTCCGCACCGCTGACGAACCAGGAGACACGATGAACACGCCGCTGTCCTCAAAGAACCATTCGGCCAAGCGCCATTTCGCCGCCGCCTTCGGCGTCCTGCTGGCGACGACGACTTCGGGATTCGCCCTGGCCGCCGCCCCGGACGGGCCGCTGGTCACCACCGACTGGTTGGAAAAGAACCTCAATGACCCGAAGGTGAAGGTCATCGAGGTCAGCGTGAATCCTGGCGTCTATGAACGCGGCCACATTCCCGGCAGCGTGAATTTCTCCTGGCACACCGACCTGAACGACACCGTCCGTCGCGACATCGTGGGCAAGGAGCAGTTCCAGTCCCTGCTGTCCAAGGCCGGAGTGGAGAAGGACAGCACGGTCATCCTCTACGGCGACACCAACAACTGGTTCGCCGCCTGGGGCGCCTGGGTGTTCGACATCTACGGCGTGGACAATGTGAAGCTGCTGGATGGCGGCCGCAAGAAGTGGGAGGCGGAGAACCGTCCCCTGTCCACCAAACCGGCGGAGGTGAAGCCCAGCAACTACGCCGTGTCCAAGGTGAACGCCAACCTTCGTGCCCGCCTGACCGACGTGGTGGCCGTGGCCGACGGCAAGAGCGACGCCAAGCTGGTGGACATCCGCTCGCCCGACGAATACCAGGGTAAGGTCTTCGCGCCGCAGGGCATCCAGGAACTGTCGATCCGCGCCGGCCATGTGCCGGGTGCGGTGAACGTCCCCTGGGGCAAGGCGGTGAACGAGGCCGACGGCACCTTCAAGCCGGTGGCGGAGTTGAAGGCGCTCTACGCCTCCGTCGGCATCGACGGCTCGAAGCCGGTCATCACCTATTGCCGCATCGGCGAGCGGTCGAGCCACACCTGGTTCGCGCTGTCCAAGCTGCTCGGCTATCAGGTGAAGAACTACGACGGGTCCTGGACCGAATACGGCAACGCCGTGGGGGTCCCGGTGAACAACCCGGCCGGCACGGTCTGGGCGGCCAAGTGACGGCCCGAACCCACAACGGGGAGCCCGCTCTGCGGGCTTCCCCAGCGTCCCGTGCAGCATCCGGCGCCGCCGCCCTGGCCGGGCGGGTGGTGCTTCCCCTGACGCTGGCCGGCGCGGTCGTGGCGGCGGCCTACGCGCTGGCCGCAAGGCCCGGCGGCGGCCCGTCGCTGGCCTTCGCGCTGACGCTCGGCGCGGTGTTCGGCGCGCTGCTGCAACGGACGCGCTTCTGCTTCCTCTGCCATGCCCGCGACTTCATCGACCGCCGCGACCCGCGCGGCCTGCTGGCGATCCTGCTGGCCTTGGCGGTGGGAACGGTCGGCTATCACATCGTCTTCGGGGCCTGGGTGCCCAACCCGGTCGCCCCGCGCCTGCCGCCGGACGCCCATATCGGCCCGGTGAGCTGGGTGCTGGCTCTGGCCGGTCTGGCCTTCGGGCTGGGGATGGCGGTGTCGGGGTCCTGCATCAGCGCCCACCTTTACCGGCTGGGCGAGGGCTCGCCGGTGTCCCCCTTCGCGCTGGTCGGGGCGGCGGGCGGCTTCCTGCTGGGCTTCGTCACCTGGAACGACCTTTACCTGTCCACCATCATCACCGCCCCGGTGGTCTGGCTGCCCCATCATCTGGGCTACGGCGGATCGCTGGCGGTGCAGCTTCTGGCGCTCGGGGGCCTTGCGGCGCTGCTCTGGCGCTTCCGGGCGGTTTCCGCCACCGAATCGCCGGTCCGGAGGAAAACGCCTGAAACCCTGCCGGACCTGCTGCGCTCCTGGTTCGACGGGCGCTGGCCCTATTGGATCGGCGGGCTGGGCGTCGGGCTGATCGGCTTCCTGGTGATCCTGCGGCTGAAGCCGCTCGGCGTCACCTCCACCATCGGCAGCGCCGCCCGCCAGTTGGGCAGCGAGGCCGGGCTGGTGCCCCTGCGGCTTGAGGGGCTGGACGGCTTCGCCGGCTGCGCCACCGTGCCGGGCGATACGTGGCTGACGCCGAACGGGCTGCTGGTCGCCGGACTGGTCGCCGGGGGCTTCGCCGCCTCGCTCGCCGCCGGCCAGTTCACCCCGCGCCGCCCGACCCTGAAGGACGCCGCACGGGGCCTTTCCGGCGGTTTGCTGCTCGGCTGGGGCAGCATGACGGGGCTCGGCTGCACGATCGGCACACTGCTGTCCGGCACCATGGCCGGCGCCCTGTCGGGCTGGGTGTTCGGCCTGACCGTTCTGGCCGGTGTCTGGGCCGGTCTGGCCCTGCCGCGTCGCTTTGTCCGGGCCTGACCGGAGGCGCCTGCCCAGATTTCGCCGAATTTTTGCTGCACGCCCACCGAAGTCTGGAATAAACGATGGGCGGGGCGCGTTCACCCTGGCGTACCGGGTCCTGTGTCGGGCTCGGCCCTGGGAGGGCACGCCACCCGTTCCTACCTGAAGGGGTGCCATGCTCCGCCACCCGGCGGTCCGTGGTGCCTTGAGGGCAACTATCGGGTGCGCGGTTGAGCAAGTTCGGGGTCGAGCTGGAAGTCCACATCGCGTCGCTGCGCCGCTATGCGCGTGCGCTGCTGCGCAACCGTTCGGATGCCGAGGATCTGGTGCAGGAGGCGTTGACCCGCGCGGTGGCGCGTGCCGACACCTTCAAGGCGGGGACGAACCTGCGGGCGTGGCTGTTCACCATCCTGCACAACGTCCACGTCAATCAGGTCCGCTCCAAGGCGTCGCGGCCCGACGAGGTCGATGTGGACAGCGTCGAGTCCAAGCTGGTGACGCCGGCCCGGCAGGAGGAACGTGTGGAGTTGCGCGAGATGATGCGCGCGCTCGACGATCTGCCGGAGGAGCAGCGCAAGGTGCTGCTCCTCGTCGCGCTGGAGGGCCTGAAATACGAGGAGGTCGCCGAGATGCTCGGCGTGCCGATCGGGACCGTCATGTCACGCCTCTCGCGGGCGCGCGAGGCGGTCAGGGCGAAGTTGGCGAACGAGGGCTCGGTGACCCTCAGGCGGGTGAAGTGATGAACGCGCAACGCGTAACGGACGACGAACTGCATGCCTATGTGGACGGGCAACTGGCTCCGGAACGCCGGCTTTTCGTGGAGCGCTGGCTGGCCGACGATCCCGATGCCGCCCGCCGGGCAGAGGACTACCGCGCCCAGGCCGCGCTGCTGCACGAACTCTTCGACCCCGTGCTGCGTGAACCGGCCAGCGGCCCGGTTGAGGAACTGACGGACAAGCTGCGCGGGCGCATGCCCGGCAACGACAATGGGGCTCCCTGGCATGGCCGCTCCTGGGTGCGCATGGCCGCGGCGGTGATGCTGGTCGTGGCCGGTGCCGGCGGCGGCTGGCTGGGCCGCGGCGCCGTCGACGAATCGCCCGTCGTCCAGCAGCGCCAGACCCTCCAGACCTTCGCGGAGGAGGCCACCCAGGCCCACCGCTTCTACACCTCCGACGAACGCTTCCAGGTGGAGCTTGGCGCCGACAACCAGGACGAGCTGAACAGTTGGCTGTCCAAGCGGGTTGGCCGCGACGTGTTCGGCCCGGACCTGGGCAAGGTCGGCCTGCGGCTGATCGGCGGGCGGTCGCTGCCCACCGAACAGGGCGCCGGTGCCCAGTACATGTACGTGAACGACGCCAACAAGCGCGTCACCCTGTTCGTCGGCGCCCCGCGCTCCGGCAACGCTTCCAAGTTCGGCTTCTCCCAGAACGGCGACGTGGCGACCATCTACTGGGTGGAAGGCCCGCTGGCCTACGCGCTGGCCGGACGCATGCCCAAGGAAGACCTGCTGCGCATCGCCGAGGCGGTCTACAGCGACGTCAAGGCCGGTCCCCGCCGTCCCGAGCCGCCGCCCCAGCAGAACCAGCAACCCCCGCAGGACCAGCCTCAGCCTCAGCCGCAGCAGGACCAGCAGCCCGGCGGCGTCCAGCCGATCAGCGACACGCACAAGCCGAAGGACAGCTAAGCCGGGGGAGGCGGTGCGGGAACGGGGAATGCGGGGCTGGTACTTCATCGGCGACAGCCATGTGCAATCCTTCGAGGTCGCCGCGACGATCCAGTTGCTGAACCGTCCGGCGCGCTGCTTGACGGTGCCCGGCGCCACCTCCATTGGATTGCGCAACCCGGAAAGCCAGACCCACGCCGTCGCTCTGTTCAAGGACGCGCTGCTGCCCGCCCATCCGGACGTCATTCCCGTCATCCAGCTTGGCGAGGTCGATTGCGGCTTCGTCATCTGGTGGCGGGCGCAGAGGCATGGCGACTGCGTGGACCGCCAGATGGAGGAGTCAGTGGCCGCCTGCGCCGCCTTCGTGGACGATCTGCTGGACGGCGGCTATCCCACGCTGGTGCTGACCGGGGCGGTGCTGCCGACCATCCGGGACGGCCAGACCTGGGGCAAGGTCGCCCGCGCCCGGCACGAGGTGACCGCCACGCTGCGCCAGCGCACCGACCTGACCCACCGCTACAACGCCCGCCTGCGGGACGAGGCGGCGGCGCGCGGGCTGCCCTTCATCGACATCACGCCGCGCATCACCGATCCGGACAGCGGTCTGGTCGCCGATGCGTTCCGCAGCCCGAACCCCGGCGACCACCACCTGCACCCCATCCGCGCCGCGGAGGTCTGGGCGGAGGCCCTGAACGCGCTGGACCTGCCGCCCTGATCCTCCCCCTACCTTACCGTCACTCCGCGGCCATCGGCTGCGGGGCGGCGGGCTGGCGGAAGCCGTCCAGCAGGGCGGCCTCCTTCGCCTTGGCGGCTTCGACGTTGCGGGCCTTCACCGGGCCATAGCCGCGCATCTCCTGCGGCAGGCTGGCGATCTCCACCGCGGTGGCGAGGTTGTCGCGGGTCAGGCCGTGCAGGATTTCGCCCATGACCGTTTCGTACTCGACGATCAGGCGGCGTTCCATGCGGCGCTCCGCCAGCCAGCCGAAGGGGTCGAGCGGGGTGCCGCGCAGGCGCCTTCCCTTGGCGAGCAGGCGCAGGACCTTCAGCATCCACGGGCCGAAGCTCTTCTTCTTCGGCTCGCCGCCGTCCTCGCCGCTCTCGCCCAGCACGGGCGGAGCCATGTGGAAGACCAGCTTGTAGTCGCCCTCGAACATGCGCCCGATCTGCTCGACGAAGCCGGTGTCGGTGTAGAGCCGCGCCACCTCATACTCGTCCTTGTAGGCCAGCAGCTTGAAGTAGCCCTTGGCCACGGCCTCGGTCAGGGCGGTGGAGCCGGGGACCTTCTGCCCCTCCACGCGCCGCGTCCAGTCCACCAGCGCGTGATAGCGGCTGGCGTAGGCCGCGTCCTGATAATCGGTCAGGAAGGCGGTGCGGCGGGCGATGGCCTCGTCCAGCCCGGCGGAGGGGCGGCGCTGGTCGAGGATGAACAGGCCGTGCCCATCGGCGTGGGTGGCGGTCTGTTCCTGCGGCGGGTTGGCGGCGGCCTCCACGGCAGCCGGATCAACGGCGGCGCGGCGGCCCCAGTTGAAGGCGTCGGTGTTCATCCTCACCGCCACGCCGTTCAGCTCGATGGCCTTCAGGATCGCTTCCGCGGAGATCGGGATCAGTCCCTTCTGCCACGCATAGCCCATCAGGAAGGGGTTCGTGGCGATGCTGTCGCCCATCAGCGCGGTCGCCAGCTTCGTGGCGTCGAAGGCGTTCACCGCCCCCTCGCCGCAAGCCTTGCGGATGTCGGCCACCAGATCGCGGACCGGCACCGTGAAGTCCGGCTTCTTCAGGAAGTCCACGGTGATGGTGTCGTGGGTGTTGATGACCGCGCGGGTGTGACCGTGCGCCATCTTCGACAGGGCGTCGCCCGCGGCGGCGACGATCAGGTCGCAGCCCACCACCGCGTCGGCTCCGCCCGCCGCGATGCGGACGGAATGGATGTCCTCCGGCTTGGCGGCGATGCGGATGTGGCTGGTCACGGCACCACCCTTCTGGGCGAGGCCGGTCATGTCCAGCACGCCGACGCCCTTGCCCTCGATGTGGGCGGCCATGCCGAGCAGTGCGCCGATGGTCACCACGCCGGTGCCGCCGACGCCGGTGACGTAGATGCCCCAGGGCCGGTCGAGGCCGGGCAGGACGGGCGGCGGAAGGTCCACCGGGTCGGCCCCGGCCTTCGCCGCGCCCGCTTTCGCTTCGACCGGCTTCGGCTTGCGGAGCTGTCCGCCTTCCACCGTCACGAAGCTGGGGCAGAAGCCCTTGGTGCAGGAATAGTCCTTGTTGCAGCTCGACTGGTCGATCTGGCGCTTGCGCCCGAACTCCGTCTCCAGCGGCACCACCGACACGCAGGAGGACTTCACGGAACAATCGCCGCAGCCCTCGCAGACCAGCTCGTTGATGACCACGCGCTTGGCCGGGTCCACCATCTTGCCGCGCTTGCGGCGGCGGCGCTTCTCGGTGGCGCAGGTCTGGTCGTAGATCAGGACGCTGACGCCGGGGATCTCGCGCATCTCCTTCTGAACGCGCTCCAGGTCGTCGCGGTGCTCGACGCCGGTGTATGGGGGCAGGCCGTCGCCGATGCCGTATTTTTCCGGTTCGTCGGACACGACGACGATGCGGCCCACGCCCTCGGCGCGGAGCTGGTTGGCGAGCGACTGAACGGTCAGGGAGCCGTCCAGCGGCTGGCCGCCGGTCATCGCCACGGCGTCGTTGAACAGCAGCTTGTAGGTGATGTTGACCTTCGCCGCGATGGCCTGCCGGATCGCCAGGATGCCGGAGTGGTAATAGGTGCCGTCGCCCAGGTTGGCGAAGATGTGCTTTTCCTCGGTGAAGGGCGCCTGGCCGACCCAGGGCACGCCCTCGCCGCCCATCTGGGTGAAGGTGTCGGTCTTGCGGTCGAGCCACGTCGCCATGTAGTGGCAGCCGATGCCGCCCAGCGCGCGGCTGCCCTCCGGCACATGGGTGGAGGTGTTGTGCGGGCAACCGGAGCAGAAGGTCGGCTTGCGGATGACGCGGGCCTGATGGGCCTTCTGCTTCTCCTGCGCGTCGAGGAAGGCGACGCGGCGCTTCAGCGCCTCGTTGTCCACGAAGGGTTCCAGCCGCCGTCCGATGACCACGGCGATCTGCGCCGGCGAGAGTTCACCGGCGGAGGGGAGAATCCATTCGCCATGCTCGTCGAACTTGCCGATCACCTTCGGTCGGACGTCGGGATGCCAGTTGTAGAGCTGCTCCTTGAGCTGGTTCTCGATGACCGCGCGCTTCTCCTCGACCACGACGATCTCGTCCAGCCCTTCGGCGAAGTGGCGCACGCCGTCGCGCTCCAGCGGCCAGGGCATGCCGACCTTGTAGACGGTGATGCCCCAGTCGGCGGCCATCTCCTCGGTGATGCCCAGCTCGTCGAAGGCCTGCCGGACGTCGAGATAGCTCTTGCCGGTGGTGACGATGCCGAAGCGCGGGCGCGGCGAGGCCATCATCACCTTGTCCAGCCGGTTGGCACGCGCGAACGCCAGGGCGGCGTACAGCTTGTGCTTCATCAGCCGGTATTCCTGCTCCAGCGGCGGGTCGGGCCAGCGGATGTTCAGCCCGCCCGGCGGCATCGGGAAATCGGCGGGGACGATGGGGCTGACGCGGTGCGGGTCGATTTGGACGGAGGCCGAGCTGTCCACCGTCTCCGCGATCGTCTTCATGGCGATCCAGCAGCCGGACCAGCGGCTCATCGCCCAGCCGATCAGGCCGTAATCCAGGATTTCCTGCACGCCCGACGGGTTCAGCACCGGGATCATCGCGTGCATGAAGGCGTGTTCGGACTGGTGCGGGAAGGTGGAGGACTTGGCGTTGTGGTCGTCGCCGGTCAGCACCAGCACGCCACCGTTGCGCGACGTGCCCGCCGCGTTGGCGTGCTTGAACACGTCGCCCGACCGGTCCACGCCCGGCCCCTTGCCGTACCACATGGAATAGACGCCGTCATACTTGGCGCCGGGGAACATGCCCACCTGCTGGCTGCCCCAGACGGCGGTGGCGCCCAGTTCCTCGTTCACGCCGGGCTGGAATTGGATGTGGTTCCTTTCCAGAAACTTGCGCGCGTTCCACAAATTCTGGTCGAAGCCGCCCAATGGCGATCCGCGGTAACCCGAAATGAAACAGGCGGTGTTCAGCCCCGCCGCAAGATCGCGCTGGCGCTGCATCATCGGAAGGCGCACCAGCGCCTGGGTTCCCGTCAGGTACACGCGCCCTTGTTCAAGCGCGTACTTGTCATCCAGGGTCACGGTTGCGAGAGCCATCGTTCCATCCCCTTGCTTGCGCCCTGAAAAAGCGCTGTTCCGGGCGCGTTCGGCGCGCCGCTTATTGTGTTTGTTCGATAAGAAAAAAGGTAACCAAGGCTGTCTTATTCGGCAACCGGCGCCGCGTCGCCGCCTGCAAAAAGCAAGGAACGGTCCGGCGCTCGCAGCGCTGTGAAACGGACGGGAGGAAATCGCCCTCCGGCGGGACATTCCCGCTCTCGTCCGTTCGCATCCCTATTGGATATGGGGAGCCTTCAGGCGGGCGGCATGGGGGATTGGCCCGCCTCGCCGTCATGGTCCGGCTCGCCGAAGGCGCCATCCGGCCACAGGCCGGGGCCGCCGCCGCCGCGCAGGCCGAGGCTGCGGACCATGGTGCGCAGGGCGCCGACCATGACCCGCAGGGCGGCGGTGGATTCCGACCCGCCGCCGTTGCCTATGGCCCAGCGCAGGGCGTCCATATGGGCCTGCACCGCCTCCTGGAAGCTCTCCCCGTCATGGTCAACCCAGGTGACGCAGGTGGACAGCGACGCGACGATGGCGGTGGCCGCGGCGTTGCCGGTGGCGGCCAGTTGCAGGTCGGACACGACATGGCGCAGCCGGGTGCCCAGCGTGTCGGGGCGGGCCAGCGCGTTCTCCAGCCGGTCGAGCGCCAGCACCAGACGGACCATCTTCGGATCGGTCGAGCGCAACGGCACCGTCCAGGACGGGGAGGGCAGGCGCAGGGGGACGGGACCGGACGAAATGGCCGGGCGGTGCGGTGCCGGGTGGGAGGAGGACGGCGCGTTGCCGATGTCCGGGTCCGCCGGGGCGGGCGCGGTCCGGGGGCGGTTGCCCTTGCGAGGGTTGTTCAGAACGGTTTCGATCCGCCGGGCGATGGTGGCGGCGGAGGCCGGCTTGGCGAGCACGGTGTCCGCCCCGGCGTCCCAGGCGGCGCGCACGGTGGCGACGTCGGCGCTCGCGGTCAGGACGATGACCGGCAGGTCGGGGCTGAGGCACCCGGCGGAGCGTCGCACCCAGCGGACGAGCTGCCCGCCGCCCACCGGTTCCATCACCCAGTCCGTGACCATCAGGTCGTAGGGCTCGCGGCACAGCAGTTCCATCGCCTCCTGGCCGCTGGCCGCGGGGATGACCTGGCCTATGCCCAGATGCTCCAGCATGTCCCGCAGCGCCCGCAGCAGCAGCGGGTTGTTCTCGACGACCAGGATCTTCAGATGTGTCGGATAGCGGCGCGGCATCTCGGGTCCGAAGGTTCGGGAACGAAGCGTTACCGAATATCCGAACGCCGCCCTGGGATTTCAGGACACGGAGATGTGTTAGCGCCAATCGGGCGCGCGACCGGGGGAGCCTGTTCGCCTGATGGAGTGCGCCGGGTCTCCGGCTCCCCCGTCCGGGTGCGGCGCCATCCTTATCGGACCAGCGCCAGATCCTTCAGGACGGCCACCTCGTGAGCCTGCTCGTCCAACCGGGCCTTCACGGCATCGCCGATGGAGATGACGCCGGCAAGGTCCCCCGCCTCGTTGCAGACCGGGACATGGCGGTGACGGCGAAGCGTCATCATCCGCATCAGATCCTTGATCGTGTCCTCCGGGCGGCACGTCTTGACCTGACGGGTCATCAGGTCCTCCACCGGGAAATCCAGCGCGTCGGCCCCATTCATCGCCACGGCGCGGACGATGTCGCGTTCCGACAGGATGCCGGCCAGCCGGCCCCGGCGGTCGCACACCACCAGGGCGCCGATGCGCCGCTCGGTCAGCGCGCGGGCGGCGGTCCGGATGGTTTCGGACGGCAGGATCGAGGCGACGGTATGGCCTTTGCGTTTCAGAACCTCGGCAACGGTGGTCATGTCCACCCTCCCTCTTTCGGGTTGGCGAATCGGCGGTGGTCGATTCGGAATGAGCCTGGAGCGGCCCACGGTTCCGGCAAGACCGGAAGGCTTAATATTAGAAAAATCTCAATTCCATGGACCGCCCGGACCGCCGTGATTATCCTGCGCCCGGCAATTCAGAGCGGCGTGTTGGGAGGATCGGAGATGGCTGGAAACTGCTGCGGCGGTTCCTGTGGTGGCGGCGGGGGAGGCGGTGGACCGGGCTTCGGCCGGCAGGCCGATTACCGCCGGGTTCTGCGCATGGCGCTGCTCGTCAACGGGCTGATGTTCGCCATCGCCTTGACCGCGGGCTTCGAGACGCAATCCATGGCGCTGCGGGCGAACGCGCTGGATTTCCTGGCGAACGCGATGAATTACGGTGTCAGCCTGTGGATGATGGGCCGGGCGCTGGAAGGGCGGGGCTGGGCGTCTCTGGCGAAGGGGCTGGCGCTGACCGTGCTCGGCCTGTGGGTGGCGGTCTCCACGGCCTGGAGCGCCTATGCCGGCACCGTTCCCGACGCACCGGTGATGAGCCTCGTCGCGCTTTTGGGGCTGGGCGCCAATCTGTCGGTCGCGGCCCTGCTGTTCGCCGGGCGGCGCGGCGGTCTGACGGTGCGCGCGGTCTGGCTGTGCGCCCGCAACGGCGTGCTGGTGAACGCCGCGGTCCTGATGGCGGCGGCGGGCGTCTGGACGATGGGGCAGGGCTGGCCGGACCATCTGGTCGCCGCGGTGATCGCCGCCACGGTGCTGTCCGCCGCGCTGGCGGTGCTGCGGCAGGCGGTGGGGGAACTGCGCGCGTGGCACGCGCCCGCCGGCCCGGCCGGCCTTGGGAAGAGGACTTGACAGGGGTGCCGCCCTGTGGCGGACTCGGTGCCATGATTTTCGTTGCGCCCTCCCTTTCGCGTCGTTGGTGGTGGCCCGTCTGACCGGGCCGGCCAGCCGACGCGCGTGAGCGCACACACCATCGAAAGGCCGCCCGGAGCTTCCGGGCGGCCTTTTCCCTGACCAGGGAACGCGGGTGTCGAGCAAGGGATCTCCGGGTGTCCGTTCGCAAACGGATCGACCACCGGAGACCGCCCCATGTATCCCGCCGATTTCCTTGCCTCGCCCGACCTCCTCGAACCGCTGGCTTTCCGGACGCGCGGCGGCGTGACCGTGACACGGCGCGCCACGGCGCTGGAGCCACGGGGGGCGCTCGATCCGGTGATCGACGCGCTGGACCGCCGCCGCGGCCTGCTGCTGTCCAGCGGGGTGGAGGCGCCGGGCCGCTACCGCCGCCACGCCCTGGGCTTCACCGATCCGCCGCTGGCCGTCACCGCGCGCGGGCGCACGCTGCGCATCGACGCGCTGAACGCGCGGGGGCGGATGCTGCTGCCGGCTCTCTCCGCCGCGCTGCGCGGCCTGGAGGCGCTGGCCGGCATCGAGGAGGCGCCGTCCCGCGTGACCGTGCTGGTCCGCAAGCCCCAGCACCCCTTCCCGGAGGAGGAGCGGAGCCGCCAGCCCTCCGTCTTCTCCGTTCTGCGCGCCGTGCTGGCGCTGTTCTCGGCCCCCGAAGATCCGCTGCTCGGGCTTTACGGCGCCTTCGCCTACGACCTCGCTTTTCAGTTCGAGCCGATCCGCCTGCGGCTGGAGCGGCCCGACGACCAGCGCGATCTGGTGCTCTACCTGCCGGACCGGATCGTCGCGCTGGACCCCGTCGCGGGCCTCGCGCGGCTCATCGAATATGAGTTCGCCACGGCGGCGGACAGCACCGAGGGGCTGGAGCGCACCGGGCGCGACCACCCCTACCGCCCGGACGCCGACGCCGCGGCGGGCTGCGACCATGCCCCCGGCGAGTACCAGCGGGTGGTGGAGGCCGCCAAGGCCGCCTTCCGCCGAGGTGACCTGTTCGAGGTGGTGCCCGGCCAGACCTTCACCGAGCCCTGCGCCGACGCGCCCTCGGCGGTGTTCCGTCGGCTGCGCGCCTCCAATCCGGCGCCTTATGAAGCCTTCGTCAATCTGGGGCGGGGCGAGTTCCTGGTCGCCGCCAGCCCGGAAATGTATGTGCGGGTGGCCAGGAGGCGGGTGGAGACCTGCCCGATTTCCGGCACCGTGGCGCGCGGGGCCGATGCGCTGGGCGACGCCGCCCAGATCCTGCGCCTTCTCTCCTCGGCCAAGGACGCGGCGGAGTTGACCATGTGCACCGACGTGGACCGCAACGACAAGGCGCGGGTCTGCGAGCCGGGGTCCGTCCGGGTGACCGGGCGGCGGATGATCGAGCTGTATTCGCGTCTGATCCACACGGTGGACCATGTGGAAGGCAGGCTGCGGTCCGGCTTCGACGCGCTGGACGCCTTCCTCACCCACGCCTGGGCGGTGACGGTGACCGGCGCGCCCAAGCGCTGGGCCATGCAGTTCCTGGAGGACACGGAGCAATCGCCGCGGCGCTGGTACGGCGGGGCCTTCGGGCGGCTGGGCTTCGACGGCGGGATGGACACCGGCCTGACCCTGCGCACCATCCGCATGGCCGCGGGCGCCGCCACGGTGCGGGCCGGAGCGACCCTGCTGTCCGACAGCGACCCGGATGCGGAGGACGCCGAATGCCGCCTGAAGGCCGCCGCCTTCCGCGACGCGATCCGCGGGGCGGCCGTTGCGCCCGAATCGGCTCTCCCTGCGGCCCTCCCTGCGGCCCCTTCCGGCGGGCGGGGCAAGCGTGTGCTGCTGGTGGACCATGACGACAGCTTCGTCCATACGCTGGCCGACTATCTGCGCCAGACCGGCGCATCGGTGACGACCCTGCGCCACGGCCACGCGCGGGCGGCGTTGGCCGCGCAGAACCAAATCCAGCATCACGTCCAGCCTCGGCCCGATCTGGTCGTGCTGTCCCCCGGTCCGGGCCGACCGGCGGATTTCGACGTGGCGGGAACCATCGACGCGGCGCTGGCGCTCGGCCTGCCGGTGTTCGGCGTCTGCCTGGGGCTGCAAGGGATGGTGGAGCGGTTCGGCGGCGCGCTGGACGTCCTGCCGGAACCGGCGCACGGCAAGGCGGCGGAGGTGCGGGTGCTGGGCGGAAAGCTGTTCGCCGGTCTGCCGGAGCGGCTGACGGTCGGGCGCTACCACTCGCTGGTGGCGCGGCGCGACCGGCTGCCGGCGGACTTCATGGTGACGGCGGAAACCACCGGCGGGCTGCCCGGCGACGGGCTGGTGATGGCCGTGGAGCATCGGCGGCTTCCGCTCGCCGCCGTGCAATTCCACCCCGAGTCGATCCTGTCGCTCGAAGGCGGGGCCGGTCTTGCCCTGCTGGGGAACGTGATGGACCGGCTGGCCGCCGGCATCCTTTCGGACGCCCTTCCGGACGCCCTTCCGGAAGCGGCGGCGTGATGGTGGAGGGGCCGGGGGTGGTTATTCCACCATCCCCAGCGCTTCCTTGTAGAGTTCCAGGATGGCTTCCTGCTCCTGGCGGTCGGCTTTGTCCATTTTGCGCAGCCGGATGATCTGCCGGATGATCTTGGTGTCGAAGCCGGTGCCCTTGGCTTCGGCATAGACCTCCTTGATGTCCTCCTGCAGGCCGCGCTTCTCTTCTTCCAGGCGCTCGATGCGCTCGACGAAGGATTTCAGGCGATCCGCCGCAATGCCGCCGACGTCGGACATGATAGGGGTAACCTCAAATTGGGTGCTTCCGGGGAATCCGGCGCGGACGATATCGGCGGGAGCCGCCGATGGCAAGGGGCTGGCGGACTTGGACCGGCGGTTGCCACAGGCGGCGCCACCGGGGCCGGACGCGACCGAGTGCCGCTGAACCGTCCGGAGCCGCGCTTGCCGCTTCACAAGCTGTGATTGCCTGATCCATGCTGCTGCGGCCTTGAGAGGGTGACGCTGGAGGAATGGGATGCGTTTGGATCGAGCGCGGCTGCGTGTCCTGCTCCCTCTGCTTGTGTCGTTCCTGTGGTCGGTTTTCTTCGCGGCGGTGCCGACTCCGGCGCGGGCGGCGGAACTGGTCATCGGGCTGGGGGCGGAGGTCACCAGCCTCGACCCGCATTTCCACCTCCTTCTGCCCAACAACCTCGTCCGTTCCCACATCTTCGACGCGCTGACCAAGCCGGACGAGCACCGGCGGCCGGGGCCGGGCCTCGCGGTGGACTGGAAGCCGGTGGGCGGCACGGCTTGGGACTTCACCCTGCGCCGCGGCGTCCTTTTCCACGACGGAACCCCCTTCACGGCGGTGGATGCGGCGGCCAGCCTGCGGCGCGCCCTGACCGTCCAGGGCAGCCCCTATCCCTATTCCTCGATTCTGCGGTCGGTCGCCGGAGTGGAGGTGGTGGACGACCACACCCTGCGCATCCGCACCAAGGTCCCCGATGCGACCATTCCCGCGGCGGTCGGCCAGATCGCCGTGATACCGGCGCGGTTGGCGCAGGCCACGCGGGCGGATTTCGACGGCGGCGCGGCGGTGATCGGCACCGGTCCCTTCCGTTTCGCCGCCAGCCGTGGCCTGGCGGAAATCACGCTGACCGCCAACCCCGGCTATTGGGGCGGACGGGCGTCTTGGGACGGGGTGACGTTGCGGGTCATCCCGTCCGCCGTCGAACGGGTCGCCGCGCTGCTGGCCGGGGCCGTGCACATCATCGACCAGGTGCCCCCCGCCGACGTTCTCCGCCTGCATGGAGAGCCGCGGATCACCGTGCGCACCGGGCTGTCGGCCCGGCTGATCTATCTGGCGCTGGACGGCGGGCGCGGCAATTCCCCTTTCGTCACCGGGCGCGACGGCCGGCCCTTGGCGGTCAACCCGCTGCGCGACCCGCGGGTGCGCCGGGCCATGTCCAAGGCCATCAACCGCCAGGGCACGGTCGAACTGGTGATGGAAGGGCTGGGCTCGCCCGCCGGGCAGCTCCTGCCGGAAGGCTTCTTCGGCACCAGCCCGTCCCTGCATCCCGACTCCTACGACCCGGAGGGGGCCAAGCGGCTGCTGGCCGAGGCGGGCTGGCCCGACGGCTTCGCGATCACCCTTCACGCGCCGAACAACCGCTACACCAACGACGGGGCGGTGGCGCGCACGCTGGGCGTGGCGCTGTCGCGCATCGGCATCGCCACCCGCGTGGAGACGATGCCCGCGGCGGAGTTCTTCCAGCGCGCGGCGAAGCTGGAGTTCAGCGTCTACATGGCCGGCATCGCCAGCACGCTGGGCGAGACGACGGACGTGCTGGAATCGCTGGTCGCCACCTTCGACGAGGGGCGCAACCGGGGCTGGATCAACCGCATGCGCTATTCGAACCCGGATCTGGATACGCTGCTGGACCGCGCCGTCGCCACGCTCGATCCCAAGGGGCGGGAATCCATGCTGCGCGCGGCGTCGGAACTGGCGATGGCCGACGCGGCGGTGCTGCCGCTCTATTTCGAAAGCAAGGTCTGGGCGATGCGCCGCGAATACAGCTTCACCCCGCGCGCGGATGAGGTCACGCTCGCCGCCGACGTGGCGCCGACGCGGCCCAGCGCCGCCAATTAGGCACATCCATCCGCCCTTTCCCGTTTGCGGCACAGCCGGCGCCGCGACCGCTTCTCCTGCGAAAGAGGCATGGCGCGCCGTTGCGAAAGGGGCGACCTTGCACTTTCCGTTGCACGCGCGCTTGCGGCCCCTCTGCGGGGTGTTGCGCCGCACTATCACCGCTGGTAATACCATCGACGCTCGAGAGCTTCACAAAGTCACACAAATCCGGCATTGATGCCGACGGTCTAAGCCGATTGCACGAAAATCGGCCACTTGCGGCAGGGGAGATCAAGAATCATGAAAATCGCCATACCCAGGGAGCGGCGCGCGGGCGAGAATCGCGTCGCGGCGTCTCCGGAGACGGTCAAGAAACTCAAAGCCCTCAGCCTGGAAGTGGTCGTGGAGACCGGCGCCGGCCTGGGCTCGAACCTGCCGGACCGGGTCTACCAGGACGCCGGAGCGGAGATCGCGCCGGACGCCGCCTCGGCGCTGGCCGGGGCCGACATCGTTCTGAAGGTGCAGCGCCCGCTGCTCGCCGGGGAGGGGGACCTCGACGAGCTGGCGCTGATCCCGCGCGGCGCGCTGCTGCTCGGCATCCTCCAACCCTACAACAGCCGTGACCATGTGGCGGCCTACGCCGCGGCGGGGGTCAACGCGTTGGCCATGGAGTTCATGCCGCGCATCACCCGCGCCCAGGTCATGGACGTGCTGTCCTCGCAGGCCAACCTCGCCGGCTACAAGGCGGTGGTCGACGCCGCCAGCGAGTATGGCCGGGCCTACCCGATGATGATGACCGCGGCGGGCACCGTGCCGCCGGCCCGCGCCTTCATCATGGGCGTCGGCGTCGCCGGGCTGCAGGCCATCGCCACGGCCAAGCGGCTGGGCGCCATCGTCTCGGCGACCGACGTGCGCCCGGCGGTCAAGGAGCAGGTGCAGAGCCTCGGCGGCAGCTTCGTCGCGGTGGAGAACGACGAGTTCCGCCAAGCCGAGACCTCGGGCGGCTACGCCAAGGAGATGTCCGACGACTACAAGCGCCAGCAGGCCGCGCTGGTGGCCGAGCACATCAAGAAGCAGGACATCGTCATCACCACCGCGCTGATCCCCGGGTGCAAGGCGCCGATCCTGGTGACGCGCGAGCATGTCGCCTCGATGAAGCCGGGCTCGGTGCTGATCGATCTGGCGGTGGAGCAGGGCGGCAACGTCGAGGGCTCGGAGCTGGGCAAGGTCGTCACCACGGAGAACGGGGTGAAGATCGTCGGCCACGCCAACTACCCCAGCCGCATCGCCGAGAGCGCCTCGCTGCTCTACGCCAAGAACCTCCTCGCGCTGCTGCAGTCGCTGCACGACAAGGAGAAGGGCGTCACGCTCAACTGGGACGACGAGATCGTCAAGGCCATCGCGCTCACCCGCGACGGGCAGATCGTTCACCCGGCCTTCGCGGCGCAAGCGACCGCCGCTGCGGAATGAGGCATCGCCATGCACAATGACATTATCGACCGGACGGTCGACGCCCTTGCCTTGAATGAAACCCTGCCGATGGAGGCCAAGCGGCGGATCGTACAGCGCCTCCTGGCCGTCCGGAACAATCTGTGCCGGGAGCCTGAATGCTGGATGCGCTGCCCGGTCTGCCAGCGTGGTCTGCCGTTCACAGAAACCCTGGATTCACCCCCATCCAGAATCGACGTTGGAGCTTGATGTCGACCATGCACAACGATTTCTTCATCACCGGCCTGACGGTGTTCGTGCTGGCCTGCTTCGTCGGCTATTACGTGGTGTGGCGGGTGACGCCGGCGCTGCACTCGCCGCTGATGGCGGTGACCAACGCGGTGTCCTCGGTGATCATCGTCGGCGCCCTGATCGCCGCCGGCCCGGCCGGCCCAATCAATTCTGTGGGCGGCTTCTCCAAGATCATGGGCTTCCTCGCGGTCATCCTGGCCAGCGTCAACATCTTCGGCGGCTTCCTGGTCACCCAGCGCATGCTGTCGATGTTCAAGAAGAAGGGCAAGTAACCATGGAAACCCTGTCCGCCCTTCTCTATCTGGTCGCCTCGGTCTGCTTCATCATGGCCCTGCGCGGCCTGTCCAGCCCCGAGACCTCCCGCCAGGGCAACTTCTTCGGCATGGCCGGCATGACCATCGCCGTGCTGACCACGCTGGCCCTGCCCATCGTCCAGTCCTACTGGATGATCGTGCTCGGCATCGCGATTGGCGGCGGCATCGGCTACGTCATCGCCAAGAAGATCGAGATGACCGCCCTGCCGCAGCTCGTCGCCGCCTTCCACTCGCTGGTCGGTCTGGCCGCGGTGTTCGTGGCGCTGTCGGCCTTCTACTCGCCCGAGGCCTACGGCATCGGCGTGCCCGGGGCCATCGCCAAGGGCTCGCTGGTCGAGATGGCGCTCGGCACGGCCATCGGCGCCATCACCTTCACCGGCTCGATCGTCGCCTTCGCCAAGCTGCAGGGCCTGGTCACCGGCAAGCCGCTGGTCTTCCCCTACCAGCACCACCTCAACGCCGCCCTCGGCGTGCTGACCATCCTGCTCATCGTCTGGCTGGTGCAGTCGAACTCCGGTGCGGCGATGTGGATCATCGTGCTGGTCGCGCTGGCGCTGGGCTTCCTGCTGATCCTGCCGATCGGCGGAGCGGACATGCCGGTGGTGATCTCGATGCTGAACAGCTATTCCGGCTGGGCGGCGGCGGGCATCGGCTTCACGCTGCAGAACAACCTGCTGATCGTCACCGGGGCGCTGGTCGGCTCGTCGGGCGCCATCCTGTCCTACATCATGTGCAAGGGCATGAACCGCTCGATCTTCAACGTCATCCTCGGCGGCTTCGGCGGCGACAGCGGGGCCGCTTCGGCGGCGGCCGGCGGCGGCGAGCGCGGCACGGTCAAGGCCGGCTCGCCGGAGGACGCGGCCTACATCATGAAGAACGCCCAGTCGGTGATCATCGTGCCGGGCTACGGCATGGCGGTGGCCCAGGCCCAGCACGCGCTGCGCGAGATGGCCGACCTGCTGAAGAAGGAGGGCGTGGAGGTCAAGTACGCCATCCATCCGGTGGCGGGGCGCATGCCCGGGCACATGAACGTGCTGCTGGCCGAGGCCAACGTGCCCTACGACGAGGTGTTCGAGCTGGAGGACATCAACCGCGACTTCAGCACCGCGGACGTGGCCTTCGTGATCGGCGCCAACGACGTGACCAACCCGGCGGCCAAGACCGACCCGGCAAGCCCGATCTACGGCATGCCGATCCTCGACGTGGAGAAGGCCAAGACGGTGTTCTTCATCAAGCGCGGCATGGCCGCCGGCTACGCCGGCGTCGAGAACGAGCTGTTCTTCCGCCCCAACACCATGATGCTCTTCGGCGACGCCAAGAAGGTCACCGAAGAGGTCGTCAAGGCCGCCGAGCACCCGTAGCGCACGGCCGGCATCATTCCCGCTGAACCGTGGATATGGAGGCTACCATGGAATGTCCGCCGCGCCGACTCGCCACCATCGTCACCGACGACCTGCGCAACGCATTTGTAGCCCTACCGCAACATCTGCGCGCCGCCGCCCTGCGCATCGTTGAGGAGCTGGATTTCTCCTACGACATGAGGTTTCTCCACCCGCAGGAGATCGCCCGGACCATCTGCAGCCCGGTATACCGGCCGGTGCTGGAGCTGGAAGCGCAGTTCCAGCGCGCCGATCGACCGACCGGGAGAGGCGCCGGCGAGGAGCCACCAACCCCGCATAGCTCGTCTGACCGCACCGGACCTTCGCCGGCGCAAGGGTTGGTGTGCCGCTCGTGTGATTGATTACGCCCACGTTCGTTCGATGCTACGCGCGATCTGGCGCCGGAGACGACGTGCGCCAACGCCGTTTCCCAACCGACCAAGTCGTGTTCCGACCTCGCACGGCCCCAGCCGGGGCGTGACGAGCGGCGAGGCTTTCGATCAAGGGTGTCCGGGCCAAGCTTTGCGAGATCCGCGTCACCGATGCGAATCTGAGCCACCGGGGCGCGATCGCGCTCGACCCCGAGCCGCACGAGGCGGTCGGCACCCTGCCGCTGGAATGCGTGGAGATCTGGAGCATGAGCTCCGGTGCCAGGATCCGCGCCTGCGTGATCTGCGGCGAGCGCGGTTCGCGCGCGTAAGTGTCGTACGACCTGGTCACACGGAGCTGCTGGGTCGGTGACGCAATCACCGTCGCCTCCTCCTGGTGTGGACGGTCCGCCGGCCATGCCGCCACGTCACCGAGCCGGAGGGCGAGCGGCGCGCATTCCGCATACCGGAGCATTGCGGATCATTCATCGGGAAAATTCGTTTTTATAGCACCTGTGTGGTGCGCAAAAATCGGTTTTTTGATGGTGTTCGGCGCGGAAAACGGATAGTGTCGATTCCGACATGTGCGCGGTCGCGCCGCTTTGGACGCGAGGCGTTGGGCGGCGAAAAAAGGGGATGCACTCGGAATGGATCAAGCCTCATCGGCTCTGCTGGCCCGTATCGACCGTTTGGAATCCCTGGACGCCATCCGGCAACTCCCCGCCAAGTACGCACTGGCGCTCGATATGCGCGACGCCGACGCCTGGGTCGGCCTGTTTCCCAAGGACATCAAGGTCGGCAACGGCAAACAGGGGCGGGCGGCCCTGCGCGACTGGTTCGACGAGACCATGCGGGGCCAGTTCGTGGGAACCGCCCATCAAGTCGGCAACCACGTCATCGAGTTCGACGATCCCGACCACGCGCAGGGCATCGTCTATTCCAAGAACGAACACGAGGCGGACGGCGAGTGGGTCATCATGCAGATGATGTACTTCGACCGTTACGAGCGTATCGCCGGGCGCTGGTACTTCCGCCGCCGTCTGCCCCTGTACTGGTACGCGACGGACCTCAACAAGCCGCCAATCGGGCCACGGAAGATGCGCTGGCCCGGGCGCGAGCCGTACGACGGCGGCTTCCACGAGCTTTTCCCATCGTGGCAGGCGTTCTGGGCGCGCAGCGGCCCCACCGATGCTCCGGTCGCGGAGCCGGCCCCTCTGGACAAGTTCATCGAGACGATGCGGCGAGGGCAGGAGATGCCGTCCGTGCGCGTGCGCTAAACGGAGTTCCGACATGACCGATATTTTCTCCGCGGTGCAACTGGGCGATCTGCCGCTAGCCAACCGCATCGTCATGGCCCCGATGACCCGCTGCCGGGCCGGCGCCCATGACGAGCCGACAGTGGACATCGCAGAATATTACCGGCAGCGCGCCGGCGCCGGCCTGATCGTCAGCGAGGGTGTGCAGCCCAGCATCCATGGCAAGGGCTACTACCGGACGCCGGGCATCCACGATCCGTTGCAGGTCGAGGCGTGGCGCACCGTGAACCGCGGTGTCCATGCGGCCGGCGGTCGAATCGTGATGCAGCTCATGCATTGCGGCCGGGCCAGTGCGGAGCCCAACAAGGCGCCGGGGGCGCAGACGGTGGCGCCGTCCGCCATCGCCAGCCGCCACGCCCTCTACACCCCGGTGGGGATGACCACCCCGCCCGTGCCACGCGCGTTGGAAACCCATGAGATCGCCGGCGTCATCGAGGAGTTCGTCCAGGCTTCGGTGAACGCTCGGGACGCGGGCTTCGACGGCGTCGAACTGCACTGCACCAGCGGTTACCTGCCCATGCAGTTTCTGGCGACGGGCACCAACCGGCGCACCGACCGCTACGGCGGTTCGCCGCTGAACCGGGCGCGGTTCGTCGTCGAGGCGCTGGAGGCCATGGCGGCGGCGATCGGACCGGGCCGGGTCGGGTTCCGCATCTCGCCGGGCAACCCCTACAACGACATGCAGGACGACGAGCCGGTGGAGACATGCGGCGCGCTGTTGCAGGCGACCGACCGGCTGGGGCTGGCCTACGTACACATCATCAACGTGCCGATCCCATCCTTCGACCCGCTGCCTTTCGTGCGCACCAACTGGAGCGGACCGGTGATCGGCAACAACGAGCTGACGCTGGACAGCGCCCGGCGTCTGCTGGCCGACGGGCTGGTGGACGCGGTGTCCTTTGGCCGCCTGTTCATCAGCAATCCCGATCTGGTCGAGCGCTTCCGCCGAGGCGCGCCGCTCACCGAGCCGGACCGCCGCACCTTCTACGCCGGCGAAGCCGCCGGCTTCACGGACTATCCGGCGCTGGACGCCCGGATGCCGCTGGCGGCCAACGGGTGAAAGGGGCGATCCCATGACATCGAACGCGACGGCGCTCGGAAACGCGCTCCTGCAACAGGCCCCGGCGGCGGACCACGCCCGCATGCTGGAGGTCTTCACAGCGTATCTGGCGACGTGGCGTGACCGCGACCCCGGCGCCCGCGCGGAGCTGTTCGCGCCGGACGCGGTCGTCGAGGATCCGGTGGGCGCTCCACCGCTGTATGGGATCGAGGCCATGCGGGCCTTCTGGCGGCACGGCGACGGCAGCGGCTGCCGGTTCGAGCCCCGTCTGGAACTGTTCGTTCCCGGCGGTTCGGAATGCCTGGCCCGTTTCGTCATGCGCATGCACAAGGACGGCGAGCCCACCGTCGAGTTGACGGTGCATGAGGTGCTTTGCTTCGACCCCAGCTACCGCATTGCAGCGTTGCGGGCCTTCTGGTCGCAAGACTCCTTCAGGATGCTGCCGGCCAGGATGCCGCCAGAGGGCTGAACAGGCGCTCTGCCGTGGGATACAAGTAACTGACTACTCACTTACATATTGATCGGCGATCAGATTGGGTGTAGTCAATCCGTGTGACGAACCGTTTGTGATCACCCGGACCCTGAACGGAAGCGTCGACCGCGACGGCTGAGTGGATCGGACGGCCTCACGATGGCGAGCAGGATGCCTCTTTCCAACGTCATGACCTCGCCCCGCGCGGCCTACGCCGTCCTGGTTCTGGCCGCCCTGTTCTGGGGCGGCAACGTGGTCGCGGTGCGCCTGTCGGTGGGAAGCATCTCGCCGATGATGCTGGCCAGCCTGCGCTGGGTCGTCGTCCTGGCAGTCCTGGCACCGGTCGCGGTGCCCGCCTGCGTGGCCACGGCGGAGCGGCTGCGCGCCCACTGGCGGCCGATCCTGTGGATGGGGGCGTTCGGGCTCACCGTGCCGAATGCGCTCATCTTCGTGGCGGCGCAGACGACCAGCGCGCTGAACATGGCGATTTTCCTGGGCGCGACGCCGGCATTTGTCTTCCTTGGCGCACTCCTGTGGCATCGGGCGCCGAGCCGGCCGCTTCCGCTCCTGGGCATGGCCGGGACACTGGCCGGGGTTGCCGTGGCCGCCGTTCAGGGGGATGTGGCGCGCCTGGGCAGCCTCGATCTTCACGTTGGCGACATCGCCGTGCTGATGTCCTGCGTGGCGGGCGCGGCCTACCAGCTCGTGCTGCGCGACACGCCGCCACTGCCGCCGCTGGTGCTGTTCTACGCCATGGCGCTCGTCGCGTTCGCCGTGTCGCTGCCGATGGCCGCCGTGGAAGCGCTGCTGGGGCAGGCGGTGCCGCCGACGCCGGACGGTTGGGCGGTGGTCGCCTACGTCGGCCTGTGTCCCACGCTGCTGTCGTCCTTCTTCATGATGCGCGGCATCCAGCTGATCGGGCCGCGCCGCGCATCACTGTTCATCAACCTCACACCGGTGTTCGCCTCGCTGTTCGCCGTCGCCCTGCTGGACGAGCCGGTCGAGGGCTTTCACATCACCGCCGTCGCCCTGGTGCTCAGCGGGATCATCCTGTCGGAACTCGCGGCCCGGCTCGGTCCGCCGGGCACGGTGGATGGGCGGATTCATCCGCTTGCCGTCCGCCCCGCCGAACCGGGGAGCGGGACCTGATGCACCCGCTAAGACGGATCCACAACCATCGAAAGGTGGCGCCAGCTCGAAAGAACGGGCAGCCCGAATTCCGGTCCTGCCGCCGACCGCAAACGCATTCGTTTGGCCATTGTCCGACCGCCGACACCATCGGCCGGTCCCAGCACGCCGCAATCAAAACAGCCTTCCTCTAGGGAGCCATCAATGCACAGCCAAGACTATCGGACGCACCTCTCCAGCATCCTCCGGCCGGCGGCGCCGCCGCGCGAGGTGGACAACGTCTACACCGACGACCAGCGTGAGCGCCTGCTCGACGTCGTTCGCCGCCACGGCCCCTGGAAGCTGATCATCGCCCAGCACTTTGCTTCGGCCGAGGAGCTGATCGCGACCCTGTCCGGCGCGATGCCGGAGGGCGTCACCCCGACGCTCGACATGTTCCTGACGCCGACCTTCCGCGGCTTCTACGCGAACTACTCGTCGGCGCTCTACCCGGAGATCGAGGACACGTTCTACAACTCCAAATTCCTGGAGATGGCGCGCTCGTACTGGAAGGCCAAGTACGCCAAGCCGCAGATGATGCTGTTCAACATCAACGGCCCCTGCGCGAACACCGACCCAGGGCACCTGGACACGCCGAGCTTCCGCGGCGTCCGCTATGAGAGCGCGCCGACCTGGCTGTGCAGCGTGATGGGCAAGTCCGGCCTGTTCCGCGATCACCTGATCAAGATGGCCCAGGTCATCACTTGGTTCTCGCACGATGGGCAGAGTGGCTTCACCTACTGGCCGGACGGCCCTCTGGGCGAGCCGAAGCGCCTGATGCCGCCGGTCTACAACCGCGGCGTCGTGGTGCAGAACGAGATGATGCTGCACCGTGGCGAGGCCAATGGCCCGCTGGAGCACCGGCGTCCGGCCGGCCTGGGCTTCAACACGGTGTTCGAGGGCGATCCGTCCGACCGTGAGCAGTGGCTGCTCAAGACCGACGGAAAGGTCATCGCGCGGCACTCGACCGATGAGCTGCGCTTCCTCGTGCACTGGTCGGCCGAGGTGTTCGAGGACTTCGACGAGTTGAAGAAGAACATGGACCACACGGCGGACCTGACGCTCGATCAGGTCTTCGACACGCTGATCAAGGATGTCCGCTCCAAGGGCATCGAGATCGCGACCCCATCGGACCCGCTGCACGATCCGGTCTTCATCCGGACGCTCAACGCCGCCTACGATTTCGGCCGGCCGGCGCAATACCCGGCGGAAGCCCCGGTGTGCGCGCTGAACCTGGCCGCCGCCGCAGCCTAAAGCGGATTTCGATCCGCTTTGGACCGCGACTGCGGTCCCGGCCGCACGTGCGGCCGGAGCCCGGCCGGCGAATGAGGCCATGTGAAGCTAAAGCGAATGAAAATCCGCTTTAAGGTCTGGCTGCCGATGGGCATCGCGGGCGCACGACGCGCCCGCGGCGCCCGTCACAGCCGTCATCGCCGCGGTAGCGCCGGCTTGCCGTCGTCCGCGCGAGAACGCGCAGTCGTGTGTTGCAAGTTCTACGAAAAACATCAGATGTTCCATATCAACTCCATGATCCATCATGATCGTGTCGGCCGGACGCTGCGAGAATGACGTCCGTCGCGCCGCAACGACAGTCGGGGGCGTCGATGAAGAGCTTGGAGGGTGCCGTCGTCATCGTCGGCGGAGGGCACGCGGGTGGCACGGTCGCGGCGCTGCTGCGTCAACAAGGTTGGCTTGGTCCGGTGGTCGTGCTGGGCGACGAGCCGGCCGCGCCGTACCAGCGCCCGCCGCTGTCGAAGGCCTGGCTGAAGGGTGAGGTCGGCATCGACGGGCTGCTGCTGCGCAAGGCCGAATTCTACGATCAGCAGCGCATCGAGGTGCGGACCGGCGTGCGCGTCGCGGCCATCGACCGTGCGGCGGCGGCGGTGATCCTCGCCGACGGGAAGCGCGTGCCGTACGACGCACTGATCCTCGCCACCGGCACCCGGCCGCGGCCCTTGCCGGTGCCCGGCGCGGAATTGCCCGGCGTGCTGAGCCTGCGCGGCATGGCCGACGCCGACAGGCTGAAGGCGGCGCTGTCGACCGCGCGGCGCATGGTGGTGGTCGGCGGCGGCTACATCGGCCTGGAGGTCGCCTCGGTGGCGCGGATGCTGGGTATCGGGGTCACGGTGGTGGAGCGTGAGCCGCGCCTGCTGGCCCGTGTCGCCAGCCCGGAGATCGCGGCCCACTATCAGGCACTGCACCAATCCCACGGCGTGACGCTGGCCCTGTCCGCCACCGTGGAGGCGATCGAGGAGCGGGCCGGCCGCGTCGGCGCCGTGACGCTGGCGGACGGACGGTGCATCGACGCCGATCTCGTGCTGGTGGGAATCGGCGCCATTGCCAACACGGACCTCGCCGAGACCGCTGGCCTGCTCTGCCGGGACGGGGTGGTGGTGGATGAGGCCTGCCGCACCAGCGATCCCACCATCCATGCCATCGGCGACGTCACGCAGCGGCCGTTGGCGCTGTACGGCCGCGACGGGCGGCTGGAGAGCGTGCAGAACGCGCTCGAACAGGCCCGGCAGGCCGCGTCCGACCTCTGCGGCAAGCCCGCCCCGGCGCGCGAGGTGCCGTGGTTTTGGTCTGATCAGTACGACGTCAAGCTGCAGATTGCCGGGCTGCCCTACGGCGCGGTCAGCCGTGTGGTGCGGGGCGACCCGGCGCAGGGCAAGTTCGCCGTGTTCCACTTGGCGGCGGATGGCGTGATGCAGACGGTCGAGGCGGTCAACGCCCCGGCCGAGTTCATGATCGGCCGCCAATGGATCGGCCAGCGGCGCGCCCTGTCTGCTTCCCGCCTCGCCGACAGCGCCCTCCCCGTGAAGGACATCGCTGCCTGACCCGGCGGCCACAGGAGTTCAAAGACGCATCATGCCCACCGTGACCTACGTTTCCTCCTCCGGCGACCGGCATTCCGTCGAAGCCGACCTCGGCAAAAGCGTCATGGAGACCGCCGTCGGCAACGGCGTCCCCGGCATCGACGCCGACTGCGGCGGCGCCTGCGCCTGCGCGACCTGTCACGTCATCGTCGATCCGGACTGGTTCGAACGGCTGACGTCGCCGGAGGACGCCGAGCGATCCATGCTTGAGTTCGCGGTCGATCCGCAGCCGCGCTCGCGCCTGTCCTGCCAGCTTGTCATCACCGAGGCGCTCGACGGGCTGGTCGTGCACACCCCCGAAACGCAGAGATAGCCGCCGAATGGGATGGGTGAGGGCTGTGCCCATGCGGGCGATGCCGGCCGCCGCGCGACCGCCTTCTTCTGTCCTGAACCCGCGAACCGACAGGGCCACGTCATGCTTTCCAAAGTGAGATCGATCTCGAACTGGCCGTTCGGCGTCAAGCTGGGCATCGCGCCGGCCCTTGCTTCGGTCCTGATCGTCCTGATGGCCGTGTCCGGTTCGCAGACCCTGTCCATGCAGGCGCGGAGCTTGATGCGAATCGTCTCGCTGGCGGTGGACGGTGTCGGCCAGCTGAACGAGGCCCAGCAGGAGCTGCTGGAGGTCAACACGACGCTCTACCGCGTGGTTGCCATGCAGGCGCTCGATCCCGGCAACGACGACGACATGCATGCGACCGTCTCCAAGCTCGGCCAGCGGATCGACCGCGTGGCCGAGCGGCTTCGCGCCTACGGAACCGGCCTCGCCGCCGGGGAACGGTCGCTCGATCTGGAGCGCGTCATCGCGGCGGTCGACCAATACAGGCGCATCCTCGACTCCGCCTCGCAGCTCCTGGCGGTCAACATCAACGGGGCGGTGACCTTCCTGCCGTCGCTCGACGACAATGCGCAGCAGGTGGTGAGCGGCATCCGCGGGATCGTGCAAAGCGGTCAGACGGAAACGCGCACCATGGTCGACGCGGCGGGCGTCAGCGCAGCGGCGTTGCAACGGGACTTCATCATCATCACGGCCGGCGGTTTCGTGCTGCTGCTGGTCGTCGCGGCCGTTATCACAAAGCTGACCATCCAATCCATCCGACGCATCGCCGAGGTGACGCGCAGCCTCGCCGCCGGGAACACGGCCGTGGATTTGAGCGGGCTCGCCCGGCGGGACGAGCTAGGGATCATCGTGGCATCGCTGGGCACCTTTGCCGTGAACCAGGCGCGGGTCGCCAGCCTCCAGGCCGAGCAGGAGGTGCTGAAGCAGGAATCGGAGCAGCGCCGCAAAGCCTCCCTGACGCAGATGGCCGCAATGTTCGAGGCGAAGGTCGCCACCGTCGTCGAGGATCTGGCCCGCTCCGCCACCCGGATGCAGGAGAACGCCAGCGGCATGGTGGGTTCGGTCGAGCGGACCAAACAGCAGTCGGAGGTGGCGACGGACGCGGCACGGCAGGCGTCCGGCAACGTGCAGACGGTGGCCTCGGCGAGCGAGGAGCTGTCCACCTCGATCCAGGAGATCAGCAGCCAGGTCGACCGGTCGCGGGGGATCGCCTCCGCAGCGGTCGCGGCGTCGCAGAAGGCCGGGGAGACGATGCTCCAGCTCACCGAAGGCGCCCAGAAGATCGGTGAGGTGGTCAAGCTGATCTCCGGCATCGCCGAGCAGACCAACCTCCTCGCCCTCAACGCCACCATCGAGGCCGCCCGCGCCGGGGCGGCGGGCAAGGGCTTCTCCGTCGTTGCCAGCGAGGTGAAGGCGCTCGCCGCGCAGACCAGCAAGGCGACCGGGGATATCGACGCGCGCATCAGCGAGATGCGGGCGCTCACCATCCGGACCGGCGAGGCCATCGAGGAGATCGGCAAGGCCATCGCCGGCCTGTCGGAGATCTCGCTGGTGGTCGCCGCGGCCGTCGAGGAGCAGGCAGGCACCACCCACGAGATCGCCCGCAGCATCCGCGCCGCCGCGCTGGGGACCGAAGAAGTCTCGCAGAACATCGGCGACGTCCACGAGGTATCGGTCTCCAGCGGCCTCGCCGCGTCGCAGATTCAGGAGGCGTCCTCGCTGCTGCACGCCCAGGCCGAACGCCTGAGCAGCGACGTGCACGATTTCATCGCCGAGGTGCGGGCGGCGTGACCGGCCTCAGACGCCGGTGCGCAGAACGGCGGCCAGCCGGGCGGCCGTCTCCTTCAGCGGCGCCAGGAAGCGCTCCTCGGCCATCTCCGGTGTCACGGCGTTGCGCAGCAGCATGACGTTCAGCGTCGCCTGGATGCCGCGCTCGTCCAGGATAGGAACCGCCATCGCCCAGAGTTGACCGGAGTACTCCCGCTCGCTGTAGGCATCGTCCATACAGGCGAAACCGCGCGTCCGCACCTCGGCAAGCAGGGCGTCGAGCCGGCCGGGGTCGCGGGCCAGCGCGTTGCGCGCGTCCGGATCCGCGCGCAACCGGGCGACGATGCGCTCCCGCTCCTTGGGATCGCAGAAGGCCAGATAAGCGCGGCCGATGGACGTCTCCAGAACCGGCGCCCGGAAGCCCGGCCGTCGGTTGAAGAACAGCGGGCCGGTCTCCCGGGTCGTCTGAACCACGATCATCGCGTCGTGGTCGAACAGAGCCACGTCCGACGGCCAGCCGATCGCCTTCCGGAACTCGGCCAGGATCGGCTCCGACGCCTGCCCGATGCGCTGGTGGATGTCGTAGCCGCGACTCAGCTGCAGGGTGCGCCCGGTCACCCGGTAGCCGCTGTTGGTCGGGTTGCGGGTGACGTAGCCCTCGTGCTCCAGCGTCTCCAGCATGCGCACGATGGTGGCCTTGCTGAGGCCGGTCTCCCGGTGGAGCGCGGCCACGCTGGCGTCCCGCAGATCGTTCACGACGCGCAGAACATCCAGGCCGCGGGCCAGCGCGGTGACGGTTTTGAACGACGGCATCGGCTTTCGGCGTCCCTTCGCAATCCTGCGCGTTTCGTCCTTCGGCGTGGAGAAGGCAGTTGCGTTTTAGCAGATGTGTGGCTAGCCTTTCTAGAATGAAATTAGCGTTTCACATTGTGAAACGCGGCGGACCCCATCACTGGCTTCCCAAAGGGGGAGCCAGGACGCGAGCGGAGAGCCGATCATCGTGTCCCACGTTGAAAACCCCACCATCCACGACGAGCCCCCGGCGGCGCTGGCCGGCGTTCGGGTACTCGATCTCAGCCGCGTGCTCGCCGGTCCCTGGGCGTCGCAGATCCTGGGCGACCTCGGCGCCGAGGTGATCAAGGTCGAGCATCCCGGAAAGGGCGACGATACCCGCGCCTGGGGCCCCCCCTACCTGCGCGAGGAGGAGGGCGCCGACCCGCTGAGCGCCTATTACCTGAGCTGCAACCGCAACAAGAAGTCGGTCGCCATCGACATCGCGTCGCCCGAAGGGGCGGCCCTGGTGCGGCGGCTGGCCCGCGGCTGCGACATCGTCCTGGAAAATTTCAAGGTCGGCGGTCTGGCGCGCTACGGCCTCGATTACCAGAGCCTGAAGCGCGAGAACGAGTCGCTGATCTACTGCTCGATCACCGGATTCGGCCAGACCGGCCCCTACGCTCCGCGTGGTGGCTACGACTTCCTCATCCAGGGCATGAGCGGTCTGATGAGCGTCACCGGCCAGCCGGAGGGCACGCCGGGCAGCGAGCCGCTGAAGGTCGGCGTGCCGGTGTCGGACCTCTTCACGGGCCTGTACGCGACGGTGGCCGTGCTCGCCGCGCTGCGCCACCGCGAGCGCACCGGCCAGGGCCAGCACATCGACTGCGCCCTGCTCGATACGCAGGTGGCGTTGCTCGCCAACCAGGGCATGAACTGGCTGGTCGGCGGGCAGGTGCCGAAGCGCCTGGGCAATGGGCATCCCAACGTCGTCCCCTACCGCTGCTTCGCGACGGCGGATGGCCACATCATCGTCGCCGTCGGCAACGACGGGCAGTTCCGCGCGCTGTGCACGGTGCTGGGGCGGCGGGATCTGCTGGACGATCCCCGGTTCGCCACCAACCCCGGCCGTCAGGTCAACCGCCAGGAGCTGGAAGCGGCCTTGGCCGAGAGCATCGCGGGATGGGACTCGGCCGCCCTGATCGCCGCGCTGACCGACGGCGGCGTTCCCGCCGGCCCGATCAACCGCATCGACCAGGTGTTCGCCGACCCGCACATCGTGGCGCGCGGCCTCGTTCAGACGCTGAAGACGGAGGGTGGCACCGCCGTTCCGGTGGTCGGCTTCCCGCCGCGCCTGTCGGCGACGCCCGCTTCGTACCGGAACGCGCCGCCGCGCCTGGGCGAGCAGACCGCCGACGTGCTGTCGGGCCTGCTCGGCCTCGGCGCCGAGGAGCTGGACGCGCTGCGGTCCCGCGCGGTGATCGGCGCGCCGGACTCACCCTGACCGTATCGCCGCCACGCCAAGAGGTTTTCACCGTGAGCGAAACAAGCCAAATCGTATGGGACATGGCCACCCGGCTGTTCTCCGAGCAGTTCACGCCGCAGGACCTACATCGGGCCGAAGCCGGCAAATGGCTTGAGGGGCAATGGGCGCAGATCGCCGAGCTCGGGCTGCCGCTGGCCCTGGTGCCGGAGGAGGAGGGCGGCGTCGGCCTTGATGAGACCGAGGCGGCGATGCTCGTCCGCATTGCCGGTGCGTACGCCGTCCCGCTCCCCCTGGCCGAGACGATGCTGGCGAACCGCCTGCTGGCGGAAGCCAGCCTGCCGCTGGCCGACGGGCCGGCGACCGTCGCCCCGGTTCGGCCGGAGGACCGCCTGACCCTGACCCGCCGGGAGAGCGGCTGGCACCTGAGCGGCGTCGCGCACCGTGTTCCCTGGGCGCGCGCCGCCGGCATCATGGTCGCGCTGGCCGAACTGGACGGGCGCACGCTGGCGCTGCGCGTGACCGCCGATCAGGTGCGCATCGAGCCGGGCGTGAACCTGGCGTGCGAGCCGCGCGACCGCGTCGTGTTCGACACGCCTGTCGCCGATGTGGCGGCGCTGCCCGACGGGGTGACGCCGGCGGACCTGGTCGCCATGGGAGCGGCGTTGCGCACCGCCGCCATCGCCGGCGCGGTCGGTCGGGTCCTGGAGATGACCGTCGGCTACGCCAACGAGCGCAGCCAGTTCGGCCGCCCGATCGGCAAGTTCCAGGCGATCCAGCAGAACCTCGCCGTCATGGCAGGGCAGGCCGCCGCCGCTGCGGGGTCGGCGGATCTTGCGGCCGAGGCGCTGCGCGGCCGGGTGGCGGCGCTGCCCATCGCCGTCGGCAAGGCACGGGCCGGCGAAGCGGCCGGCGTGGTCGCCGGCATCGCGCACCAGGTGCACGGCGCCATCGGCTTCACCCACGAGCACAGCCTGCATTTCCTGACCAAGCGCCTGTGGTCGTGGCGCGACGAGTTCGGAAACGAGGCTTACTGGAACCACCTGATCGGCCGCCGGATGGTCGATGCCGGCGCTGATGGCGTTTGGCCGCTGATTGCCTCCCTCTGAGCGCCGTGACTACCGGAGCAACGCAGATGCAGAATTTCTCCTTTCCGGCGCCGCCGTCGTCCCCGGACACGGACGCCCTGCGCGCCGAGGTTCGCGCGTTTCTGGCGACGGAGCTGGCCACCCGCCCGGCCAGCGCGCGCATCAAGTCCTGGAGCGGCTTCGATGCCGCGTTCAGCCGCAAGCTCGGCGAGCGCGGCTGGATCGGCATGACCTGGCCCAGGAAGTACGGCGGGCACGAACGCAGCGCGCTCGAACGCTACGTCGTGCTTGAGGAGCTGCTGGCCGCCGGCGCGCCGGTGGCGGCGCACTGGATCGCCGACCGGCAGAGCGGCCCGCTGCTGCTCAAGGTCGGCACCGAGGAGCAGAAGCGTGCCATCCTCCCGCGCATCGCCGCGGGCGAGTGCTTTTTCTGCATCGGCATGAGCGAGCCGGATTCCGGCTCCGACCTCGCCGCCGTGCGCACGCGCGCGGTGCCGGTGCAAAGTGGCGGCTGGCGGGTGAACGGTACGAAGCTGTGGACCACCTACGCCCACCACGCCCATTTCATGATCCTCTACTGCCGCACCGGTGCGGCGGAGGACCGGCACGGCGGCACCAGCCAGTTCCTGGTGGACCTCTCCCTGCCGGGCATCACCGTCCGCCCCATCGCCGACGTCTCGGGCGAGACGCACTTCAACGAGGTGGTGTTCGAGGACGTGCTCCTGCCGCAGGCCGCGCTGATCGGCCCGGAGGGGAACGGCTGGAACCAGGTGATGAGCGAGCTGGCCTACGAGCGCAGCGGGCCGGAGCGCTTCCTGTCCACATACGTCCTGCTGGTCGAGTTGATCCGCGCTCTCGGCAAGGATCCCTCGGAGGCGGCCGTCGCCGCCGTCGGGCGCGTGGGAGCGCACTTGGCGGTGCTTCGGCGTCTGTCGCGCTCCGTCGCCGGCATGCTGCAGAACGGTGAGAATCCAGCCCTCCAAGCCGCCGTGGTCAAGGACCTCGGCGCCCTCGTCGAGCAGGAGATTCCGGAGATCGCCCGCCAGCTGGTGGCGACGGAACCGGCCCTGAGATCGCCGGACGCGCTGTCGGCGGTGCTCGGCTACGCCATCCTGAACGCACCGGCCTTTTCGCTACGCGGCGGCACGCGCGAAATCCTGCGCGGCATCATCGCGCGCGGCCTCGGGCTGCGCTGACCCCATGTCCTTCCGGAGTTTACCTATGTCCGACCTGGTCCTTTACGACAACGCCGACGGCATCGTTACGCTCACCCTGAACCGGCCGGAAATCCGCAACGCGATCTCCGATCCGGACATGATCGAGGCGATTCTGGAGGCGCTGGAGCGCATCGACGGCGACATGTCCGTGCGCGCCGCCATCCTGACCGGGGCCGGCAGCAGCTTCTCTTCCGGCGGCAACCTCAAGAAGATGGGAGAGCAGGGAGGGGTCAACGATCCGCTGCCGGCGCAGACGCGGCGCAACTACCGCTACGGTATCCAGCGCATTCCGCTGGCGTTCGAGGCGCTGGATGTGCCGGTCATCGCCGCGGTGAACGGCCCGGCCATCGGCGCGGGCTGCGACCTCGCCTGCATGTGCGACATCCGGATCGCCGCACAAAGCGCGTACTTCGCCGAGAGCTTCGTCAAGGTCGGCATCGTGCCGGGCGACGGCGGGGCGTGGCTGCTGCCGCGTGTTGTCGGCTTTTCGAAGGCGTGCGAGATGGCGCTCACCGGCGACTCGGTGGACGCCGCCGAAGCGCTGGCCTGCGGTCTGGTGTCCAAGGTCGTGCCGGACGCCGACCTGCTCGACCACGCGCACGCTCTGGCTCGGCGCATCGCCGCCAATCCGCCGCACGCCGTGCGGATGACCAAGCGCCTGTTGCGCGAGGGGCAGAGCGTCAAGCTCGACACGCTGTTGGAGCTGTCGGCCGCTATGCAGGCCCTGGCGCACGCGACGGACGACCACAAGGAGGCCGTCGCCGCCATGCTTGGCAAGCGCGCGCCGAGCTTCACCGGCCGCTGAGGCGGACCCGGCGCCTCAACGGCCCTCCACCAAGGCGCGGAGCTTGCGCGCGGCGGAATGCAGCGTGGTGAGCACCGGTTCCGCCCGGCATCCAGCGACCAGCGGGGCCGCCCGCGCCATGGAGAACTGGCCGAGGATCAGCGCATCGACGGCGGCATTGCCGCCGCCGTCTCGGCGATCAGGCGGTCGTGCGCCGCTCCGTCGCCCGCCTGCAGCGCCGCCAGCGCGCCGTCGGCCACCGTGCTTACCATCTCGGGGCGGGGCTGGCGGATGGCGTCGGCCACGGCGTTCAACTCCGCCGTAAGCGGAGCGCGGGAGCCGGCGAAGGTGAGAAGCAGGCCGATGCGGCCGGCGCTGCCCGCCGTTCGCGCGAGGGCCAGCGCCTCCTCAAACGCGCCCTCATTGGGGGCAACGACGGGAATCGACAGGTCGGCCTTCACGCGGTCGATGGCGGGACCGAACGCGGAGCAGGTGAACATGAGGCTGGCCGTGGCGCCGCGCCCGTCGCTGACGCCGGCCGCGTAGCGTCCGAGCGTCAGAAAGCGGTCGATGATGGACGGCGTGATGCGGCCGAGTGCCGCGAGATCGCCGGCCAGTGAGACGTCGAGCAGATGGCTGACGCGCGCCTCCGGCCACACCGCACGCATGGCCGCCTCGGCCGGGCCGGGGGACTGATCAGGGTGATGCGGCGGGATTGCGCCATGGTGTCGTCTCCTGGAGGGTGCGTTGACCGGAACGGTTGGGCGCTACGCCTGTCCGGCATGTACGCCTTGCCAGACTATTGGTTTGCGCTATCCTAGGCGGCGCGGCCGATGGGAATCAAGGCTGGGCAGGCAAGGGAATCCTGGCGCATGTTGAGGCTGGACGGCAAGGTCGCGATCGTCACCGGTTGCGGCTCCTATGCGCCGGGATGGGGCAACGGCAAGGCGATCGCGGCGCTGTTTGCGCGCCAGGGGGCGACGGTCCTTGGCGTGGACATCGACGCCGGCGCCGCGGACGAGACGCGCCGGATCGTCGAGCAGGAAGGCAACACCCTCCACTCCGTGACCTGCGACGTGACCGAGTCCGCCCAGGTGGACGCGCTGGTCACCGGCTGCGTCGCCCGGTTCGGCCGGCTGGACATCCCGGTCAACAACGTCGGCCGTTCGGAACCGGGCACGCCGACCAGCATGGACGAGGTCACCTGGCGCCAGCAGCTGGACCTGAATCTCACCAGCGCCTACCTCACCAGCAAGGCGGCGCTGCCGGTGATGACGGGGCAGGGCGGCAGCGCGGCGGTGAACATCGCCTCGGTGGCGGGGATGCGCTGGGTCGGCAAGGATCAGGTCGCATACGCCGCAGCGAAGGCCGGATTGATCCAGTTCACCAAGGTAACCGCCGTGGCTTTCGCGCGCCGGGGGGTGCGGCTCAACTGCGTGGTTCCGGGCCTGATGCTCACCCCTCTCGTCCTGCGCCTGGCCGATCGTTACGGCGCCGGGGACTATGAGGCGATGGTCGCCAAGCGCCATGCCTAGGTGCCGATGGGCCGCATGGGCGACGCGTGGGACGTGGCCCACGCCGCGCTGTTCCTCGCGTCCGATCAAGCCCGGTACATCACCGGAACGGAGATCGTCGTGGATGGGGGGCTGACCGCCTCCACGGGCTGAGCCGCGGCGACGGCCAGTCCTGTCGCGGCGGTCAGTTCGCCGTCTGGCCGCCATCAACCGGAAGGGCGACGCCGGTGATGCGCTTGGCCTCATCGGAGGCGAGGAAGGCCACGGCGTCGGCGACGTCCTCCGGTTCGCACAGCTCGCCGCCGTTCAGCCACGGCTCCGTGCAGCTGAGCATCGCCCAATCGATCCCCTCCGCCGGCAGAACGTCGATCATCGGTGTCTTGACCCCGGTGGGACAGACCGCGTTGACGCGCACCCCGGCCTTCGAGAACTCCAGCGCCAGGGCGCGGGTCAGGCCGATGACGCCGTGTTTGGAGGCGCAGTACGCCGCGTTGAACGCCATGCCGACCAGACCGGTCGAGGAGGACAGGTTGACGATGCAGCCGCGGCTTTGCACCAGATGCGGCATGGCGGCACGCGACATGTGGAAGACGCCGCCCAGATTGATGCCGATGGTCTGCGACCAGACCTCGGGCGTCTGCTGGTCCAACGGCGACAGACGCAGGATGCCGGCGCTGTTGCACAGGATGTCGAGCCTGCCGGTCTCCGCGACCGTGGCGTCGACCAGGGCCGCGCAGGCGGCCGGGTCGGCGACGTCGAACACCGTCGTCCCGACGCACTCGTCCAGCCCGGCGGCGACCTCCGCCAGCCCTTCGGCGTTGCGGTCGCCCAGCATGAGCCGGGCGCCCTCGCGAGCGAGCCGCTGGGCGACGGCACGGCCGATCCCCGACGCCGCACCGGTGACGATGGCGGTCTTTCCCTGGAAACGCATGGGTATCTCTCCTCCCGTGTCGACGTTCTGAAAGGACGCCCGGTCGATGGCCCGGTCAATGGCGGTCAGGGCTCCAGGACGGTGGGATCGCCCATGTGCATGGCCCAGGTCACGTCGCGCCGGACGATGCGCCAGCCGACGGGCAGACGCTTCCACTGGTCGCTGTATTCGCCGTTGGTGTCGAAGAAGCGGTCGGCCTTGCCGCCGGCGCCCTGGTGGCGGGCCTGCACGTAGGCGCGGCTGCTCGCCTCATCCCTGCGGACCTCGACCACGATGCTGCCGAGCAGGTGCTGGCTCGGGCCGCAGGGATCGAGGAATCGCCGGAGCAGCGCCCGCATGGTATCGACGCCGGACTGTTCCCCGAGGCCGTAGTTGAAGGTGAGGTCGCTGGCGAAGACGTCCTCCACCGCGTCCCACTCCCGGCCGTCCGCGATCCAGGCAAAGCGGTTCAGGCGGTCGATGATGGCGCGCTCGTCGAGCAGGTCTTGGAGGGTCACGGCGCTTCAACCGCCTTTTGGAGGTGCGCCTGCCGGGTTTTCAACGCCACGCGCAGAACCTTTCCGGCGGCGTTCTTCGGCAGGCTGTCGAGGAACTCGATCACCCGCGGAACCTTGTAATTGGCCATGGTTCCGCGCGCCCAGGCGATGATCTCCTCGGTGTCCGCGTTCTGTCCGGGGCGGAGCACCAGGAAGGCCTTGCCGACTTCGCCCATCCGTTCGTCCGGCACGCCGATCACGGCCGCCATCTCCACCTTCGGATGTTCGCACAGCAGCTTCTCGATCTCCGCCGGATAGCAGTTGAAGCCGCCGGTGATGTACATGTCCTTCTTGCGGTCGGTGATCCGCAGGTAGCCGTCCTCATCCAGCACGCCGACGTCGCCGGTGTGCAGCCAGCCCTCCTCGTCGATCGCCTCCGCGGTGGCGGCCGGGTTGTCGAGGTAGCCGCGCATGACGCCGAAGCCGCGCACCAGAATCTCGCCCGCCTCGCCCGCGGCGACGCCGTGGCCCTGGTCGTCCACGCATTTCAGCTCCAACCCGTCCAGCGCCTTGCCGCAGGTGTTGGCGATCCGCTCCACGCTGTCGCCGACCCGGCACATGGCGATGACGCCGCATTCCGTCATGCCGTATCCGGTCAGAACGGTTTCGAACCCCAGTTCCGAGCGCATCCGCTCGACCAGGATGGGCGGAACGGTCGCCGCTCCGGTCACAGCCACGCGCAGCGATGAACGGCCCAGCGGCACACCTTTCCGCTCGGCCAGAAGCGACTGGTAGACGGTCGGCGGACCGGGCAGGAAGGTGACGCCGTCCTCTTCGATGCGGCGCAGAACATCCGCCGTGTCGAACGCCCGCAGCGGCAGGATGGTGGCTCCGGCCAGCAGGCAGGCCAGCCAGCCGGCCTTGTAGCCGAAGGTGTGGAAGAATGGATTGACGATCAGATAGCGGTCGCCCGCGCGCAGATCGACGGTGTCGCCCCACACCTGAAACAGCCGGATCACTTGGCCGTGGCAGCTGATGACACCTTTCGGTGCCCCGGTGGTGCCGGACGTGAACAGGAGGTCGGACGGGTCGTCGGGCCCGACCGCGGCCATGCGACGGTCGATCTGCGGATCATCCGGCCCCGCGCCTTCCGCGAGGAAGCTGGTCCAGCCGCCGGTGCCCGGATCGTCGAACAGCACGGTCCGGGCGAGGTCCGGCAGTTCCTTCCCGGCGAGCAGGGCAGGGTAGTCGGTGCCGAGGAACCGGCCGACCGTGAACAGCATCCGGGTGCGGGACCGGCGCAGAATGTCGGCCGCCTCCCTGCCCTTCAGGCGGGTGTTCAGCGGGGTGATGACGGCTCCGACCGACTGCGCGCCCAGAGCGGCGACGATCCATTCGCTCTGGTTGGGAGCCCAGATGGCGACCACGTCGCCCTTGCGCAGGCCGTGGGCGAGGAACGCCGCCGCCGCGACCCGCACCTGCCGGTACAGGTCGGCGAAGGCCCAGGTGCGCCCGTTCTCGATCAGGGCGGGGGCGTCGGGATGGCGGGCCGCGGCCATGGCGGCGGCGGCCGGAAGGGTGGGGGGCAGGGGGCGGGTCACTGGCCGCGAGCCTCGCGCGGCAGGCCGAGGCCGCGTTCCGCGATGATGTTGCGCTGGATTTGATTGGTGCCGGCGTAGATGGTGTCGGCGCGCGACATCAGGAACATGTTGGTGAGCGGCGGGAAGCGGTCCGCGCTCTCGCCGATGTGCGCGGTCGGGCCGATGACGTCCATCGCCAGTTCGCCCAGGTCGCGGTGCCAGGTGGACCAGTAGAGCTTGTAGGTGTAGGCCTCCGGGCTCAGCCGGCCGGCCTCGGCGTTCGCCAGCATGCGCAGCGCGTTGTAGCGCATGATCTTCAGGCCGATGTGCGCCTGGGCGAGGCGCTGGCGGATCAGCGGGTCGGCGGCCTTGCCGTTCGCCGTGGCGATGGCGATCAGCTCGTCCAGCTCGGTGCGGAAGTGCATCTGCTGGGCCAGGGTGGACACGCCGCGCTCGAAACCCAGCAGGCCCATGGCGACCTTCCAGCCCTGGCCCTCCTCGCCGACGAGGTCGCAGGCTTTGGCCACGGCCCCGTCGAAGAACACCTCGCTGAACTCGGATTCGCCGGTCATCTGCCTGATCGGCCGCACGGTGACGCCCGGCTGGTGCATGTCCACCAGCAGGAACGACAGCCCCTTCGACCCGGAAGAGCCGGGCTCCGTCCGGCACAGGACGAAGCACCAGTCGGCGATCGAGCCCATGGAGGTCCAGATCTTCTGCCCGTCGATGAGGTAACGGTCGCCGTCGCGCCGCGCCCTGGTGCGCACGTTGGCGAGGTCCGAGCCGGCGTTGGGTTCGGAATAGCCTTGGCACCAGATGGCGCGGCCGCCGGCGATGTCCGGCAGGAAGCGCTGCTTCTGCTCCTCGCTCCCGAAGGCCAGCAGGGTCGGACCCGCCAGCTCGATGCCGATGTGACCGATGCGGGCCGGCGCGCGGGCGCGCGCGTACTCCTCGGCGAAGACGACCTGCTCGGCGATGGTGGCGTCGCGCCCGCCGAACGCGCGCGGCCAGCCGATGCAGCTCCAGCCCGCCGCGCCCAGGCACTGTTCCCATTCGCGACGACGCTCGATCAGGTCCACATGGTTGTGCAGGCCGCGCAAGTCCTTGAACGGGCCGGACAGCTGCTCTTCCAGCCAGGCGGCGGCCTCGGCGCGGAAGGAGTCCAAGTCGGGGGCGAAGGCCAGATCCATGGCGGGCCTCAGTAGATTTCGAACAGGCCGGCGGCGCCCATGCCGCCGCCGATGCACATGGTGACGACGCCGTACCGGGCGCCCCGCCGCCGGCCTTCCATCAGGATGTGAGCGCTCATGCGGGCGCCGCTCATGCCGAAGGGGTGGCCGACGGCGATGGCGCCGCCGTCCACGTTCAGGGTCTCGTCATCGATGCCGATCCGGTCGCGGCAGTAGATCGCCTGCGCGGCGAAGGCCTCGTTCAGCTCCCACAGATCGATGTCGGCGGTCTTCAGCCCGTTGCGCTCCAGCAGCTTCGGCACGGCGAAGACCGGGCCGATTCCCATCTCCTCGGGCGCGCAGCCGGCAACGGCGATGCCGCGATAGGCGCCGAGCGGCGTCAGGCCCAGCCGGGCCGCGGTCTTCGCCTCCATCACCAGCACGGCCGCGGCGCCGTCCGACAGCTGCGACGCGTTGCCGGCGGTGATGTGGCGCCCTTCCTTGACGAGCGCGCCGTCCTTGTAGACGGGAGCGAGCTTGGCGAGCCCTTCCAGCGTGGTGTCGGCGCGCGCGCCCTCGTCGCGGGTCAGCGTCACCTCCTCGTAGGTGGTCTCGTTGGTCTCCTTGTTCAGCACGGCCTTACGGGTGGTAAGCGGCGCCAGTTCGGCGTCGAACCGGCCGGCGGCCTGGGCGGCGGCGGTGCGCTGGTGGCTGCGGACGCTGAACTGGTCCTGCGCCTCGCGCGAGATGCCGTAGCGCTCGGCCACCACCTCGGCCGTCTCGATCATCGGAATCCACATGTGCGGCATGTGATCGAGAACGGACTGCGAGCGCGCCCGATAGGTGCTCTTGTGTTTGGTCTGGGTCAGGCTGATGTTCTCGACGCCGCCGGCCACCACCACGTCCATGCCATCGACGATGATCTGCTTGGCGGCCGTGGCGATCGCCATCAGGCCGGATCCGCATTGGCGGTCCAGACTCATGCCGGCGACGCTCTGCGGCAGGCCGGCGGACGCCACGGTGAGGCGGCCGATGTTATAGCTCTGGTTGCCCTGCTGCGAGGCGCAGCCGATGATCAGATCCTCGACCATGGCCGGGTCGATCCCGGCCCGGCGGACCACCTCGGCGGCCACATGGCCGGACAGGGCGGCGGCATCGGTGTCGTTGTAGGCGCCGCGATAGGCCTTGCCGATGGGGGTACGGGCGACGGAGACGATGACGGCTTCACGCATGGGAGCGCCCCTTCAAAGGAAATAGCGGGAGACGGTGTCGGCGACGCAGGCAGGCTTGTCATGCCCGTCGATCTCGACGGTCACGCGGACGGTCGACTGGATGGCACCCCCCTTGACCTCCTCGACCTTGACGATCTCGCCGCGGCCGCGGATGCGGGCGCCCACCGGCACCGGGGCCACGAAGCGCAGGCGGTCCAGCCCGACATTGACGCCCGAGGAGAAGCTGCGGATGGTCAGGATCTGCGGCAGGAACAGGTTGACCAGGCTCAGCGTCAGATAGCCGTGCGCGATGGTCGTGCCGAAGGGGCCGTCCTTGGCGCGGACCGGATCGACGTGGATCCATTGATCGTCGCCGGTGACGCTGGCGAAGGCATCGATACGATCCTGATCGATGGACAACCAGTCGCAGGCGCCGAGGTCGGTGCCTTCCTTGCCCAGGAGGTCGCGGGGAGTGTCGAAAGTAACCGGCACCGTCAGGCCCTCTGGCTCGATACGGACAGGATCTCGCCCGTCATGTAGGACGACAGGTCCGAGGCCAGGAAGACCATCACGTTGGCGACCTCCCACACCTCGGCGGGGCGGCCGAACGCCTCTTGGGCGGCCAGACGCTCCAGCGCCTCCTGCGAGGTCACCTTGGCGAGGAACGGGTGCATGGCGATCGACGGTGCGACGGCGTTGATGCGCACGCCGTGTCGCGCCGCCTCGATTGCCGCGCAGCGGGTGAAGGCCATCACGCCGGCCTTGGCGGCGGCGTAATGCGCCTGTCCCGCCTGGGCACGCCATCCGAGGACGGAGGCGTTGTTGACAACGGCGCCCGTGCCCCGCGCGTACATGCCCGGCAGGAAGGCGCGGCACATGCGCAGGACGCTGGTCAGCGTGACGTCGATGACGCGCCCCCACTGCTCGTCCGTCATCTCGACCACCGACACCTCGCCGCCCAGGCCGGCGTTGTTGATCAGGACGTCGACGCCGCCGAAGGTGGCCTCGGCCGCGTCGCGCAGTGCCTGGACCTCGTTCTCCTTCGTGACGTCGCACACGAAGGTGGCGGGGCGTCGGCCGGTTTCGGCCTCCAGCCGGTCCGCCGCCTCGCCCAGGCGCCGTTCGTGGAAGTCGCTGATCAGCAGGCGGGCGCCTTCCTCAGCCGCGCGCTTGGCGACGGAAAAGCCGATGCCGGTGCCGGCGGCGGCGGTGATGACGACCGACTTGTCGCGCAGCAGGTCGCGGGCCGGCGGGTAGAGGGGGGTCAGGCTCATGACGGTCTTTCCTTGCGTGGCGGTGGCCGGGGCCGATCAAATCAGGTCAATCGATCCACGCCGATCAACCGAGGCCGATCAGTCGGGCGACCCGTTCACGGTGATGGGCGGCGTCGCCGAACCAGGTCGAGCTCGACCAGGCGCGCTTGAAATACAGGTGGGCGTGGTGTTCCCAGGTGAAGCCGATGCCGCCATGCAGCTGGATCGCCTCGCCGGCACACATCCGATAGGCGTCCGTGCACCAGCTGCGCGCCACGGATCCGGCCTCGAACACCGCCTCGCCGCCCTGGTCGATGGCAACCGCGGCGTAGAGCGCCGCCGAGCGGGCGGCCTCGACCGCCACCATCATGTCGGCCAGTTCGTGCTTCACCGCCTGGAAGGAGCCGATGAGACGGCCGAACTGCACGCGCTGCTGAGCATATTCGACGGTGGTGGACAGGCAGAACGCCGCACCGCCGGTCTGCTCCGCCGCCAACAGGCCGGCCGCGATGGCCAGGGTGCGCTCCAGGGCCTGCCCGGCGGCATTCGGCGCGCCGAGGATCGCGTCCTCTTCCACCGTCACGTCGCGGAACAGCAGACGCGCGAAGGGCCGGGTAGGGTCCAGGCCGGGCAGCCGCTCGACCGTGAGACCGGGCGTGCCCGCAGGCAGCACGACGATGCTGATCGCCTCATCGCCCACCGAGCCGGGAGCGCGGGCGGCGACGAGGAGCAGGTCGGCCACATGGGCGAACGGCACGAAGCCGGCTTCCCCGGTCAGTTGCCAGCCGGTGCCGCTGCGCTTCAGCACCGCGGTGATGCCGTCGGGCGACGTCCGCCCGTCCGCACCGGTGATCGCCACCGTCGCCTTGGTCGAGCCGTCGGCGAGGGCCGGCAGCAGGGCGTCCCGCTGCGCCATGGTGCCGGCGTTCAGGATCGTCTGGACGGCAAGGACGGCGGTCTCGAAGAAGGGGATCACCGCCAGCCGGGCGCCGAGCTCCTCCAGCACCAGCGCCATCTCCACGGCGCCGAAGCCGGTGCCGCCCTGCGCCTCCGGCACCATCAGGCCGGTATAGCCCATCTCCACGGCGAGTGCGTTCCAGAGCGCCGCGTCCCAGCCGTCGGGCGAAGCGATGGCCGCGCGGAGCTGTTCCAGCCCGGCCTCCTTGACGAGGACCGCCCGCACGCTCTCCTGAATGGCTCGCTGGTCGTCGGTCAGGGCGAACTGCATGGCCAACTCCTCACGCCGCGCCATAGACCGGCTTGGCCGGTGCGCGGCTGTTCAGCAGGCGGCGGACCACCGGCCCCAGCTCGTCGGCATTCCAACGCGCCTTCTTGTCGACGTCCGGGCTGTCGGTCCAACCCTGCGACAGGAAGATGCGGCCGCCCTTGAGCTCGAAGACCTGCCCGGTGACGTCGCTGGATTCGGCGCTGCACAGCCACGCGATCAGTGGAGCGGTGTTCTCCGGTGCGTAGACGTCGAGCCCGTCCTCGACGCGGCTCATCTCCTCGGCGAAGACGCTCTCCGTCATGCGCGTGCGGGCGCTGGGGGCGAGCGCGTTGGCGGTGATGCCGTAGCGGGCCAGTTCGGCCGCCTGCACCAGGGTCAACGTGGCGATGCCGCCCTTTGCCGCCGAATAGGCACTCTGGCCGATGCTGCCCTGCAGGCCGGCGCCGGAGGTCGTGTTGATGATCCGTGCATCGACAGGCCGGCCGGCCTTCTGCTGGTTGCGCCAGTAATCGACCGCATGGCGGCTGGTGCAGAAATGGCCGCGCAGGTGGACGCGGAGGACGGCGTCCCACTCGTCGGGCGTGCAGGCCACGAACATGCGGTCGCGCACGAAACCGGCGTTGTTCACCACCGCATGCAGGTCGCCGAAGCTGTCCAGCGCGCATTGGACGATGCGCTTGCCCGCCTCCCAGTCGGTGACGTCGTCGGTGTTGGCGACCGCCTCGCCGCCGGCCGCGCGGCTCTCGTCCACCACCTTCTCGGCGGCCCCCTTGGTGGTGCCGTCCTCGCCGTGCCGGCCGACGCCGAGGTCGTTCACCACCACCTTGGCGCCTTCGGCGGCCAGACCCAACGCATAGGCACGGCCAAGACCGTTGCCCGCACCGGTGACGACGACGACCCGCCCCTCGCAAATCCGCGACATCATTCTTCCCCGTTTTTTGAGGCGTCGGCCAGGCCGTAGCGCCGTTCCCGTTCCTGGGCCGTCTCGCCACGCAGGCGGACGGCGATGGCGTTGGCGCGAATGCGCGGGCGGTCCGGCTCGGCGGCCGGGATCGGCTGGCATTCGGCCAGATCGGTAAGAGCCTCCCGCGCGAGGCGCTGGTACTCGCCCTCGCCGGTGTTGCGCCAGGTGATCTGTTCCGGCGCGAAGGCGCGCAGGACCCGCGCCGGATTGCCGGCGATCAGGCTCCGCGCCGGCAAGCGGGCGTCCGGCCGCACGAGCGACAGGGCCGCCACCAGGCACTCGTCGCCGACCTCGGCGTTGTCGAGGACGACGGCGTTGATGCCGATCAGCGTGTGGCGGCCGATCCGGCACCCGTGCAGCACCGCGCCGTGCCCCACCGTGGCGCCGAGGCCGACCACGCAGTCGTTCCCGGACGAGGTGTGGATCGTGCAGCTGTCCTGCACGCTGCTCGCTCCTTCGACCATGATGCGGCCGAAGTCGCCGCGCAGCGAGGCGCCGGGTCCGATGTAGCAACCGGGGCCGACGATCACGTCGCCGATCAGCGTCGCCGTCGGGTGCAGGAAGCTGCTGGGATCGACGACCGGAACGATGCCCTGGTAGCGGTAGACCGGCATCGGATCACAGCCGCTCGATGATGGTGACGTTGGCCTGCCCGCCGCCCTCGCACATGGTCTGCAGCGCGTAGCGGCCCTGGCGCTTTTCCAACTCGTTCAGCATGGTGGTCATGATGCGGGCGCCGGTGGCGCCCAGCGGATGACCGAGCGCGATACCGCCGCCGTTGACGTTGACCCTGGCCGGGTCGATGCCGAGTTCCCTGATCCAGGCAAGGGGGATGCTGGCGAAGGCCTCGTTGCACTCTAACAGGTCGATGT
>JAEYPE010000247.1 GCA_023411035.1 Pseudomonadota bacterium
CACGCAGGTGCCGAAGAACATCAGGTAATGCCGCATCTTCGGGTCGCCCGCCCGCGTCGCCTCGGCCAGCAGGCGGCGGACGGCGTTCCAATCGCCTTCGCGGCGGGCCATGCCGACGACCTTGGTCATCAGGAAGGCGGCGTAGGCGTTGCCCGTCATCAGCGGGCGGTGGGTGCGCGCCCATTCGAACGCCTGCCGCCAATCGTCCACCGAATGCAGCGAGGCGCGGCCCTCGTCGATCTCCACGAAGCACAGCGGCTCGTCCACGAAGACCAGCTCGGCCCCCGGCTGATCCAGCGTCCGGAACAGCCAGCCCCAATCCTCGAAATGGCGGTAGTCCGGCATCGGCACGGCCAGGGCCAGCGCGCGCGGCACCATGATGGTCGGCGTGGCGAGATAGCCAGGGCGGGAGAGGGGACTGCGGCGGTCGATCAGGTAATCGCTGATCGGCTCGCCCGGTTCCGGCCTGCGCTGCGGCCAGACGTAGCGGCGCTCACCGATGCGGACGCTGGTGCTGCACGACACCACGGGCAACCTGGCCCCCGACGCCCTGGCGGCGGCGAGTTGCCGTTCCAGCTTCCGCGGCGCCCAGGAATCGTCGTCGTCCAGAAAGGCGATCCACTCGCCAAGCGCCGCCTGCACCCCGGCGTTGCGCGCCCCCGCCGGCCCGAGCGACCTCGGGTTCTGCACGATGCGCAGCCGTCGGTCCTCCACCGCCGCCAGCGCGGCAACGGTGGCGGGGTCCTGCCCGTCCACGACGACGACGATTTCCAGATCGGTGACGGTCTGGGCGCGCACGCTCTCCACGGCGTGCAGGACCAGATGCGGGCGGTTGCGCGTCGGGATGACCGCGCTGACGGTGACGGGCGGAGCCTCCGCCGCGGCTTCCTTCATCGCTTGTACTCCAGATATTGAAAGCCCATCAGGCCGTAGAGATAGCCGCTGCCCACGCAGATCTTCTGAAGCCGGCGGATCGGCCAGCTCACGTCGAAGGCCATCGCCATGGGCATCAAGGGCAGGGCGATAAGGTTCAGCGCGATGTGCGCGAGCCCCAGCGTGGAGCGCTTCACCAGCGTGCGGCGCTGGCCGTTCAGCTTGGCCTCGGTCAGCGACACGCAGGTGCCCAGGCGGAAGGCGCGGCGCAGCACCCAGCGGGCGGTCATACGGCTGGCCGGCACATACTCCTCGATGGTGGCCTCGTCGCACCAGACGATGCGGTGGCCCTGGCGCCGGATCTGCTCGAAGAACAGCACGTCGCTGCCGCCGGACAGACTCAGTTCCGGATCGAAGCGCACGCCACCCTTCAGGATGGAGCGGCGGAACAGCACGTTGCCGGTGGCGCAATAGGCCGGCTCGCTGCCGGTGGGCATCCGTTGCAGATCGTGGAAGCGGCCCTTGATCAGCCAATCCGGCGGGCGTTTTTCGTAGATCGGCAGGACCGGACCGGCGACCACGGCGGCGCCGGTGCGCTCCATGGCCGTGACCAGCCAGTCCAGCCAGCCGGGACTCGCCACCTCGTCGTCGTCGATGAAGGCGATCAGGTCGGCGTCCGCCGTCTCGTCCAGGCAGCGGTTGCGGGCGGCGGGAATGCCCGGCGCCGGTTCCGCCGCGTAGCGGATGGGAAAGCGCCAGTCCTGCGCCATGTCCCGGCACAGCGGCTCGGCGGAGCGCGCCGGATCGTTGTCCACCACCAGCACCTCGACATCCAGCGGGGCGTCGGGGTTGAAGGTCAGCCCCTCCAGCGACAGCAACGTGCGGTAAAGATCCTTCGGCCTGCGGTAGGTGCACACGCAGACCACCAGCTTTTTCGACATGGGGCTCCTTCCTCACGCCTGTTCAAGTTGCTCATGCCGGGATCGGGGGTGTCTCAGCCGCGCCAGTCCGCTCCGCACCTGTCCCATCAGGTTGGCGGGGTTCAGCAGGGCCAGAGCCAACAGATAGAGGCTGCCCGCCGAGGCGATCTGGACGAGCAGCAGGTCGCTTTCCCACGCCGCGATCTCCAGCCCGGCGGCGAACAGCAGGGCGGCGGCGGTCACCTTCAGCAGATCCTTCACCGGCACCGCCAGGACGCCCGCCCGCGGCATCAGGATGGCGGCGGCCACCACCCAGCCGAGTTGCGCCGCCAGCGAGCCGTAGGCCGCCCCGATCACCCCGAAGCGCGGGATCAGGAGCAGGTTGGCGCCGACGTTCAGCGCCGCCGTCAGCATGGTCAGCTTCAGGATGTAGCCGGTCCTCTTCGTCAGATGCAGCGACAGGTCGAAGTGGTAGATGCGCAGGATGCTGATGAAGACCGACAGGGCGACGATGGGCATGATCGCCGCACCGGTTTCACGGTACGCCTCGCCCAGCAGAAGCCCGACGATGCCGTGCGCGGAGATCACCTCCATCAGCACCAGCGGCAGGCAGACCAGCAGGAGGATGGTCAGGTTCCGCGCCATGATCGGGCGCGCCGCCCGCGGGCCGGCGCCGTCATAGGCGCGCGACGCCATCGGCAGCGTGACCAGCGACGCCGCCGACGCCACCAGCATGATCGGCTGCTTGGCGAGGTCATAGGCCATGGCGTAGGCGCCCGCCGCCGCCTCGCCGATGAACCAGTAGATCAGGAAACGGTCCGCGAAATCGAGAGCCCAGCCGACCATCAGGCTCAGCATCAGCGGCCCGCCGAAGGACAGCAGCAGCCCGATCCGCTCCCGCGCCGGCCAGCGCAGGGTGATCCCCTTCAGGTCCGAACGCAGCCAGATCGCGGTGACCAGCAGGAAGCCCAGGCTGGTGCCGAGCAGAAGCCCCTCCTGCGTCCAGCCGATCAGCACGAAGGCGGAGCCGAGCGCCAGCCCGAACAGCGCCTTGGCGAAGGACTTCGCCGCGAAGACGGAGCCCTTCAGCCGCGCCCGCGACATCTGGATCGACAGGTCGAACCACGAGATCAGGATCGCGATCACCGGCAGATACAGCACATAATCGATGCCGTTCATGCCGGGATGGAAGGCCACCACGGCGCCCAGGACGACGAGGACGCCGCAGGCCACCACCAGAAAGGCGGTGACGACCGTGGACAGCCACGCATCCCGCTCCGCCGCGTCGCCGCCGCACTTGCGCAGGACGAACAGGCCCATCCAGGAGAAGCCGCAGGCGTTGATCGCCGCCGCCGCCGCCATGACCAGCGCGTAATGACCGTAGGCGTCCGGGGAGACGATGCGCGAGAAGACCGCGACCGCCGCGAAGCCCAGGATGCCGACGGCGATCCGGGTCGCGAAGAAGGCGAAGCCGCTGGACATCATGACCGCGACTCCGCCACCGGAATGCCGTCCGTCATTCTGTGCCGCCGCGCCGGGCGTGGGGTGCGGGCGTAAGCGTGCACCGTCTTGGACAACCGCGCCTGGAAGGCGGTGAAGAGGAACCACAGCAGGCCGTTCTGGATCAGCAGGCTGCTTTCCGCGACGTTGCCCAGCACCAGCATCATGGCGAAGACGATGTGCCAGCGCGCCGCCCCGCTGCGGTCCACCGGCACGATCCGGGCGATCCGCGACAGGTAAACCACATAGGCCACCGCGAACAGGCCGAGGCCGAGCAGGCCGACGTCCAGCGTCGTCTGGATGAAGCCGTTGTGCGCGTGGATGTCGAACCGGCCCGAGGTGCGCCAGAACAGGGCGCCCGGCGCGTCCAGCCCCGACCAGAAGGCGCTGAAGCCGTAACCCAGCACCGGCTGCTGCCCGATCATCCGGAAGGCGAAGTCCCAGATCAGCGTGCGCCCGGTCAGCGTGATGTCGCGGCCCAGCAGCCCGACGATGCTTTCCAGATTCAGCAGCGCGAAGACGGCGGTCAGCAGGACCACCAGCGCGCCGCCGTACAGTTCCAGCGCCAGCGACCCGGCGTCCTGCCGGTGGGTGACCAGAAGCACCAGCGTCATCCCCGCCATGGCGACGATCAGCGCCGTGGCGGAGCCGGACATGGCGAGACAGCCGGCCATGATCGCGAAGCTGCCCAGCCGCCAGACCAGCGCCATGCTGTCGGTCACCGGGCGGGAGCGCAGGACGAACAGCCCGGCGGTCAGGCCGAAGGCCATGGCGTCGCCCAGCCCGTTCTTGTGGGAGAAGACGCCGCGCCACTGTGATCCCTGCTCCGCCGGCATCAGGCCGTAGCTGGGCAGGCCCACCGCCAGAAGCGCGCTCAGCACCGCCAGCACGAAGACCGCGCGGTGGATCAGCCGGGCCAGAGCCACCTCGCCATAGGACAGTCCGACATAGAGGCCGAAGATGGTGGTCCCGACCAGCGCCACGCCGCGGCGGATGGTCAGCGCCGGGTCGTGCGACCACTGGCTGGACGCGATGGCCAGCACGACCATGAGCGCCATGGGAATGCTGAGATAGCGGAAGGCCCGGACGCCGTGGAGCATGACGATCCGCAGCAGCGCCGTGGCGTAGAGGGCGGCGAAGATGAGCTGCTTGATGGTGTCGCCGGAGGATTCCGGCGCGCCGCCCGCGCGCAGGATGAAGCGCTGCGACGGTGCCGACATCATCACCGACAGCAGCGCGTCCCACAGCAGGATCAGGCCGATGGCGCACACCGCCTGATCGAACAGGCTTGGCGTCAGGTCGGCTCGGTTTCGCGGAAATGGCGTTGCACTCATCCTGTTCCCTCAATGAACCCGCTTTTATGTCCCTCGCCCCTCCGGGGAGAGGGAGGGGACCCGCGCCGCAGGCGTGGGGAGGGTGAGGGGGATGCGCGTGGCGGTACGTCCGTCACAGGCGCACTCCGCTCATCCTGCCCCTCTCCCCAGAGGAGACTTGCCGATCAGCGCGTGTAGTAGCGGCGCGCCTCGTTCAGGCCGTAGGCCTCTTCCGAAGCGTCGGAGCGAGCCAGCCGCTTCAGGTCCACCCGGCTCAGCACGACGCTGGTCACGTCGCGGCCCAGTTCGGTCAGCCGGTCGATGGCCCGCTGGACCACGGCGCGCGGCGTCTGCTCCCAGCGCACCACGAACAGGCATTCCGTCGCCGACCGGGTCAGCACGCCCGCGTCCGCCACGACCGCCATCGGCGGGGTGTCGAGAATGACGCAGTCGTATTCCAGCGAGGCGAACTTGATGACGCTCGCCAGCTTCTCCGACCCCAGAAGCTCCTGCGGATGGTCGCAGTGCGGGCGGCCCACGACGTAATGCAGGCCGGTCCGTCCATCCACCTGGACCACGTCGTTCCATTCCGCCTTGCCGACGATCAGGTCGCTCAGGTCGCCCGGCGCGTTGTCGCCCAGCACCTTGCCGATGCGCGGGCAGCGCAGGTCGCATTCCAGTAAAAGCACCCGCCGGCCCGAGGAGGCCAGCATGCGCGCCATCGTCAGGCAGACGGTGGTCTTGCCCTCGCCGGGCACGGCGGACGTGACCATCACCACGCTGCCGGTGTTCAGCGCGCCGCGGGCGTAGAGCGACACGCCGATGGCGCGCACCGCCTCGCTGTATTCCGACCGCGGGCGGTCGAGGACGTAATCCTCCGGCTTGGCGTTCTTGTGCTGCGGCAGGGACGGCACCAGCCCGATGGCCGGCACGCCGATGGTTTCCTCCACATGCTGGGTGTTGCGGAAGGTCTTGTTCAGGTGGTCGCGCAGGAAGGCCAGGAACATGCCGATCAGCAGGCCCACGGCCAGACCGCCGCCGACGAACAGCTTCTTGCCCGGCGTGGACGGTTCCAGCGGCGGTTCCGCCTTGGACACGACGCGGGCGTCGCGCTGCTGAAGGTCACCCTGCTCACGCGTTTCCACCAGACGCTGGAGCAGCCCTTCATAGACGCGGCGGTTGGCGTCGGCCTCGCGCTGCAACTGGGCCAGACGGACGTTGGCGCCCAGCTCGCCCGCCGTTTCCGCGGTCAGCTTCTTCAGCGCGGCTTCCATCTCGCGCTCGCGGGCGCGGGCGATTTCCACCTCGTTGTTGATGACCGCCATGATCTTCGTGACTTCCTCACGCATCTTCTGGCGCAGGTTGGTCAGTTGCGTGACGTAGGCCTGCACCGCCGGGTGCTGGTCGCCGTAACGGGTGCGGTATTCGGCCAGCCGCCGCGCGATGGCCGATTCCTCCTCGCCCAGCCGCTGGATCAGCGGGGAGCCCAGAACCTCCGCCGCGTTGCCCTCGGTCGGGCTGCGCGCGACGATCTTGGCGTTCTGCGCCCGCGCCTCCGCCCGCCCCCGTTCCGTCTGGGCGACGACCAGGGCGCGGTTCAGTTCGGCGAGTTGCTGCGACAGGAAGGATTCGCCGCTGGCCCCGCCGAGCACGAGGCCCTGCTGCGCACGATAGTCCTGCACCGCCTTGTCCGACGCCTCGACCTGGGCGCGCAGTTCGGTGATGCGGTCCTCCAGCCACTGGTTGGCCTGCTGGGTGACCTCCTGCTTGGTCTTGAGCTGGTCGAGCAGATACTCGTCCACGAAGGCGTTGGCGATGCGCGCCGCCTTGTCCGGCTCCTTCGCCTTGAAGGAGACGACGATGGTGTAGGACTGCGCGTCGCTGGTGGCGGACAGGCCGCGGCGGACCTCCGCGACGACCGCGGCGCGCTCCTTCTCCGGCGTCGTCGGTTCCTTCACACCGATCCCGGCGGAATTCAGATAGCCGGTGATCTGCCGGCGCAGCGGCGACAGGTCGTAGCCGAGGGTATCGTTGATGCCGGCGACGGCGAGGTCGATGACCGAAGGCTGCTCGATGGCGCCGTTGAACTCCGGATCGTGGACCAGCCCCAGCCGGTCCACCACCTTGGCGGCGGTGGCGGTGGAGGTGATCATGTCGATTTCGGTCCGGATCGCCGCCGCCTCGCGCGGCAGGTTGGAGATCACGGCGTCGATGTCCGTGACCGCCGTCGTGCGCGGATCGATGATGAGCACGGCCTGGCTGGTGAACCGCGGCTCAAACAGCAGGGCACCGGCGGTGGCCAGCGCGGTGCAGCACAGGACGCTGGCGATGATCGTGCTCCGGCGCCGGCGCAGCACCTGGAGGAGGTCGCGCAGCGCGACCTCCCGCGTGCTGGCTTCGGACCCCAGGGCTCCGTCTACTTGAGTGTACGCGGCCATCCCATTCTCCTGAGGATCGGTCGGTAAGGGTCCAGGCCGGCAATCAGCCCTTCACGATCTTCTCGTCCACGATGCCGGCCTTGCCGAAGGCGTTGCGGGTATCGACCACCAGCGGCAGCCCATCCAGCAGGGTCTTCAGGTCGAAGGAGTCGTGGTCGGTGCACAGGATCGCCGCGTCGAAGGCGCCTTCCCGGATGTCCTCCAGGGCGACCGATGGCGTGCCGGCCATGCGGGCCAGACGGCGCGTTTCCGGAAGCTGCGGGACGTGCGGATCGTAGTAGGACACCGCGCAGCCGCGGTCCTGGAGAAGATCGATGATCTTCAGCGCCGGGCTTTCGCGCATGTCCTCGATGTTCTTCTTGTAGGCGATGCCCAGCACGAGGATGCGCGCCCCGCGCAGCGCGCGGCCCAGCTTGGTGTCCATGGCCTGGGACAGCCGCTCCACCACATAGTGGGGCATGCGGGTGTTGATCTCGCCGGCCAGCTCGATGAAGCGGGTGGCGACGTCGAACTCGCGGGCCTTCCAGGTCAGGTAGAAAGGGTCGATCGGGATGCAGTGGCCGCCCAGGCCGGGGCCGGGGTAGAAGGGCATGTAGCCGAAGGGCTTGGTCTTGGCGCCCTCGATCACCTCCCACACGTCGATGCCCATCGCGTCGTAGACGACCTTCAACTCGTTGACGAGCGCGATGTTCACGCAGCGGAAGATGTTCTCGGTCAGCTTCACCGCTTCGGCCGCCTCAAGAGAGGAGACGGGGATCACGCGCTCCAGCGCGCGGCCGTACATGGCGCAGGCGATGCGCAGCGCGTTGGGGTCCTCGCCGCCGACGATCTTCGGGATGCGCGCGGTGGTGAAGGTTTCGTTGCCGGGGTCTTCGCGCTCCGGCGAGAAGGCCAGCAGGAAGTCCGTGCCGCTGCCGAGACCGGTCTTCTCCAGGATCGGGCGCACCACCTCGCGCGTCGTGCCGGGGTAGGTGGTCGATTCCAGGACGATGAGCTGGCCGGGGCGCAGCACCTGGGCGATCTGCCGGGTGGTGACCTCGATGCAGCTCATGTCCGGTTCACGGTTGCGCGTCAGCGGCGTCGGCACGCAGATGACGATGGCGTCCATGTCCGCCAGCGTCTGGAAGTTCGCCGTGGCGGTGAAGCGCCCCTCGTCGAGCATCCCGCGGACCTCGTCCGTCGAAACGGTGCCGATGTAGGAGATGCCGCCGTTGAGGCTGGCGACCTTTTCCGGATCGATATCGAAGCCCGTCACCGAGAATCCGGCCCGCGCGAACAGCCGCGCCAAAGGCAGGCCGACGTAACCCAGGCCGATGACTCCGACGCTGGCGGTTCCCGCCGCGATCTTCGACTCCAGCACCGCCAGGGCTTCCGGAATGCCGGACGTGCCGACCGAACCCCCGCTTTCCAACAGGTCGGCAAACTCATTGCTCGACATAAGACGTCTCCTTTCCCGACTCTCTCATTCGTAGAGGTTTCACCGTTGTCCGCGCTGTATTGCAGAGACCAGATTCACCGACACAAAACCGAAGCCAAGGTCCGGTTCTGACATCGGGCCTTGACTTCTGCTGTTCATAGGACTGATCGATCGGCGTTTCCTCTCACCGAATACATTAGGCTTCTTTGTCTAAGCACCCAGCAATCGTGATAGAAAAAGTGGAGGCCGTAAACGTCGTAAAAGGCCAAACTACCGTCAGTGGACCAGGCGTACTTTCTTGTGAGACTTTTGAGATGGTCATCCAAAATGGCCCGTTACCAACTCCTTCCGAGTGACCACGGGCAGAATAGACGAAAGGAATCGCACCGGCGCTTCGGCGGCCGGACCGCTCCTTCGCATCCCGGCTACCCCTGGACGGCGGCTCCCTCCGGTTGCGGCCCGGCGGATTCGGGCAGCGTGTTGTGCATCAGGAAACTGGCGTCGCCGTCGCCCATGGTCAGCAGCCAGTTGCGGCGGTCGGCGAAGTCCGCCCGGTCGATGCCGGCGTCCGGCCCGGCGTGTGCCATCACCCGCACCGGGAAGCCCACGCGGTCGGGCACCTTCATCATCCCCATGGCGAGGAAGGTCGGGTCCGCCCGCGCGTTCAGCGTGCGGCAGATGAGGGCGGTCGCGCGCTCCCTCGCGGCAATGCGCAGCGTGTGGCTCAGCAGGACCCACAGCCACGCCGGCTCGCACAGATAGTCCACGATGGCGAGGCAGGGCTCCTTCCGCCAGGTCTCGCGGCGCAGGACCGCATAGCCCAGAGGCTCGCCCCCGCGCGTCAGCAGGAAACGGCGGTAGGCCGACGCGCATGGGATCTTGTCGTAACGCCAGTGCAGGTGCGTCAGGTCGCGCAGCGCGATCAGCGGGTAGTGGGAGGAGGCGCGGCGCCAGACGGCATCGGCCCGCCCGTCGAACCGCCCGATCTCCTCCAACCGCGCGCCGGTCGCCCGGCTCAGCAGATGGCCGGTGATCCGCGCGCCATGAAGTGCCGGCCCGGCGATCGTCCCAACGGTCCGCATGCGGCCCTGGAGCGAGGACGCCTCCAGGCAGCGCCGCGCGTTCAGGGGAAAGACGTAGGCCGGCAGGGCGCCGATGTCGATCCAGCCCGCCTTCGTATAGGCCTTGTAGGCGGAGTCGGAAACATGGATGGCCATGGCCAGCGGACGGCTGTCGATCTGCGCTTCCGACAGCGGCGTGAAGGCGCCGCGCATCCGCCATTCGGGCAGGACCATCAGGCTGTTGGCCCAGGAGGCCGCGATCTCCCGGTCCCGCGCCTTCAGGCGGAAGGGAATCCCGCATTGCTGGCCGACGATCTGTCCCTGCCGCTTGCAGACCCAGATCTGCGGCCCGTCCGCGTCCCGGTCGGGCACCTCGTCGAAGAGCCAGCGGTTGTAGGACTCATCCACCTGCCAGACCCGATCCCCGAACATCCTTCGCTGAAAGCCGCGCAACTCCGCCGTGTCGGAGCTGTCGAAGCGGAAAACGGTTTTCTTCAGCCGGTCGGCGATGGACTGACCGACGGTGCTGCTGCTGGTGCTCACATGCCCCCCCTTGTTCGTACGCGCCGACACCGAAGCCCGGCCCGCGGCCATCCGCGAAGCGGGGCCGGGATCAGCGCACGGATTCCGGACGCATTCCGGACGCTTCCTGCACGGTTCCTCCTGTCTGTTGGTTTGCGTTGGTCCCGGTCCGGGATTCGATCCTGGCTTCGTCGCTGATCCGGTTGCCGGTGACGGTCTTGCCGATACTGTCGGCGATGACGATGGCGGCCCGCTTGCCGTTGCGGTGGAAGAGGTTGTCCCGCAGTTCCAGCGTGATCGAGCCGCTGCCCTTCCGGTGTTGCAGGACGCCGCCGTTGTTGTCGTAGAACTCGTTGCCGTAGACCCGGTATGTCACGTCGATCCCGCCGTTCTGGCCGAGCGAGATGCCCGCGTCGGCGTTGCGGTAGATGACGTTGCGGTAGATGTCCGTGCTGGATTTCGCCAGGATGCCGGCGCCGCGCGGGTTGTCGTGAATCGCGTTGTCGTGGATTTTCAACGTGCTGCCGGCCTGCCCCTGGTCGTGGTAGAGACCGTGGGAGCGGCCCTCGCCACCGTTGACGCCGTTGTTGAACACCCGGTTGTGGGCGATCTCGCCGGTCAGGATTCGCCCGTTCCAGCCGGAATAGACGCCGCCGTCCTTGCGCCAGCCATTGTCCGCGATGGTGTTGCGCGTGATGACCTGATCGGTGTTGTCCGCGGCGTAATGCACGATGCCATAGGCACCGTTGCCGGTGATGGCCGATCCGTCGATCCGCAGCCCGTCGGACGTGCCCAGCACGACGATGCCCGAGCCGCCGTTGCCCGCGACCGTCACGTTCGTCACCGAGACGTTCCGCGCCCGCGGGCCGAGCAGCAGGCCGGTGTCCGCCGAACCGGTGATGGTCAGCCCGTCGAAGGCGACGTTCGTCCGTCCGTTCAGGCTGACCGCGACGGAGGCGCCCCGCGCGTCGATCACCGGAGCATCGCCCTTCCCATAGGCGCCATAGGTGATGGGCCGCTCCGCCGTGCCGGAGGAGGAGGCCAGAAGGCTGCCGCGCCAGCTTTCCCCGCGCTCGAACAGCACCCGCGTTCCCGGCGCGAAGGCCGTGGCGTTCACCTTCTCCAGCGATTTCCACGCTTCCGCCGGGCCGCGGCCCGACCGGCGGTCGTCGCCGTCCGTGGCATCGACGTAGAAGACCGGCGCGTCGGCGGCGTTCCCGCGCGCGCTGACGAACAGCGGCTGCGGGGCGGAACGCTCGAAGGCGGGGGGAGGCGGGGGCAAATGATCCATGATTCTCGGCTGCGGCGGGGGAGGGCTCTTGTGGCGCCTTACACGACGATGCGAATCAGCGCATAGGCCAGACCCCAGGCCGCCAAGGCGCAGCCGGTGCACAGCAAGGCCCAACCCGCCCGGCGGAGATCGAGCGACGGGCGATCGAGCATTGGGCGATCAAGGCTGGCCGTCGTCTTCGGCGCGGCGTCCGCCGGAAGGACATCCGCAACCCCACCCAGCAGATCGGGGCTGGCCGGCGTGGCTTGCTCGATCATAGCGATCTCCTTGCGGGGCCTGACAAGCGGAAGCACAAACTACTAAATCCGCAGCGCACCCACGTTTCGGTATTTTGCGATACGGATTTGCCAAATGAAGCAAAATGAAAAGTGATCCTGCTTAAGCGATAGACCCACGATAAGGGGTCATACCAAAGGTATGAAGGTGCGTTCTCTTTCGAATCACCGCGCCATGTTCATCAACGATACATACACAAACGGCAAAAGCCGCACCCCGGATTGGCCGGGGACGGCACAATCGCAATCCCATCACCCTAACCCTCTCCCCAGAGGGGAGAGGGGACCTTTCACCCGGCCAGGGCGCGCTTCAGGTTGCCGGCGCCTCCACGCAGCAAGCGCTTGACCAACTGCTGCCGGGCGGGAGCCGGACCATTCTCGAAGCAGATCCGCTGAATCCGCCGCTGCGGACCGCCGCGCCGCGGCCAGGAGGTGCCGAAGGTGACATCGACGCCGCCGCCATACAGTTCCCCGAACAGCGCGTCGGGCAGGCCCTCGTCCGAATAGGGGAAGGCGAAGGTGCCGCAAGCCGCGCCGAACAGCGCACGGATGCCGGCCACGCTGCCCGTCACCTCCTCCTTCCGCTGCTCCGGCGTCAGCAGGCGGTGGTTGGGATGGTCGAACCCGTGGGCGCCGATGGACACCCCCTCGGCCATCAGTTCCGCGATGTCACCGCAGGTCAGATAGGGCCGCCGGGTCGCCAGGAAGTCCGCGGTGTCGAACTCCAAAACCGTGGCGATCTCATCCAGCACCGCGCGCCGGTCCCAGTTCACGGCCATGACCGCCGCGGAGGGATCGGCGGCGACGGCGCCCGCCCGCGCCAGCGTTGCGGCGCAGACGGCGCGGCGGGGATCGGCCACCGTCAGCCGGCGCAACCGCTCCGCCAGCAGGCTCGCCTTGTGCCGGTAGAAAAGCGTCTTGTTGTCGAGGAAGTTCAGATTCAGGTACAGCGCCGGGCGGATGCCCTTCCGGCGCAGGATGGGCATCGCCACCTCCGCGACCTCGCGCATCCCGTCGTCGAACGTGACCAGCAGCGACGGGCGGCGGATCGCCGGCCCGCCCATGGCCGCCCCGGTGACCGTGGGCAGGTCCGTCGGCTCGAAATGCTTCAGGAGGAAATCCAGATCCTCCGTGAACTCCTTCGGCGTGCGCGGGCGGTAGATGTGCTTCAGATGGTCCGGCACCGTGTCGCAGACCGCGTGGTAGACGACGGCCAGCACCGGGCTGCCGTAGGCGTGATGGCAGGCGGTCCCCAGCGGGTTGCGCAGTGCGTCCATCCACCGGAACCGCCGGCCCGACCCGCCACCGGAAATCGCATCGGCAACGCTCATTCACGTCCTCCCGCAGAGGGTCAGAGGGCGTCCGCCCCATCGGAGGCAAGGCGCTTGGGCTGCATCATGGCGGTGCGGATGCCGGTCATGGCCTGCACCTCGGTCGGCGTGCGGACCATGCGGTACAGCATCTTCTTCAGGCCCGGCGGCGTCAGCCGGAAGCCGATCTGAAGGGAGGCCGTCGCCAGAAACTCCGAATTCGTCAGGAAGCCCGACCGCCAGCACCAGACCCGGAAGGCCCATTCGTTGACGGCGTAGCGCAGGCCGCCGCGCCGGATGCGCTGGGCCATGCTGGTGCGGAAGAGGAGCAGCGCCTCCTGCACCGTCTCCATGCGCGCCCCGGCTTGGAGCAGGCGGACATACAGGTCGTAGTCCTCCAGATTACCGAAGCAGGAGCGGTAGCCGCCGATGGAGGTCAGCGCCCGCCGCCGCACCATCATGGTGGGGTGCGACAGGACGCAGTGCCACTTCATGCCCTGGCTGATCTCCTCGTGGGTCTCCGGGCTGCGCTTCACGCAGGTGATGGCGCCGGGGTCCTGTTCGAACTCCGCATGCCAGGAGAACAGGGCGTCCAGCGCTCCCCGCTCCGCGAAGGTCCGCGCCTGCGTCTCGAAACGGTGGGGCAGGCAGATGTCGTCGCTGTCCATGCGGGCCACCAGATAGCCCGTGCAATGTTGCAGCCCGTCGTTCAGCGCGCGGGCCAGCCCTCCCTGGTTGCGCCGCCGCACCACCACCAAGGGGCAGGCGGCGGACGCCTGAAAGCGGGCGATGACCTTTTCCTGCTCCCCCCCGATCCGTCCATCGAGCACCAGCACGCATTCGCGCGGGAGAAGCGTCTGCGTGTAGACGCTCTCCAGCGCAGCGTGAAGGTTGTCCGCCTTCTCGCCGGCATAGGTGGCCATGAGGACGCTGATCGATTGAGTGTGCCGACCGTCCCCCGGTCCGCTCAAGTGATTCATACGTGGTCTCCACCCCTTTTTCTCGTGGCGACGCGGACGGCGCACGGAAGCCCGGCCCAGCGGCACACGCGCGGAACCGGCTTCGGCGTTCATTCCCTGTCGGCCCGGCGTCTATCCGGCGCCGGCCGTCCTGTCCTTGTCGTCGTTTCCGGTACCCTTCCTGTCCTGTTTCTTCCCTTCCGGTTTCGGTTTCGTGCCGGTCCGGTCCGCATCCCGGACTAGGACACCCCTGGCCGTCATAGCGGCCGGTGCCGATGCATTGCATAGGCACGGGATAGGTCTGCCGACGCTATCAAAGGACAAATGGCTGGTAAACCTACATAAAGTACAAGAAAAATATCCCCTTCGCATCGCCCCAAGGAGAAAGCCGCCTGCCACTTTGGTCGATCGGGGAGAAAGTGGGGGATTTCGCAAGTACGTTGGAGAGATAACGGCTGATCTCCATGAAAAGCCGGCGGAGGCGGGCGGTGGATGGAACGCCCTTGACCGGACTGTGCTTCCGATTATTTCCATTCCGCGCCGTGTACAGAAGCCCGAAACGCCGGCGCCCGGCCACAAAGGGCCGGGCGCGGTCGTTGCCAAAAGATCGGAACAGCCCGTCTTTACGCGGTCGGGTTGGCCTTGGTGGCCGAGGAAATGGTGTTGTTGGTGACGTTCTGGCTGATGCTGTCGGCGATGTTGATCGCCGCGCGGCCGTTGTTGTTGTAGAAGGTGTTGTCGTACAGGTTCAGCGTGATCGAACCGCTGCCCTTCAGATGCTCCATGATGCCGCCGTTGTTGTTGAAGATCTCGTTGCCGTAGATCGTGTAGGTGACGTTGGTGGCCTGGTTCTGGCCGATGGAGATGCCGACGTTCGCGTTGCCGTAGATCGTGTTGTCGTAGATCTCGGTGCTCGACTTGGCCAGGATGCCGGCGCCGCGCGGGTTCGAGTGGATCACGTTGTCGTGGATCTTCAGCGTGCTGTTGGC
>JAEYPE010000264.1 GCA_023411035.1 Pseudomonadota bacterium
TCGTTTCGGGCTTTGCCGTTTGGGTCAGGGCCGTTTGGGTCAGGGTCGGCGGGTGTGGGCGGGGGCGTCAACGCGACGGTCGCCTTTTTCCACCCTGCGGAACTGTGGATCTGGCGGAGCCGCTTGCCCCCTCCCTGACCCTCCCCCGCTGGCGGGGGAGGGGATCGGGGCACGCGGCGGTCGATCAGACCCGCACCAGCTCCGGCTCGTCCGCGGGCACGTCCAGCACCTCCTCGAACTCGGTGATGTTGTTGATCTCCGTGCCCATGGCGATGTTGGTGACGCGCTCCAGAATGACCTCGACGACCACCGGGACCTGGAACTCGTCCATCCAGGCTTGCGCCTGGGCGAAGGCGGATTGCAGGTTGTCCGGGTCGGTGACGCGGATGGCCTTGCAGCCCAGCCCTTCGGCCACCGCGACGTGATCCACGCCGTAGACGCCGATTTCCGGGGCGTTGATGTTCTCGAAGGAGAGCTGGACCTGGAAGTCCATCTGGAAGGCGCGCTGCGCCTGCCGGATCAGCCCGAGATAGCTGTTGTTCACCAGGACGTGGATGTAGGGCAGCTTGAACTGCGCGCCCACCGCCAGCTCCTCGATCAGGAACTGGAAGTCGTAGTCGCCGGACAGCGCCACGATCTTGCGCTTCGGATCGGCCACGCGGACGCCCAGCGCCGCCGGCAGCGTCCAGCCGAGCGGACCGGCCTGGCCGCAGTTGATCCAATGGCGCGGCTTGTAGACGTGCAGGAACTGCGCGCCGGCGATCTGCGACAGGCCGATGGTCGAGACGTAGCAGACGTCCTCGCCGAAGGCGCTGTTCATCTCCTGATAGACGCGCTGCGGCTTGATCGGCACGTTGTCGAAGTCGGACTTGCGCAGCATGGAGCGCTTGCGGACCTGACAGGTCTTCACCCACTCAGACCAGTCGCGCAGCTTGCCGGCGGCCTTCCACTCCTTCGCCACCTCGATGAAGAGGTCGAGCGCCGCACCGGCGTCGGACACGATGCCCAGGTCCGGCGCGAAGACGCGGCCGATCTGGGTCGGCTCGATGTCCACATGCACGAACTTGCGGCCCTTGGTGTAGACATCCACGGACCCGGTGTGGCGGTTGGCCCAGCGGTTGCCGATGCCCAGCACGAAGTCGGACGCCAGCATGGCCGCGTTGCCGTAGCGGTGGGCGGTCTGAAGCCCGACCATGCCCGCCATCAGCGGATGGTCGTCCGGAATGGCGCCCCAGCCCATCAGGGTCGGGATGACCGGCAGGCCGGCGATCTCGGCGAACTCCACCAGACGGTCGCTGGCGTCGGCGTTGATGATGCCGCCGCCGGCCACCAGCAGCGGACGCTCCGCAGCGTTCAGCATGGCCAGCGCCTTTTCGACCTGGGCGCGGGTTGCCGCCGGCTTGTAGACGGGCAAGGGCTGGTAGGCGTCGGGATCGAACTCGATCTCGGCCATCTGCACGTCGATCGGCAGGTCGAGCAGCACAGGTCCGGGCCGTCCGGAGCGCATCAGGTGGAACGCCTGCTGGAAGGCGTAGGGGACCTGCCCCGGCTCCAGCACGGTGACGGCCCACTTGGCGACCGGCTTGGCGATGGACGGGATGTCCACGGCCTGGAAATCCTCCTTGTGCAGGCGGGCGCGCGGCGCCTGGCCGGTGATGCACAGGATCGGAATGGAGTCGGCGGAGGCCGAATAGAGGCCCGTGATCATGTCGGTGCCGGCGGGGCCGGAGGTGCCGATGCACACACCGATGTTGCCGGCCTTGGCGCGCGTGTAGCCTTCGGCCATATGCGACGCGCCTTCGACATGGCGCGCCAGAACGTGGCCGATGCGGCCGTTGCGTTGCAGCGCCGCGTAGAACGGATTGATGGCCGCTCCAGGGACGCCAAAGCAAACGGACACGCCTTCCTTTTCCAGGACATGCACCGCCGCTTCGATCGCCATCATCCTAGCCATGGCTTGTTCTCCTCCCTCGCGTAACGGGTCGCGGTTGCGTTGGATTGAGCTTTCGTCAGCCGGGCGGCTATTGGCAAACCGTTGGCGAATCCTTTCCGCGTGATGGAAAACGCGCCGAACGGGGCAGTCCTCATGGCGGGGTGCGCGGTTTTGCTGCGCTTGCACAGTCCCGCTGGCGCTGTCATCGTGGTGCGATGATGACGATTCCGAGTCCCCGCCTGTTGGCGATCACGGACCGGCGGCAGGCGGCGCAGCCCTTGCCGGACCTCGCGGCGCGCCTGTTCGCCGGAGGGCTGCGTTGGCTGTCACTGCGGGAGAAGGATCTGGACGGGTCCCGGCAGGTGGCGCTGGCCCGCACGCTGGTGGAGCGGGCGCGGCCCTGGGGGGCTGTGGTCACCCTGCACGGCGATCCCGATCTGGCGCTGGCCGCCGGGACGGACGGGATTCATCTGCCGGATGGGGCCGACGTGGCGGCGGCCCGGCGGCGGCTCGGTCCCGGTGCGCTGGTCGGCCAGTCGGCCCACGACGCGGAGGGGATTCGCCGGGCAGCGGCGGGCGGGGCGGATTACGTCACCCTGTCCCCCGTCTTTCCGTCGCCGAGCAAGCCGGGCTACGGCCCGCCGGTGGGGGCGGAAGGGCTGAGACAGTTGGTCGCGGGTGCATCCATCCCGGTCATCGCGCTCGGTGGGGTGGAGTCGGGTAATATCGGGAGTTGTCTGGCCGCCGGAGCCGGCGGCGTGGCGGTCATGGGCGTATTGATGCGGACACCGGACAGTTTGTCCGATCTCCTGAAGGCCCTGAAAGGCTGACGTCCCGAAGAAAAGGGGCAGGGCGAAGCCGCCCTTTTCTTATCGTGGTCCTGGACTTTTCAGCGCGAAACGTGCATCTGGTATGTCATATACGGAAGCGATGCGATTCGACGCCTTCGCACGACCGGGCCGGCCACATCGGGGTGCGTCCGGACGGCCAGCATTCAAGGAACGGTGCCGACCATGAACCCTCCGCCGATCAACGTCCAGCCGCTCGACACCGGAACGACCTTCCGCAGCCAAGCGTACCATGCGTTGAAGCAAGCCATCTCGGAAATGGACATCTACGACCATAACGACGAGATCCGGCTTGAGGAGCGGCAGCTCAGCGACATGCTCGGCGTCAGCCGGACGCCGATCCGCGAGGCGCTGACCCTGCTGGAGCAGGAGGGCTTCATCCGGCTCCAGCCGCGCCGGGGCATCTTCGTCATCCGCAAGACCAAGGCCGAGATCATCGAGATGATCCAGGTCTGGGCGGCGCTGGAAAGCATGGCCGGGCGGATGGTCGCGCAGCAGGCCACCGACGAGAACATCCGCACCCTGTGGGATCTCTTCCGCAACTTCGAAATGCGGAATCCCAAGGAGCATGTCAGCGAATATTCCGACGCCAACATCGCCTTCCACAAAAGCATCATCCGGCTCAGCGGTTCCAAGCTGATCCAGGAGATGACCGACAATCTGTTCATCCACATCCGCGCGATCCGCAAGCTGACCATCGGCCAGGACAACCGGGCGGAGCGGTCGATCCACGACCACAAGGAAATCATCAAGGCTCTGGAACGCCGCGACGTCGATCAGGCCGAACGGCTGATCCGCGACCACACTCTGGGGCTGGCAGCGCACGTCGAGAAGCATTGCGACTTCCTGGAGTGATGGTGCCCCTCCCCCGGTGAGGGGGAAGGGCACAGGCGGGATCAGGCCGTTTCGTGGATCTTCGCGTCGGCGGCGGTGTTCAGACCGTTCGCGGTGATGGTGACCACGCGCAGGCTGTTGGTGGTGCCGGGCGTTCCGAAGGGGACGCCCGCCGTCACGATCAGGGATTGGCCGGGCGTGCCGATGCCCTGCTGAGCGGCGACGAGGCTGGCCCGCTCGACCATCTCGGCGAAACTCTCAACGTCGGCGGTCCAGACCGGGTGCACGCCCCAGGCCAGCGACAGCCGCCGGGCGGTCTCGCGCTGGGCGCTGAGGCCCAGGATCGGCACGGTCGGCCGCTCGCGCGAGGCGCGGCGGGCGGTGGAGCCGGTGCTGGTGAAGGTGGCGATGCCTGCGGCGGAAATGGTCTCGGCAATCTGGCGCGCCGCGGCGGACAGGGCGTCGGGGGTGGTCGCCTCCGGGCGCGGATGCTCGGAGTCCATGATGCGGCGGTAGAGGGGATCCCGCTCCACCCGGCGGATGATGCGGTCCATCATCGCCACGGCCTCCACCGGGTGCTTGCCCGACGCGGATTCCGCCGACAGCATCACGGCGTCCGACCCGTCATAGACGGCGGTCGCCACGTCGGAGGCTTCGGCGCGCGTCGGCGTCGGTTCGGTGATCATGGATTCCAGCATCTGGGTGGCGACGATAACCGGCTTGCCGGCGGCGCGGCTCATGCGGATCATGCGCTTCTGAAGGCCGGGCACGTCCTCTGGCGGCAGTTCCACGCCCAGGTCGCCGCGGGCCACCATCACCGCGTCCGACAGGGCGATGATCTCTTCCAGCCGGGGCAGGGCGGCGGGCTTTTCCACCTTGGTCATGATGTGGGCGCGGTCGCCGATCAGGGCGCGCGCCTCCAGGATGTCCTCGGGCCGCTGGACGAAGCTGAGGCCGATCCAGTCCACGCCCAGCGTCAGGCCGAACTGGAGGTCGCTGCGGTCCTTCTCCGACAGGGCGCTGAGGGCCAGCGTGGTGCCGGGGACGTTCATGCCCTTGCGGTCGGACAGCGTGCCGCCGACCAGCACCTCCGTCTCCGCATGGTCGGGGCCGCAGCTCAGCACGCGCAGGCGCATGCGCCCGTCGTTCAGCAGAAGCTCGTGGCCCGGTTCCAGGCTGGCGAAAATCTCGGGATGCGGGACGCAGACGCGGCTGCGGTCGCCGGGCGTGGGGTCGAGATCGAGGCGGAAACGGTCGCCCCCGGCCAGGATCACCGCCACCTCCTTGAAGGTGCCGACGCGCAGCTTCGGACCCTGAAGGTCGAGAAGCACGCCGATGGGGCGCCCGACCGTCTCCTCCACCGCGCGGATCTGGCGGTAGCGTTCGGCGTGGTCGCTTTGCGTGCCATGGCTGGCGTTCAGGCGGAAGACGTCCACGCCGGCTTCGGCGAGGGCGAAAATCTGGCTGTAGGTCGAACTGGCCGGCCCCAGCGTGGCGACGATCTTTGTGCTGCGGTTGCGCGGCATGGCGTTGGCCTCCTGAAGAGGGCGGTGACTGGGCGATTCCGTGGGGATGCTGCGGCTGGCCGGGGGCAGGGGTCAAATTGGCGCTATGGCTTTTCCACATGGCGGGATGCCGCAAGGTTGGTTTGACCGATGGTGCGCGGCGGGCGGACACTGTGGAAATCCGCGACCGGACAGGACGATGCCATGAACGCGCCGGCCATGAACACGCCCGTCGAGCCGCTTCCCGCCGCCAGCCTGATCCTTCTGCGCGACGGTCTGGACGGGCTGGAGGTCTTCATGATCCAGCGCCACCGCGATCTTCGCTTCGCGCCCGGCGCCACGGTCTTTCCCGGCGGGCGGCTGGACGCGGAGGACAGCGAGCTTCCCTGGCGCGACCTGTCCCTGCCGTTGACCGACGACATGCCGCAGCGGCTGGCCGCGATCCGCGAGGCGTTCGAGGAATGCGGACTGCTGCTGGCCGCCGGTGCGCCGGACGCCATCGCGCTGGACCGGCTGCGCGTGGCGACGGATGGGACCTTTCTCGACCGGCTGCGGGCGGCGGGGCTGGACCCGGACGTGGCGGCGCTGGTGCCCTTCGCCCGCTGGGTCACGCCGGAAAGCGTGTGGCGGCGGTACGACACCCTGTTCTTCATCGCCAAGGCCCCGCCACGCCAGACCGCCGTGGTGGACGGGGTGGAGGCGGTCGCCGGATTCTGGGGCACGCCGCGGGCCATCCTGGCCGAAGCGGAGGCGGAGCGGCTGTCGCTGGTCTTCGCCACCCGCATGAACCTGCTGCGTCTGGCAGGCTGCCGCACGGTGCGGCACGCGATGGAGGACGCCGCGCGTTTCCATCCCCTGACGCCCATCCTGCCCTGTCCCGTGGACACCCCCGAAGGCCCGGCGCTGTGCATTCCGGACGGGCTGGGCTATCCCCTGACCCGCGTCCCGGTGGATCGGGCGCGGCTGGGCTGAGCGCCCTTGGGTGCCCCGAACTTCTGACCGAAAATTCGCCTAAAATTCCACCATGCGGAATTTTTCCGTGACCTTTTGCGCCGCCGAAGCGTTATCGTCGCGGATGTCACTATTTGTGCATTGCACTCCGTTCGTAAAACGGCATTATACTGAAATAAGATATCGGTTCGATCGGGGAAACTTTCCGTTCATGTCCACAGGGTACCTGACGGCTGCGCCGACACGAGGATAGGTCCATGCTACATCAGTCCATCATCCAGGGCTCCACCGACACCGGCGGTTCCATCGCCGTGGGTCCGGCGGTGGTTGCCGGGCATGCGGCGCTGCCGGCAGCCGGTGGACAGCGGTGGGTATACGCCTTCGGTGCCGGCGGGGCGGAGGGGCATGGCGGCATGGTCGCGGAACTGGGCGGCAAGGGCGCCGGGCTGGCCGAGATGGCGCGGCTGGGTGTGCCGGTGCCGCCGGGCTTCACCATTGTGGCGGAGGCCAGCCGCCGGCACCGCGCCGGGCAGAACCGTTTTCCCGCCGGGCTGACGGCCCAGGTGGAGGAGGCGCTGCACCGGCTGGAAGCCGTCGCGGACGCGCGGTTCGGCGGGTCGGAGAATCCGCTTCTGGTGTCCGTCCGCTCCGGCGCGCGGGCGTCGATGCCCGGCATGATGGACACGATCCTGAACCTCGGCCTGACCGACGCGACGGTGAAGGGGCTGGCCGCCCGCAGCGGCGATGCGCGCTTCGCCTACGACTGCTACCGCCGGCTGATCCAGACCTACGGCACCGTGGTGCAGGGGGTGGGTGCCCACGCCTTCGACGCGGCGCTGGACGCCTACAAGACGGCGCGCGGCCTGACCCGCGACGCCGACCTCAACGCCGCCGATTGGCGCGCCGTGGCCGCCGCCTATCGGGACGTGATCGAGCGCCAGGCGGGGGAGCCCTTTCCGCAGGACGCGCGGACTCAGCTTTTCGCCGCCATCGGCGCCATCTTCCGCTCCTGGGGGAACGCCCGCGCGGCCGCCTTCCGGGCGCTGCACGGCATCCCCGACGACTGGGGCACCGCGGCGACGGTGCAATCCATGGTGTTCGGCAACCGCGGCGGAGCCTCCGGCACCGGCGTGGCCCACAGCCGCGACCCGGCCACCGGCGAGGCCATGCTGTGCGGGGAATTCCTGGCCGACGCCCAGGGGGAGGACATCGTGTCCGGCCTGCGCACGCCGGGGCCGCTGGCCGGCGACGGCGCTTCCATGGAAACGGTGGCCCCGGCGGCTTTCGCCGAGCTGGGCCGCATCGCCGACCGGCTGGAGCGCCATTTCGGCGACATGCAGGAAATCGAGTTCACCGTCCAGCAGGGGCGTCTGTTCATCCTCCAGTCGCGCTCGGGCAAGCGCTCTCCGGAGGCGGCAGCGCGGATCGCCACGGAGATGGCCCAGGCCGGCATCATCACGCGGGCCGAGGCGGTGCGGCGCGCCGACCTGCCGGCATTGACGGACAGCCTGCGCC
>JAEYPE010000266.1 GCA_023411035.1 Pseudomonadota bacterium
AGACGTGGGAGAGTAGGTCGCCGCCAGGTCACCACGGCACACGACACAGCCATACGGACAGACCAAACGGCAACGGGTTCAAGCACTTAACAATCGCCTTCACGAACGACAGAACCGGCGCTTCCCACTCGGGAGCGCCGGTTTCTGTTGTGCTTTGACGGACAATGGTGTCGGGCGGCGTCGGGGGGGGATGATCCAAAATGCCCTTCGCACCGCGACCCCGCTTTGCGCTATAGGGGTGCGCTTCAACGCAGACGGAGGCGGCGGGGCATGAAGGTCGGCATCGACATGGGGAGCACCATGGCGGCGGGGGCATCGGGGCCGCCCGCGATGCTGGATCTGGAGGAATTGCTGGCGACCCGCCTGCTGGTGCAGGGCAATTCAGGCTCCGGCAAGTCGCACCTGCTGCGCCGCCTGATCGAGCAGAGCGCGCGCTGGGTCCAGCAGGCCGTGATCGACCCCGAGGGCGACTTCGTGACGCTGGCGGAGCGGTTCGGTCACATCGTGGTGGACGCCGACGAGCACAGCGAGGCCGCCTTGCAGAGCGTCGCCGCCCGCGTGCGCCAGCACCGCGTCTCGGTCGTCCTGAACCTGGAAGGGCTGGACGCGGAAATGCAGATGCGCCACGCCGCGGCCTTCCTGGGCGGGCTGTTCGACGCCGACCGCGACCACTGGTATCCCATGCTGGTGGTGGTGGACGAGGCGCAGCTTTTCGCCCCCTCCGCCGCCGGCGAGGTGTCGGACGAGGCCCGCAAGGTCTCGCTGGGCGCCATGACGAACCTGATGTGCCGCGGGCGCAAGCGCGGGCTGGCCGGGGTGATCGCGACGCAGCGCCTCGCCAAACTGGCCAAGAACGTGGCGGCGGAGGCGTCCAACTTCCTGATGGGCCGCACCTTCCTGGACATCGACATGGCCCGCGCCGCCGACCTGCTGGGCATGGAGCGGCGCACGGCTGAGATGTTCCGCGACCTGGAGCGCGGGCATTTCATCGCGCTCGGCCCGGCCATCTCGCGCCGCCCGCTGCCGCTGCGCATCGGGGCGGTGGAGACGCAGGGGCGCGCCGGCAGCCCGAAGCTGATGCCGCTTCCCGACACCCCGCTGGAAGACGCGCGGGAGCTGATCTTTCAGCCGGGCGCGCCGGAACCGCCGCGCCTGCCGGTGCGCCGCCCCTCGGCCAACGCCAGCGCCGACCTGCTGGCCCGGCTGACCCGCCCGCGCCCCGCCCCGATGGGGCCGCTCCCGGCCGCCGACGAGGCGCCCGCGGCCCCGGCGGAGGAGCCGGAAACCCCGGAGCAGGCGACGGAGCGCGAGGCCGCCTATGAGGCGATCCTGCGGGCGGTGCTGGCCGATCCCGAGGCGTCCTACCGCTCCATCGCCGTGCTGTATCAGGACTTCCTGGTCCGGTGCCGCGCGCAGGAGGTGCGGGGGGATCTGCTGGAACTGCCGGCCTTCCGGCGGAAACTGGCGGCGGCCCGCGCCGGGGCCGGGCAGGACACGGAGGAGAATCCCGCCTGGGAGAAGGCGACCCAGGTCGCGACCACGCTGCCGGAGGACATCCAGGTCGTCTTCCTGCTGCTGGCCCGCGCGGCGCTGGACCATCTGCCCTGCCCGTCGGACGCCGACGTGGCCCGCGCCTGCGGCAGCCGGTCGCGCGGGCGGGCGCGGCGGCTGCTGACCTACATGGAGCAGCGCGGCTTCATCGCCACGCGCAGCGGTTTGGGCAACACGCGCAGCATCGCCTTGCCGGCGCTGGGCTGGGAAACGGCGCTCGGCGATCCGAACGCGGACGACGGAGCGGACGCGCCGGACGACGGCGGCCTGTTCGCCACCGCCTGAGGTCCGCATTCATTCGTCGTCCGGCTCGACTCCGGCGGCCAGCGCATGAGCCAGCCGCGCGGCGGCGGGGCCCCAGACCTCGAACAGGTCGGGGTTGGGGCGCCGGGCGACCCAGGCGCGGTCGGTGTTGCCCTCGGCACGGAAGCGCACGCCGAAGAAACGGCTCGCCGCCATGGCCCCGATGGCCGCCGCCAGATCGGCGTCGGCGTCCGGGAGCCGTTGCGTCAGAGCGGCGCGCAGGGCTTCCGCCATGGCGCAGCGGTCGTCATGATGGGGAAGGCCATCGGGATCGGTTCTCATGGCCCGCAATGGGAGAGGGGCGGCGCGCTTCCGCAAACGGGCGCGATACCGCAAGCACGGCCCGGAGTCGTCATGGTCAGCCTGTCCGAAGCCTACGCCATCGCCATCACCGGGCCGGACGGAGTTCCTGCGCCTGCCCTGGTTCGATTTCCCGGTGAAGGAATAGGGCGCGCTACGCCGCCTGGACGCTGTTGTCCTTGCGCCGCGACAACTGCAACTGGCCGTCCAGGCATTTCACATAGGTGGTCTTGCCGGCCTTCAGGTTGTCGCAGACCGTGACCAGCGCGCGGGGGATGGCCGCGAACTCCTTGGAGCCGCGCGCCTGCGCGTTGTAGGCGGCGAGGTGCAGGCGCAACGCCTCTTTCGACACCGGCTTTCCGTCGTTTCCGATCATGATGGGTCCTGCATTCTTGGCGCTGTGGGGCGGAGTGCGCGATTTCACAGCGCCCGCTTGACAGAGCGTCCCGCGCCGCCGGATCATCCTGATACTACCGTCAAGAATTCCAAAGAGAATTCGCCTCTTCCGGGGTCAAGCAGGGAGTACGGAAACCATGAAGACGCTTGCGCGCCGTCTGGCCGGCGCCGCCTTTCTCTCGTTCGGTCTCGCCGCCACGCCGGTCCTGGCGGACACGCCGAAGGACACGCTGGTCATGGCGTGGCAGTTCGACGACATTGTGACGCTCGACCCCGGCGAGATCTTCGAGTTGTCGGGGGCGGAGTACGGCGCCCAGGTCTATGACCGGCTGATCCGCTTCGACGTCAACGACGTCAGCAAGATCGAAGGGCAGGTGGCGGAAAGCTGGACCGTTTCCGACGACGGCAAGACCTTCACCTTCACGATCCGCGACGGGATCAAGTTCCACTCCGGCAACCCGCTGACGGCGGAGGACGTGGCCTACTCCTTCCAGCGCGCCGTCAAGATGAACAAAGGCCCGGCCTTCATCCTGACCCAGTTCGGCCTGACGCCGGACAATGTGGACAAGATGGTCCGCGCCACCGGCCCGCGCACCCTGGTGTTCGAGACGGACAAGGTCTACGCCCCCACCTTCGTGCTCTACTGCCTGACCGCCGACGTTTCCGGCGTGGTCGACTCCAAGCTGGTCAAGAGCAAGGAGGTCAACGGCGACTTCGGCGCCGCCTTCCTGAAGACCAACTCCGCCGGGTCCGGCCCCTTCATCCTGCGCCAGTGGAAGCCGAGCGAGCTTCTGTCGCTGGAGGCCAACGCCAACTACTGGGGCGGCGCCCCCGCCGTGAAGCGCGTGCTGATCCGCCACATCGCCGAGCCGGCGACCCAGCGCCTGCTGCTGGAGAAGGGCGACGTGGACGTGGCCCGCAACCTGAAGCCGGAGCAGTTCGAACCGCTGCGCGGCAACGACAAGATCCGCATCGTCCAGGCGCCGAAGGGCACGCTCTACTATTTCGGCCTGAACCAGAAGAACCAGGTCCTGGCCAAGCCCGAGGTGCGCAAGGCGTTCAAGTATGCCGTGGATTATGACGGCATGGCCAAGACCATCATGAACGGCCTCGGCACCGTCCATCAGGCCTTCCTGCCCAAGGGCTTCCTCGGCGCGCTGACGGAGAATCCCTACAGCTACGACCCGGCCAAGGCGAAGGAGCTGCTGAAACAGGCCGGCTATCCGGACGGCATCACCGTGACCATGGACGTCCGCAACACCTCGCCCAGCATGGACATGGCCCAGGCCATCCAGGGCAGCGCGGCGGCGGCGGGCATCAAGATCAACCTGCTGCCGGCGGACGGCAAGCAGGTGGTCACCAAGTACCGCGCCCGCAACCACGAGGCGCTGCTGTACCAGTGGGGCGCCGACTATCAGGACCCGCACACCAACGCCGACACCTTCGCCGCCAACCCGGACAACGCCGACGACGCGAAGGCCAAGCCGCTGACCTGGCGAAATGCCTGGGACATCCCGGAGATGACCAAGAAGACCCTCGCCGCGGTCGAGGAGCGTGACGCCGGCAAGCGCGCCGCCATGTACCAGGAACTCCAGAAGGAGGTTCTGGAGACGTCGCCCTTCGTCATCATGTTCCAGCAGACCGAGGTGATCGCGGAGCGCAGCAACGTCCAGGGTCTGGTCTGGGGGCCGAGCTTCGACAGCAATTACTACTGGAAGGTCAGCAAGAAGTAAGGCGCGTTGCCTTTTCTTAGCCCTCTCCCCTCTGGGGAGAGGGTGGTCCGAAGGGCCGGTGAGGGGGATGGGCATCCGCCGGACGTACGGGTGTCGCGAGACCCCCTCACCCTTCCCTCTCCCCAGAGGGGAGAGGGGTTTTGCTTTCAAGCTCAGGTGAAACTTGGCCGCTATCTTGAAACGACCGGGGATGCCGGGGCGGCGCCATGTGGTGCGGGGAGCGGGGCTGCTCGTCTCCGTGGCGCTGACCTTCCTCGGGCTGCTGCTCGTCACCTTCCTGATCGGGCGCGTGGTGCCCATCGACCCGGTGATCGCCGTGGTCGGGGACCGCGTGTCCGCCGACACCTACGCCCGCGTCCGGCAGGAGCTGGGTCTGGACCTGCCGCTGTGGCAGCAGTTCCTGCGCTATGTCGGCGACGTGCTCCAGGGCGATTTCGGCACGTCGGTGCTGACCTCCCGCCCGGTGCTGGAGGACATCCTGCGCGTTTTCCCGGCGACGCTGGAACTGGCGACCGCCGCGGTCATCGTCGGCGTGCTTCTGGGCATTCCGGCGGGGGTGATGGCCGCCGTCCACCAGGGGCGCTGGCCGGACCACCTCATCCGCGTGATCGGGCTGATCGGCCATTCCATCCCGGTCTTCTGGCTGGGGCTGATGGCGCTTCTGGTCTTCTACGCGCGGCTGGATCTGGCGCCGGGGCCGGGGCGGGTGGACGTCTTCTACGAGGGGCTGGTCGATCCGGTGACCGGCGTCATCACGGTGGACGCCCTGCTGGCCGGCGAGACCGACGTGTTCTGGAACGCGCTGCATCACCTGATGCTACCGGCGGGCATCCTCGGCCTCTACAGCGTGGCCTACATCGCGCGCATGACGCGCAGCTTCATGCTGGACCAGCTTCGCCAGGAGTACATCACCACCGCCCGCGTGAAGGGCATGTCGGAGACGCGGGTGATCTGGCGCCACGCGCTGGGCAACATCGCGGTGCCGCTGACCACGGTGGTGGCGCTGTCCTACGCCTCGCTGCTGGAAGGGTCGGTGCTGACGGAGACGGTGTTCGCCTGGCCGGGGCTGGGGCTGTACATCACCAATTCCCTGCTGTCGGCGGACATGAACGCGGTGCTGGGCGGCACGCTGGTGGTGGGGGCGGTCTTCATCGGCCTGAACCTGCTGTCCGACCTGCTCTACCGCCTGCTCGATCCCCGTGCGCGATGAGGGGGGCACGATGACCGCACAGACGCAAACGACCGAAAGCGGGCTGCGGGCCTGGCTGACGGCGGAGACGCCGCAGTCCCGCGGGCAGGCGCGGCTGGGCCGGGTCTATCTGGGCTGGCTGGCCTTCTCCCGCAACCGGCTGGCCATGATCGGGCTGGGCATCGTGCTGCTGCTGGTGCTGATGGCGGCGCTGGCCCCGCTGCTGGCCCCCTACGATCCCTATGCGCAGGACCTGTCGCAGCGGCTGCTGCCCCCCAGCGCCGCGCACTGGCTGGGCACCGACGCCTTCGGGCGGGACATCCTGTCGCGCATCCTCTACGGCTCCCGCCTGACGCTGATGATCGTCGCGCTGGTCGCGGTGACGGCGCCGGTGGCCGGGCTGCTGATCGGTACGGTGGCGGGCTATCTCGGCGGCTGGGCGGATGCGGCGCTGATGCGCGTCACCGACATCTTCCTCGCCTTCCCGAAGCTGATCCTGGCGCTGGCCTTCGTCTCGGCGCTGGGGCCGGGCATCGAGAACGCCATCATCGCCATCGCGATCACCAGCTGGCCGCCCTACGCCCGCATCGCGCGGGCCGAGACGATCACCATCCGCAAGAGCGACTTCATCAGCGCCGTGCGGCTCCAGGGCGCCTCCACCCCCCGGATCATCCTGGGGCATGTGGTGCCGCTCTGCTCCTCCTCGCTGATCGTGCGGGTGACGCTGGACATGGCGGGGATCATCCTGACGGCGGCTGGGCTGGGCTTCCTCGGCCTCGGCGCTCAGCCGCCGGCGCCGGAATGGGGCGCCATGATCGCCACCGGGCGCCAGTATGTGCTGGAGCAATGGTGGGTCGCCACCATGCCCGGCATCGCCATCTTCGTGGTCAGCCTTGGCTTCAACCTGCTGGGCGACGGCCTGCGCGACGTTCTGGACCCGAAAGGCAAATGAGCGACAAACCCTTGCTGGAGGTGGAGAACCTTCGCATCTCCTTTCCCACCCGGACGGGCGTGACGCAGGCGGTGCGCGGCGTCTCCTTCTCCGTGGGGCGGGAAAAGCTGGGCATCGTGGGCGAGTCCGGCTCCGGCAAGTCGATGACCGGGCGGGCCATCCTGCGGCTGGTCCCGCCGCCCGGCATCGTCACCGCCGCCCGGCTGAGCTTCCAGGGCGAGGATCTGCTGACGGCGTCGGAGAAACGGCTGCGCGACATCCGCGGGCGCCGCATCTCCATGGTGATGCAGGACCCGAAATTCTCGCTCAACCCGGTGATGACCATCGGCGCCCAGATCGCCGAGGCGTACCGCGTCCATTCCAGCGCCGGCAAGGCGGAGGCGAGGCAGCGCGCGCTGGAGATGCTGGAGGCGGTGCGCATCCGCAACCCGGAGCGCGTCTACGGCCTCTACCCGCACGAGGTGTCGGGTGGCATGGGCCAGCGCATCATGATCGCCATGATGCTGATCCCCAGTCCCGACCTGCTGATCGCCGACGAGCCGACCTCGGCGCTCGACGTGACGGTGCAGATGCAGGTGCTGGCGATCATGGACGAGCTGTGCTCCAGCCGCGGCATGGGGATGATCTTCGTCAGCCACGACCTGAACCTGGTGGCGTCCTTCTGCGACCGCATCCTGATCATGTATGCGGGCCGGGTGGTGGAGACCTGCCGCGCGTCGGAACTGCACGCGGCGAAGCACCCCTACACGCGCGGGCTGCTCGACAGTCTGCCGCGCCTGGACGACACGCGGGATGAGTTGCCGGTGCTGGCCCGCGACCCGTCCTGGCTGGAGGGCTGAAGCATGATCGACGTGAAGGATCTGCGCGTCACCTTCGGCCATGGGGCCGATGCGGTGGCCGCCGTCCAGGGGGTGTCCTTCGATGTGCGGGAGGGCGAGAGCTTCGGGCTGGTGGGCGAGTCGGGGTCGGGCAAGTCCACGGTGCTGCGCGCCGTCGTCGGGCTGAACCATGACTGGACCGGTTCCATCGCCGTGGACGGCGTGGCCCAGGGGCGGCGGCGGGAGAAGGGATTCTTCAAGTCCTGCCAGATGGTCTTCCAGGACCCCTACGGCTCGCTGCACCCGCGCCACACCATCGACCGCATCCTGGCGGAACCCATCGCCATCCACGGGCTGGGCGATGCCGACGCGCGGATCGACCGGGTGCTGCGCGACGTCGGGCTGGGGCCGCAGTTCCGCTTCCGCTACCCGCACCAGCTCTCCGGCGGGCAGCGCCAGCGCGTCGCCATCGCCCGCGCCCTGGTGCTGGAGCCGCGCGTGCTGCTGCTGGACGAGCCGACCTCGGCGCTCGACGTGTCGGTGCAGGCGGAAATCCTGAACCTGCTCAAGCGGCTTCGGGCGGAGCACGCGCTGACCTACGTGTTGGTCAGCCACAATCTGGCGGTCGTCGCCACCATGTGCGACCGGCTGGCCGTGATGAACCGTGGCCGCATCGTCGAGGAGATGGATGTGGAGGCCCTGCGCCGCGGCGAGGCGCGGGAGGACTACACGCGGCAGCTTCTGCGCGCCAGCCAGGGCTACGACCGCGCGGCGGCGGACAGCTTCAAGGACTTCTTATAGGACGGGCGCGCCGTATCAGCGGTTGACGATCAGCGCCACGCCCAGAACCGCGACGATGGCGCCCGCCCAGGCTCCGGCCCCCGGACGCTGGCGGGTCCACACCCACAGCATCGGCAGGATCAGCACCGGGCTGGTGGCCGACAGGGTGGCGACCACGCCCGCGTTGCCATGCGCCAGCCCGATCAGCAGCAGCGTCATGCCCATCCCCAGCCCGACGAAGCCGTTCACCGCCACCTGGGCGAAGATGCGCGGCGTCAGTCCGGCGCCGAAACCCAGGCGCTGGCCGGGCAGAAGCCCGCCCGCGAACAGCAGCAGACCCGCCATGCCGACGCGCACCGCCGCCGCCGCGATGGGGTCGGCTCCGGCGGCCATGACGGGCCGGGCGATGACCGAGCCCGCGGCTTGGCAACAGGCCGCGATCAGGCAGGCGCCGGCACCGATCAGCAGGCGGCCGCGCACCGATTCCCAATCATGGGTGGCGCCGCCGCTCCCGTTCGCGGATGGGCTGGCGCGGAAGAAGATCGCCAGCATCACCCCTGCGGTCACCAGCCCGATGCCCAGCGCCGTCCACGGCCCCAGCGCCTCCCCCAGCACTGCCCAGGCGAGCAGGGCGGTGATCGGGGCGTTGGTGGCGTAGATCACCGAATTGCGGCGCGGGCCGATCCGCCCCAGCGCCCAGAACAGGGCGGTGTCGCCCATCACGATGCCGACCGCGCCGGACAGCGCCAGGATGGCCGCGCCTCGCAGGTCCAGCGTCTCCCAGCCGCCGAGCAGCGTCGCGGCCAGCGCCATGCCGACGAAGACGATGCTCATGCGCAGGCGGTTGAAGGCGACCGATCCGATGGCGCGCACCGGTCCCATGGCGATCAGCCCGCTTGCCGCCCAGCAGAGCGCGGCCCCCAGGGCGGCGAGGTTGGCGGTCAGCATGACGGGGGGATGGAACGGGCAGGATGGGGCATCGTGCCCGTACCCTATCCGGAACCCCGCCGGGGGGCTAATGCCGCGGTTGCATGGCGGGAGTGTGGGGGGGCTTTTGGGGCACGGGGAAACGCCCAGCGGGAAGGGGATCGACCGGCGGAACCGGCGCCGCGACGCTCCGGTTGAGGGTGGTATCGCTGATGGGGAGGCCAATCCATGGCACGACATCCGATTCCACAGGGCGTCCTGCTCGCCGCCGGCCTGCTGCTGTGCGGCGCCGGTCCCGCCTTGGCGCAGGGAAGCTGTGCCGCGCTGGTGGACCGCTTCGCCGCCGACAACAACCTGTCGGCCACCCCGCCGCCGGTCGCGGCCCCGCCGGGCGGTTCGGGCTCCAGCGCGGTGGATGGGGCGCTGCCCGGCGGGCGGTCCGGGTCCGCCACGCCGGACCAGCTCGCCCGCTCGGGCGGGGTGGTGGCGCCGCCGGCCTCGGGCGATCAGGCGGTGATCGAGCCGCCGCGCACCGGTGCCCCCATGCCGACCGCCCCGGCGGTGAGGCCCGACGCCGCTCCCAACAGCGGCTCCTCCATGGAGAGCGGATCGATGGGGCAGGCGGCGCGCAACGCCCAGATCGAGTCGCTGGTGACCGCCGCCCGCTCCGCCGCGAAGGACGGAAACGAGCAACTCTGCATGGAATCGCTGGACAAGGCGCGCAACCTCGCCCGCGCTGCGCCGGGCACGATGGACGGCGCGAAGGGCGGGGGCGGCTGATGGCGGCTGAAGCAACCGGCGCCGGTCCCTTTCCGCCCACCCCGCCGACTCCGGACATGCCGGTGCCGCCGCCGGGCATGCCGGACCTGCCCGGCGACCCGTCCCGCCCGCCGATCAAGGAACCGCCGGCCCCCATCCCCGTCCCGCCGGAGGAGCCACCGAACCCCGACCGGCGGGCCTGAACCGGGCCTGGATTGGGGGTATGGTGAGCGAAAAATGGCACCGGAAACGCGGGCGCGTGAATTGGCGCGCCTGCGGTCTTGTGATTCGGGCGGGGAAAGGCGATGTCTTCTGTCGGGCACCGAAGGCCGGTGCCGAGTCGCCTTTTGGAGTTCAGTGGGTCCCATGCACCGTCAACCCCCGCGCCAGCACGTCTACCGCCAGCCCGTCGTCCTCGGCACCCAGGTTCAGGCCACCGTGAAGTGGTACGATCCGACCCGCGGCTTCGGCTTCGTGAAGTTCGAGGACGGGTCGCCCGACGCCCTGATCCCCGCCGCCGTGGTCGCCACCGCCGGCCACGACGCCCTGCCGGACGGCGCCACCGTCGTGGTGGACATCGTGGAAGGGCGCAAGGGCAACCAGGTTTCCACCCTGCACTCCGTGGACACCTCCACCGCCGCTCCGGCCCGCGCGCCGCGCGCCCAGGGTCCGCGCCCGTCCTTTGGCGAGCGGAGCTTCGGTGACCGTGGAGATCGTGGCGGGGACCGAGGTGGCGAGCGAGGTGGCGACCGCGGGTTCGGTGGCCGGGGCTTCGGCGAGCGCGGCGGCGATCGCGGGGATCGTGGCTTCGGTGGCCGCGGACCGGGCGACCGGGGCAACAGCCGCGGCTTCGGCGAGCGTGGCGGCGACCGCGGGAACGACCGGGGCGGCGAGCGCGGCTTCGGCGGCCCGCGCCGTCCGGCGGCGGGCGGCCCGGCCAGCCAGACCGAAGGCACCGTGAAGTGGTTCAACGCCACCAAGGGCTTCGGCTTCATCGCCCAGGACGGCGGCGGCCAGGACGTGTTCGTCCACATCAAGGCGGTGGAGCGTTCCGGCCTTCAGGGGCTGAACGACGGGCAGCGCGTCCGCATTTCCGTCCGCCAGGGCGAGAAAGGGCCGGAAGCCGTCTCGGTGGAGGAGGCGTAAGCCCTCCTGCCCACGGACGGGGGCGCGCCGATCGGCTCGGTTGAACGACGGCGCAAAGCCGCGCATCGTGACGGGGCGGGGCGGCGGTGCGACGGCGCGCCATCCCGTCCCGATCCGACCAAGAAAGGATGCCCAGTGGTTTCCGTCACCTGTCCGACCACGCCCTTCGACGGGCAGAAGCCCGGCACCTCCGGGCTGCGCAAGGCCGTGAAAGTCTTCGAGCAGTCGCGCTACCTGGAAAACTTCGTCCAATCCATCTTCGACTGCGTGGACGGGCTGGCCGGCGCCACGCTGGTGGTTGGCGGTGACGGGCGGTATCACAACCGCACCGCCGTGCAGACCATCCTGCGCATGGCCGCCGCCAACGGCGTCGGGCGCGCGGTGGTCGGGCGCGGCGGCATCCTGTCCACCCCGGCGGCCTCCTGCGTCATCCGCAAGCGGGGCGCCATCGGTGGCGTGATCCTGTCGGCCAGCCACAACCCCGGCGGCCCGGACGGCGATTTCGGCATCAAGTTCAACGCCGCCAACGGCGGCCCGGCGCCGGAAGCGATGACCGACGCCTTCTATGCCCGCTCCAAGACCATCGCCGCATACAGGACGCTGGAGTCGCCGGACCTCGATCTGGATACGCTCGGCGAGACGGCGCTCGGCGGCATGGCGGTGGAGGTCATCGACCCGGTGGCCGACTATGCGGAGCTGATGGAATCGCTGTTCGACATGGCGGCCATCCGCGGGCTGTTCGCGTCGGGCTTCCGCATGGTGTTCGACGCCATGCACGCGGTCACCGGCCCTTACGCCACGGAGATCCTGGAGCGCCGCCTGGGCGCCCCCGCCGGCACCGTCATCAACGGCACGCCGCTGGAGGATTTCGGCGGGCACCATCCCGACCCGAACCTCGCCCACGCGGAGGAGCTGGTGGAGCGGCTGTTCGGGCCGGACGCGCCGGACTTCGGCGCCGCGTCGGATGGCGACGGCGACCGCAACATGATCCTGGGCCGCAACGTCTTCGTGTCGCCCAGCGACAGCCTCGCCGTCCTGGCCGCCAACGCCACCCATGTTCCGGCCTTCAAGGGCGGGCTGACCGGCGTCGCCCGCTCCATGCCGACCAGCCGGGCGGTGGACCGGGTGGCGGCGAAGCTGGGGATTTCCTGCTACGAGACGCCGACGGGCTGGAAGTTCTTCGGCACGCTGCTGGATGCCGGGCGCATCAACCTGTGCGGCGAGGAGAGCTTCGGCACCGGCGCCGACCATGTGCGCGAGAAGGACGGGCTGTGGGCCGTGCTGATGTGGCTCAACGTCCTGGCCGCCCGCGGCCTGTCGGTGGCGGAACTGATGGCGGAGCATTGGGGCGCCTACGGGCGCACCTACTACGGCCGCCACGATTACGAGGCCATCCCGCAGGAGGCCGCCGACGCCCTGATCGCGGAGTTGCGCGGGAAACTGCCGGGGCTGGCCGGCACGGCCCTGGGCGGGCGCACCGTCGCCGCGGCGGACGAGTTCGCCTACACCGACCCGGTGGACGGCAGCCGGTCCGACCGGCAGGGCCTGCGCGTCGGGTTCGCGGACGGGTCGCGCATCGTCTACCGCCTGTCCGGCACCGGCACCTCCGGCGCCACGCTCCGCGTCTATTTCGAGCGGTACGAGCCGGTCGGCGGGGAGCATGAGCTGGATGCCCCGGCGGCGCTGAAGCCGCTGGCCGATCTGGCGGCGGAACTGGCCGGCATCGAACGGCACACCGGACGGACCAGGCCGGACGTCGCCACCTGACGGCGGGCCTTTTTTCCTTTGTGAACAGGGGCGGTTCCCCATTCCCTCCGCGCAGGGAAGATAACCGGCTGGCGCCGGGTGTCATCGGCGCGGGAGCCGCCCATATCCCCAAGGACCGTCATTCCGTCACAGGAGCCGCCCGATGTCCGCCCCCTCCGACCGCCCCACGACCGGTTCCGCCTCGGCATCGCCCGCCGGCTTCGACCTGACGCCGCCGACGCCGGACCAGCGCGCGGTGCTGGTGGAGCGCCTGTCGGACGAGGAGCGGCACGTCCTGCTCAGCCACGGGACGGAGGCGCCCTTCTGCGGCGGTCTGCTGGACAACAAGAAGCCGGGCACCTACGCCTGCCGGCTGTGCGGCCTGCCGCTGTTCCGTTCCGGGACGAAGTTCGAATCCGGTACCGGCTGGCCCAGCTTCACCGCCCCCTTCGACAACGCGCATCTGAAGCTGTTGCAGGACACCAGCCACGGCATGGTGCGGGTGGAAACGCTGTGCGCCCGCTGCGGCAGCCACCAGGGCCACGTCTTCCCGGACGGCCCGGCGCCGACTGGCCTGCGCTTCTGCATCAACTCCGTCTCGCTGGCCTTCGTGCCGGAGGGGGAGGCGTTGGCGAAGACGGTGCAGGATTGGGTGTGAAGACGTCGCCACCACCCTGATCTCCCCGTTTCATTGGATACCCGTTCCATGCCGTCCGACGACACGACCCTTCCGCCGATTTCCGTCCTCGACCTCGCTCCGGTGCCGCAGGGAAGCACGCCGGGCGACGCGCTGCGCAACACGCTTGACCTCGCCCGCCATGCCGAGCGGCTGGGCTACCGCCGCTATTGGCTGGCGGAGCACCACAACATGACCGGGATCGCCAGCGCCGCCACTTCCGTCGTCATCGGGCATGTGGCGGCGGGCACCTCGACCATCCGCGTCGGGGCGGGCGGCATCATGCTGCCCAATCATTCGCCGCTGGTCATCGCGGAGCAGTTCGGCACGCTGGAATCGCTGTTTCCGGGCCGCATCGACCTGGGGCTGGGACGGGCGCCCGGCACTGACCAGATGACGCTGCGCGCCCTGCGCCGCGACCCGTCGGCGGCGGAGCAGTTCCCGCAGGACGTGCTGGAGCTTCAGGCCTTGCTCGGCCCCGTGCAGCCCGGCCAGCGGGTGCAGGCGGTGCCCGGCGCCGGCACCAACGTGCCGCTGTGGATTCTCGGCTCCAGCCTGTTCGGCGCGCAGTTGGCGGCGGCCTTCGGGCTGCCCTACGCCTTCGCCTCGCATTTCGCGCCGGACGCGCTGATGCGGGCGTTGCGGGTCTACCGGGACAACTTCACCCCCTCGGCGCAGCTCGACCGGCCCTACGCCATGGTCGGGGTGAACGTCTTCGCCGCCGAAACGGACGCGGAAGCGCGCCGCCTCTTCACCTCCGCCCAGCAGAGCTTCGCCCGTCTGGTGCGCGGCACCCGCGGCCAATTGCCGCCGCCCGTCGACGACATCGAAAGCTGCTGGTCGCCGCAGGAAAAGGCGCAGGCCATGAACATGCTCTCCTGCTCCTTCGTCGGCTCGGCGGAGACGGTGCGGCGCGGGCTGGAGTCCTTCCTGGCCGAAACCGGCGCCGACGAGATCATGGTGGCCTCGGCCATTTACGACCACGCGGCGCGGCTGCGCTCCTACGAGATCCTGGCGGAGGTCCACCGGTCGCTGAGCCCCGCCGGCTGAGGCGCTCCAAATAGGAGGAACGGTCCGGCGCAACCGCACTGCGCGCTTCGCGGACTGCGCCATGGACCGCGCCGGAGGGGAGTCCTATCGTCTGTGGCCCGGCGTCCCGTGACGCGGTTCACAGAGATGGAGAGGGGATAATGGCCGAGTTTCCCCACGCCAGCAGGGTCAATGTGACGCTTGAACTGCCGCTCGACGTCTATCGGCGTCTGGAACGGCGGGCGCGCTATATGAGCGTTACCGTCGAAGCGCTTGTGAGGATTATGCTGGCGCAGCAGCTTTACGAATCCAGTCTTCGCAACATGGACTGATTCATTGGCTGGAGGCGGCCTGCACGGCGGCCTCCAGCGCGCCGTGGCTCTCCAGCAGCGCCGACAGCCCGGCCTCGTCCAGGACGGCGCGGACGGGGGCGGGCACCGCCGCCAGCACGATGCGCCCATGCATGGTGCGCGCCTGCCGCACCGCCAGCAGCAGCGAGCGCAGCCCCGCCGGGGTCAGTTGCGTCACCGCCGACAGGTCGAGCACCAGCCGGGCCGGCGCTTTCGCAGGCGCGTCCGGATCGGCGGGGGCCAGCGCGGCGATCAGCCGCGCCTCGAACCGGGGGGCGGCGGCGCTGTCGATCGGCCCTATCGGACGCAGGATCGTCATGTCGCCGCGAACCTCTTCCGCGATTTGCATCGAACCCTCCGATTTCCCCATACGGCCGGGCCTGCTATACCTGCTCCGGCGGGGGATTTCCCATCACACGGATCATCTTACAGCAGAGCGGCGGCGGGGGCATGGAATCGGACGGACGCTTCGGCGGCGGGACGGGCCTGCGGGACGGCGGGGAGTTTCCCGCGGGACCCGGCACGGGGCCGCGCGCGCTGCCGGCCTTCCTTGCGGCTGGACCCGCCGTGCGTCCGGAGGAGCGCCCGAAGGCGGACGCGCCGCCGGACCAGCCGGCGCGGCTGCGCGGGGCGCTGAACCCGCTGCTGGCGGCGGCGGGGCCGCTGCTCGACCTTGCCGGGGCGCTCCGTGAACGCTCGGGGCACGAGAACCCGGAGGGGCTGCGCGACGCCATCCTCGCCGATGTCCGCCGGTTCGAGGAGGAGGCCGCCGCCATCGGCGTCCCGCCGGAGGAGGTGCGCGTCGCCCGCTTTGCGCTCTGCACCATGCTCGACGACGTGGTGCGGGCCACCCCCTGGGGGGCGCGCTGCCGCTGGACGCGCGAGGGGCTGGCGGCGGTGGTGGACCCCGCCGCCGGCGGGCCGGACCGCTTCTTCGACCTGCTCGACACCATGCTGAGCGACCCGCGCCTGCACCGGCAGGAGCTGGAGCTGTTCTACGCCTGCCTGTCGCTGGGCTTCGAGGGGAAGTTCCGCGACAAGCCGCGCGGCGCCCATGACCTCGCCCACCTGCGGGACGAGCTGTTCCGCGTGCTGCGCCGCCTGCGCGGGGAGCGGGAACGCGCGCTGTCGCCGCAATGGCGGGGCGTGGCGGAACGCTTCCGCCCGCTGGGCCTCGTCCTGCCGCCCTGGCTGGCGGCGGCGGTGGTGGCGGCGCTGCTGGGTGGCCTGTTCCTGAACCTGTCCGTCTCGCTGGGCGGCCGGGCGGACGAGGTGGTGGCCCGGCTGGGCGCGCTGCTTCCCGACCGGCCGCTGGAACTGGTGCGCGCCGTGCCCCCGCCCCCGCCCAGCGCCGGGCCGGCGCTGGCCGCGCGGGTCACCGCCCTGCTTCAGCCGGAAATCCGTTCCGGCGCCGTGGCGGTGCTGGCGGGCGACGACGGGGCGCTGGTCATCCGCATCGAGGGGGCGGGCATGTTCGCCACCGGCAGCGACGCGATCCGCGCCCGCTACCGCGCCGTGGTGGACCGCGTCGGGCAGGCGCTGGGTCCCGAGGCGGGGCGGGTGGTGGTGGTCGCCCACACCGACGACCAGACGCCGCGCGGCGGCCCGCTGCCCACGCCGGAGGCGCTGACCGAGGCGCGGGCGGTGGCCGTGCTGAAGATCCTGGAACGCACGCTGGGTCCGGACCGCCTGACCGCCGAAGGGCGGGGCGAGCGCGAACCGTTGGCCCCCAACACCACGCCGGCCAACCGGGGCGCCAACCGGCGCGTCGATGTCCGGCTCTACCCCGAATAGGCCCGCGGCCCATGCGCGAACCGTCTCCGCAAGCCCGCCCCGACTCCCGCCCCGACTCCCGCAGCGAGTCCCGTAGCAAGCCGCGCCGCGCCGCCCAGGCGATGGCGCCGCGCCTGCGCTGGTGGACCACCCTGGTGGTCGCCCTGTCGGTGGGGCTTCTGGGCTGGGCGGTGATGCCTCTGCTCGGGGTGGGGGGCGGTGCCCGCCTGCTGCCGGCGCTGCTGCTGATCGGCCTGTGGTACGCGCTGAACCGGCGCGAGGACGCTCGGCAGAGCGCGGCCAACGCCCGCTTCGTGGAGGCGCTGGCGGCGTCCCGCGATCCGGAGCTGAAGGCGTCGCTGGACGAGCTGGGCACGGTGCGCGAACGGCTGGATGCCGTGATCGACCGGCTGAAGACCCAGCGTTTCGGCGCGCGCTGGGGCGGGCAGTATCTCTACCAGCTTCCCTGGTATCTGGTGATCGGCGCGCCCGGTTCGGGCAAGACGACGGCGCTCGCCAACGCCCGGCTGGGCGCGGCGCTGGGCGCCGGGCTGGACGGGATGCCGGTGCAGAATCTGGGCGGCACCCGCAATTGCGACTGGTGGTTCACCGACGAGGCGGTGCTGATCGACACGGCGGGCCGCTACACCACCCAGGACAGCCGCCGGGCGGTGGACGGGCGCGTCTGGTCCGGCCTGCTCGACCTGCTGAAGGAGCACCGCCCGCGCCAGCCGGTGAACGGCGTGCTGCTGACCATCAGCCTGACCGACCTCGCCGCCTGGAGCGACGAGGAGCGGCACAACCACGCCATCACCATCCGCCAGCGGCTGGGCGAACTGCGCGCCCATCTGGGCATCCGCGTGCCGGTCTATCTGCTGTGCACCAAGGCCGACCTCGTGGACGGCTTCACCACCTATTTCGACTCGCTGGACCGGGCGGAGCGCGCCCAGATCTGGGGAATCACCTTCCCGGTGGAGGACGTCCCGCCCGGCCCGCTCGCCAGCTTCCACACGCAGTTCGAGGCGCTGCTGCGCCGGCTGGAGGAGCGGCTGCCCGAACGGCTCCACCAGGAGCCGGACATCCAGCGGCGCAGCGACGCCTTCGTCTTCCCCCTGCGCATGGCGGAGTTCGAGGCGGCGCTGGCCGATCTCGTGGACACCGCCTTCACCGCGGAGGCGGAGGAGACGGTGCCCCTGCTGCGCGGCATCTACCTCAGCAGCGCGACCCAGCCCGGCGCCTCCGCGGAATCGCCGGCCCAGACCTTCTTCCTGGAACGGCTGCTGCCCGAGGTGGTCTTCCCCGAGGCGAACATGGTCGGGGTGGACCGCGCGCTGGAGCGGGCGCGGCGGCGGCGCCACGCCTGGGTGCTGGGCGGGGCGGCGGCGGCGGGGATTCTGCTCGGGCTGGCCGGGCTGAGCAGCCACCGGGCGAACGA
>JAEYPE010000019.1 GCA_023411035.1 Pseudomonadota bacterium
GCCTGAAGGACCCCAGCCCGCTGACGCTGGCCGCCCTGCGCGCGCTTCAGGCCGGGTTGCCGCCCGACGTGCTGGCGCTGACCGATCCGGCGCGTCTGGCCGCCGTGGCGACCAACGGAGCCGTCGACCCGGCGACCCGCGTGACCGCGGCGGAGCGCGCCGCCGTCGCCCTGTTCCTCGACGCCCGGCGGCTGGAGGAGGCGTACCGCGCCGCCCCGGCCAAGGGAGAGGAGCTTCTGCGGCTGAAGGACGCCGCGGCACGCGACCGCACCGCCCGCACCCGTGCGCTGGTGCAGCAGGCCATGCTCGGCGCCATGAACGGCGCGCGGCGGGCGGAACTGGCCGGGTTGGCGCTGGAGCTTCTCGACCCGCCGATGCTCGCCGGGCCGGCGGGGGCGGCGGTCGCCAACATGCTCGACACATTGCCGCCGACTCCGGACGCCGCCGCGCTGGCCCCCGCCGCCGCGCGGCTCTATTTCGCGCTGGGCCGGGCCGACAAGGGCAAGCGCTGGCACGACCTCGCCCTGCGCAGCCTTCCCACGGCGGAGGTGGCGCGGCTGTGGCCGCTGGCCGTCATCGCGCTGGGGCCGCCGCCGGGCGGCGGGGCGCTCGGCCTTGCCGGCTGGCTGGACGAATCGTTGCGCGGCGCCGGGCCGGAGGGCCGCGCCCGCGTGGCCGGGCAACTGGCGCTGCTCCAGGCGGTGGGCGTCGCCGTGCCGGAAGAGGCGTGGCGCAAGACCGCCGACCCCGAAGACGATGCCCCCGCAGCCGCGGATTCCCGTCCTCCCACGGCGGACCCCGCCCTGTGGCAGCGGCTGGCCGAGGCCGCCGCCGCCGGGCGCGTGGGCGAAACGGTGCTGGCGTCCCTGCTGCTGCTCGGCAATGCCGGGCCGGTGGGCGCACCGCCCCCGGTGGTGGCGCGGGTGGTGGCGGCCTTGCGCGCCGTGGGGCTGGACGCGGACGCCCGCGCCATCGCCCGTGAAGCCGCCGCGGCCCTGGCCGGATGAGTCCCATGCCCAAAACAACCCCGCCCAATGCCCTGCCGAAAGCCCAGCCGAAGCGGCGCGGGCGCCCCTGCAAACCGCGCCCGGTCGCGGCATCGCCCCATGTGGACGCCTTCCTGGACATGCTGACGGCGGAGCGCGGCGCCGCGCTCAACACCCGCATGGCCTATGAGCGCGACCTCGCCGACCTCGCCCTGTGGTTGGCCCAGCGAGGGCAGCCGCTGGAGAAGGCCGGCACGGAGGACCTGCGCGCCTATCTCGCCTTCCAGTATGTGGAGGGCGGGCAGAAGCCGGCGCCGCGCACGGTGGCCCGCCGCCTGTCGGCGATGCGCCAGTTCTACCGCTTTCTGGTTTCGGAGGGCCGGCGGCAGGAGGACCCCGCCTCGGCGCTCGACAGCCCCAAGCAGGGCCGCCCGCTGCCCAAGATCCTGACGGTGGAGGAGGTCACCCGCATGATCGACTCCGCCCAGACCCGCGGCGGGCCGGAAGGGCTGCGGCTGGTCGCGCTGCTGGAGGTGCTCTACGCCACCGGCCTGCGCGTGTCGGAACTCGTCGGCCTGCCCATGGCGGCCATCCTGCGCGACGGGCGCGGGCTGATCGTGCGCGGCAAGGGCGGGAAGGAACGCATGGTGCCGCTGTCCGAACCGGCCTCCGCCGCGCTGGCCGCTTATCTGCCCTGGCGGACCCACTTCATCCTGGCGGGGCGGGAGAACGGGCCGGTGGCCTTCCTCTTCCCCTCCCGCATCTCCACCAACGGGCACCTGACGCGCCAGCGATTCGCGCAATTGCTGAAGGAACTGGCCATCGAGTCGAACATCGACCCGGAGAAGGTCAGCCCCCACGTTCTGCGCCACGCCTTCGCCACCCACCTGCTGGACCGCGGGGCGGACCTGCGGTCGGTCCAGAAGATGCTGGGCCACGCCGACATCGCCACCACCCAGATCTACACCCATGTGGTGTCGGAGCGGCTGAAGCAGGTCGTGCACGAGCATCACCCGCTGGCCCGGCGTAAAACCGTTCGTACGCAATAGTGTTGCGCTCGGGCGCCGCCCCTCTTTCGAAAAATGCCAATCCGGCTTTGGCGGGTCCAGCCGCTGTGGTATAGCCCTTGTTTCAATGGGGTTGGACGGCGGCTGCGCCGTACCGACGCGCGACGATCAGGGGGGAACCGCATGGCCACGACCATCTCCGGGCTTGAGATCCTGGGTCCGATCAAGCCGGGCTTCGAGCAGATCCTGACGCCGGAGGCGCTGGCCTTCCTGGCGGAGCTGGAGGGCCGGTTCGGGTCGGAACGGCTGCGCCTGCTCGACGTGCGGACGAAGCGGCAGGCGCTGATCGACCAGGGGCACAAGCCGGATTTCCTGCCGGAAACCCGCGCCATCCGCGAGGCCGACTGGACCATTGCGCCGCTGCCGCACGACCTGCTGGACCGCCGGGTGGAGATCACCGGGCCGGTGGACCGCAAGATGATCATCAACGCGCTGAATTCCGGCGCGAAGGTCTTCATGGCGGATTTCGAGGATTCGAACTGCCCGTCCTGGACCAACCTGATCGAGGGGCAGATCAACCTGCGCGACGCCGTGCGCCGCAGCATCGCCTTCGACGATCCCGCCTCGGGCAAGAAGTACCGGCTGAACGACAAGACCGCCGTCCTGAAGGTCCGCCCGCGCGGCTGGCATCTGGAGGAAAAGCACGTCCGGCTCGACGGTGAACCGATATCCGGTGCGCTGTTCGACTTCGCCCTCTACGCCTTCCACAACGCGCAGGAGCTTCTGGAGCGTGGTTCCGGCCCCTATTTCTACCTGCCGAAGCTGGAAAGCCACTTCGAGGCGCGGTTGTGGAACGAGGTGTTCGCGCTGGCCGAGGATTACCTGAAGCTCCCACACGGCTCCATCAAGGCCACCGTGCTGGTGGAAACGATCCTGGCCGCCTTCGAGATGGACGAGATCCTCTACGAGCTGCGCGACCATTCCGCCGGGCTGAATTGCGGGCGCTGGGACTACATCTTCAGCTTCATCAAGAAGTTCCGCAACGATCCCGCCGCCGTCCTGCCCGACCGGGCGGAGGTGACGATGGCGACCCCCTTCCTGCAATCCTACAGCCTGCTGGCGGTTAAGACCTGCCACCGCCGCGGCGCGCCGGCCATCGGCGGCATGGCGGCCTACATTCCGGTGAAGGACGACCCCGCCGCCAACGAAACCGCCTTCTCCAAGGTCCGCGCCGACAAGGAGCGGGAGGTGTCCAACGGCCATGACGGCACCTGGGTGGCGCATCCCGGCCTCGTCCCCGTCGCGCGGGAGGTGTTCGACACCTACATGCCGAAGCCCAACCAGATCGACCGCAAGCGCGCCGACGTCGGCGTGACCGCCGCCGACCTGCTGGCCGTGCCGGAGGGGCCGAAGACGGAGCGCGGCCTGCGCAACAACGTGGCCGTCGCCATCGGCTATCTGGAGGCGTGGCTGCGCGGCGTCGGCTGCGTGCCCCTGTTCAACCTGATGGAGGACGCCGCCACCGCGGAGATCAGCCGCACCCAGCTCTGGCAGTGGGTCCACCACGGCGCCGTGCTCGACGACGGGCGTCCGGTGACGATGGATCTGGTGGACGAGACGATCGCCGAGGAACTGGCCGCCTGGAAGGCCCGCGTCGGCGACCATGCTTTCGACACGGGGCCGTACGAGGACGCCGCGGTCATGCTCCGCGACCTTGTGGAGCGCAGGGACTTCGTGGATTTCCTGACCCTGCCGGCCTACGACCGCATCGTCGCCCAGGGGGCGTGAGGGCGAGTCTTCGCACTCCGATCCTCTCGCCCGTCTCGGGGTGAGGGGATCGGCGGTGATCGTCGCCGGTGTGCTTCCGGTCGGTTTTGGCCGGCGTTTCTCGCGATAAGCTGTGGCATCGCCGCGGCGCACCGTGGTACCAAGGCCGGTCCGCGACGTCCGCGTCCTATCTTATTCGGTCCGTGATCCTTCCGGCATGCAAACCTTTCTGGAATTCGAAAAGCCGATCGCCGAGCTTGAAGCCAAGATCGAGGAACTGCGCCACCTGACCAACGCCGGCGACATCAACATCGCCGACGAGGTCACGAAGCTGCAGACCAAGGTCGACAAGCTCCTCCGGCAGACCTACGCGAAGCTCACCCCGGCGCAGAAGGTGCAGGTGGCCCGCCACCCGAACCGTCCGCATTGCCTGGACTATGTGAAGGGGCTGATCGACGACTTCACGCCGCTGGCCGGCGACCGCGGCTTTGCCGAAGACCGCGCGGTCATCGGCGGGCTGGGCCGCTTCCGCGGCCGTTCGGTCGTGGTGATCGGGCAGGAGAAGGGGCACGACACCGAATCGCGCGTGCGCCACAACTTCGGCATGGCCAAGCCCGAGGGCTACCGCAAGGCCCAGCGCCTGATGGACCTCGCCGACCGGTTCAAGCTGCCGGTCGTCTCGCTGGTCGATACCGCCGGCGCCTTCCCCGGCGTCCAGGCGGAGGAGCGCGGGCAGGCCGAGGCCATCGCCAAGAGCATCGAGCGCTGCCTGCGCCTGACCGTGCCCATGGTGGCCGCGGTGATCGGTGAGGGCGGGTCCGGCGGCGCCATCGCCATCGCGACCGCCGACCGGGTGCTGATGCTGGAGCACGCCATCTACTCCGTCATCTCGCCGGAGGGCTGCGCGTCGATCCTGTGGCGCAACCCCGACATGGCGGGGGAGGCCGCCATCGCGCTGCGCCTCATCAGCCACGACCTGAAGGAACTCGGCGTCATCGACCGGGTGGTCGGCGAGCCCATCGGCGGCGCCCACCGCGACCCGGCGGAGACCATCAAGGCGCTGGGCGACGCCATCGAGGAGTCGCTGGGCGATCTGGACGGGATGGACGGCGACGCGATCCGCGCCCAGCGCCGCCAGAAGTTCCTCGACATGGGCCAGAAGGGCCTGGGGTAAGGCGCCCATGGCCGCCGCCGCACCGAAGACCCGTCTTCTGCGTCTGGCGGCCATCGTCAACCTCTCCGCGACGGCGGCGGCGCTGCTGGCCTTGTGGCTGCTCCCTCCGCTGTTCGCGCCCCCGCCCGGCATCGCCGATCCGGGCGCGCGCATGGCCTTCTGGGGGTGGCTGGCCCTGTGGCCGGCGCTGGTGCTGTTCCTGACGGTGGGCGGGGTGCTGGTCGCCCGCGCCCGTTCCGTCGCCCTGAATCCCATCGACGATCCCGAGTCGCGCTTCTACCGGGTCAGCCAGCGCGTGCTGACCAACACGGTGGAGCAGACGCTGATCTTCCTGCCCGCCCTGGCTGCGCTGGTGGCGATGATGCCGCTGCCCGACCTGGGATTCGCCCGGCTGGCGGTCGCGCTGTTCGTGCTGGGCCGCCTGCTGTTCTGGGCGGGCTACCTGATCCACCCCTATGTGCGGGCGCCGGGCATGGCGGTCACGCTGACCGTCAATGCGGTGGTGCTGATCCGGGCGCTGGCGCTCGCCATCGCCGGATGATGCGGTCGGCTACAGCCAGCGCCGCCGTTTGAAGAAGATCATTGGCACCGCCGCCGACAGGATCATCAGCATCACCGCCAGCGGATAGCCGAATGCCCAATTCTTTTCCGGCATATCCAGGAAATTCATGCCATAGACGCTGGCGACGAGGGTCGGCGGGAACAGGGTGACCGTCAGGATCGAGACGATCTTCACGATCTCGTTCTGCTCCACGTTGATGCGGCCCAGCGTGGTGTCCAGCAGCAGGCTGACCTTTCCCGACAGGAAGCGGGCGTATTCGCCGAGCCCCGTCACGTCCTGCAACGCCGCGCGCGCCCAGCGCCGGGTCCGCTTGGCCGGGGTCCAGCCCTCGCCGCGGGCCAGGAAGGTGAGCATGCGGTTGAGCGTGGACAGGCTTACATGCGCCTTGCCCACCAGATGGCCGGTGTGGCCGATGCGCTTCAGCGTGCGGGCGTCGTTCCGCCGCTCCCCCTTGATCGGCAGGGCGCGCCCACGGAAGGCCCTGCTGCCCATGGTGTCCAGCTCCAGCCCGACGCGGCGCAGAACGGCGGCGGTGCGTTCCACCACCCCGTCCAGTAGGGCGGCCAGAACGGCTTCCCCCGTGACCTCCGCCCCGCCGTCGCGGGTCACGCGGCGGCGGAAGGCCAGGAAGGGCTGCGGATCGGCGGGGTGAATGGTGACGAGCCGCCCGCCGGCCAGAACGAAGCTGACCGGGACGATCCGCGGCTGGTCGGTGTCGGCCCAGACCAGGACGAGCGCGGTCATGTGCACGGCGCCGGGGGTGATGCGCAGGCGGCTCGATTCCTCGATTTCCGCCATCTGCTCCCGCGTCGGCAGCTTGACGCCCATCAGCGCCTCGGCGCGGGCCAGTTCCTCCGGGGTGGGGTTTTGGAGGTCGAGCCAGACGGTCTCGGGGGGCACCGGGGAGGACAGGTCCTCGGCCTCCCTGGCCCAGCGCAACCGGCCTCCGTCATTGGCGAAGACGTGCAGCATGGCGGCGGCCTCCGTCGTGGTGGGGAGGGGGTGGCGCGGCGGGTGGGATCAGGTCAGGCGGCCGAAACGGCGGGGCTTGCGCGGCTGGGGCGGTTCGGCACGTCCGCTTCCGTCATCCGTTTCCGGCAGATCGAGCGGCGCGCCGTCCTTGCGCAGCGCGTCCTCCAGCTTGCGCCGGAAGGCGCCGCCGTCGTCCTTGGACTCCAGGAAATGGCCGACGGCTTCCTTCGCGGAGTCGCGGTCGTAGGGGACCTTGCCGAAGACCGACAGCTTGGCACGCTCCAGCAGCTTCGGGTCCATCCGCTCGCGGATGGCCTTCATCTGGCGGAGCAGGTCCTTGCGCGCGTCGGACATGGCGGTCCCCTTCGCTTCCCCGTGGTCAGTCGCGGCCGATCAGCGTGCCGGCCCCGCCCTCGGTGAAGATCTCCAGAAGCAGGGCGTGCGGCACCCGGCCATCCAGGATGACGGCGGCGTCCACGCCCTGTTCCACGGCGTCGATGCAGGTTTCGATCTTCGGGATCATGCCGCCGGTGGCGGTGCCGTCGGCGATGGCGGCGCGCGCCTGCTCCAGCGACATGCGCGGCACCAGTTCCTTGTCCTTGTCCAGAACGCCGGCCACGTCGGTCAGCAGGAAGAAGCGGGTGGCGCCCAGCGCCGAGGCGACGGCGCCCGCCGCGGTGTCGGCGTTGATGTTGTAGGTGTCGCCGTTGCGGTCGAAGCCGATGGGGGCGATGACCGGGATGATGTCCGACTGGGCCAGCGACGTGATGATCTGCGGATTCACCTGATAGGGCTCGCCCACGAAGCCGAGGTCCAGCACCTTTTCGATGTTGCTGTCCGGATCGCGCTGGGTGCGGCGCAGCTTGCGCGCGGTGATCAGGCTGCCGTCCTTGCCCGACAGGCCGACCGCACGGCCGCCCGCGTTGTTGATGGCGGCGACGATCTGCTTGTTGATGGAGCCGGCCAGCACCATCTCCACGACCTCGACCGTCTCCTTGTCGGTGACGCGCAGGCCGTCGATGAAGCTGGACTTGATGGCCAGCCGCTGGAGCATCTGCCCGATCTGCGGGCCGCCGCCGTGCACGACCACGGGGTTGATGCCCACCTGCTTCAGCAGGACGATGTCGCGGGCGAACATCTCCGCCAGGCTGTCGTCACCCATGGCGTGACCGCCATACTTGATGACGAAGGTGCGCCCGGCGTAGCGGCGCATGTAGGGCAGGGCTTCGGACAGGGTGCGGGCCTTGGCGAGCCACTCGTCGCGGGTCGTGTTCTGCACGGGATGGAGCCGTTCGTCGGGGTGGGCCAATCGGGTGGAATCCGCCGACTCTTTAACGGAAAGCGCCGGGGGTGCCTAGGGGGCTTTTTCAAGCGGGCCGCGCACCGGCCCTTCCCGCCATCCGCCCGGCCAGCAGGGTCATCGGCTGGGTCAGCGCGGTGACCGCCACGGCCATCAGCACCATGGCGGAGAAGCAGGCGTCCGACAGCACGCCCGCTTCCAGCAGGATGGTCAGGACGATCACCTCCATCAGCCCCTTGCACGACATCAGCGTGCCGAGCCGCCAGGAATCGGCCGCACTTTCGCCCGACAGCCGGGCGGGCAGGGCGGTGCCCAGAACCTTGCCGGCGATGGTCGCCACCGTCGCCAGAGCGAAGACCCACCACTGGGCCGAGGCGGCGAGGTCCAGATCGACCTTCAGCCCGGTCAGGGTGAAGAAGAAGGGCAGCAGGATCAGCGTGGCGAAATGCTCCAGCCGGTCCAGGATGGCCGCCGCCAGCCGCCGCGGCATGACGGTGCCGGCCACGAAGGCGCCCAGGATGTAGTGAAGCCCGATCAGCTCCGTCACCGCGGCGGAGCCCAGCAGGGCGGCGCAGGTGACCACCACCACCATGTCGCCGACCTCGCCGTCCGGGGCGATGCGGTTCATCAGCCGGGTCAGCAGGGGACGCGCGAACAGCTCCGTCGCGGCCAGATAGGCGAAGCCGAGGACGGCGATCTGCGCCACCCCGGCGAATCCGCCGCCGCTCCCCGCCGCCAAGGCCAGCACGGCGGTGATGAGAATCCACAACAGCGCGTCGTTGACCGCCGCATAGCCCAGCGCCAGCCGCCCGACCCGCTCCCCGATCAGCCCCATCTCGCGCAGGATGGCGCCCAGCACCGGCAGGGCCGTCACGCCGATGCAGATGCCGAAGCCCGCGGCGAACAGCAGCGGGTCGGCCTTCGGCCCGGCCATCTCCGGGAAGGCGCCCGCGATCCACCAGCCGAGCGCCCCGCCGATCACGGTCGGCACCATCATGCTGGACAGGCTGATCCCGGCGAAGGCGCACCCGCGCCCGCGGAACTCCTCCAGATCGAGGTGCAGCCCGGTCAGGAAGGCGAAGAAGACCACGGCCAGAAGCGCCAGCCCGGAGAGCGGCGCCAGCGACCCCTTGGCGAACAGCGGTTGCCAGATCTCCGGCGCGACAGCCCCGAGGAGCGATGGGCCGAGCGCGATCCCGAACAGGATCTGGATGACCACCATCGGGGCCACATGCTTCAGCCCGGACAGCCGCCACAGCAGGAACGGGCCGGCGATCAGCACGATGGCCTGGATGAGGAAGAGCAGGGCCGGGGTCAGCGCGAAGGGCACCGGTTCATCCCATGCTGGCGAGCTGGGCGAGGCTGGCGCGCAGCTCCGCGATTCCCTGACCCTTTTCGGAGCTGGTGACGTGGATTTCCGGGAATGCGGCGGGATGCTTCTTCAGGGCCGCCACGGTGCGCTTGCTCACCTCGGCCAGTTCCTGCGACCTCACCTTGTCCGATTTGGTGAGCACGACGACGTAGGGCACCGCCGCCTGATCGAGCATCGTCATGATCTCTTCGTCGTTTGGCTTCAGCCCGTGGCGCGAATCGACCAGAACCAGCGCCCGGCGCAGCGTGACGCGGCCCCGCAGGAAGCGCCGCACCATGTCGTTCCAGACTTCGATCTTCTCCTTCGATTCCTTGGCGTAGCCGTAGCCGGGCATGTCCACCAGCTTCAGCCGGTTGCCGAGGTTGAAGAAGTTGAGCTGCTGGGTGCGGCCCGGCGTGTTGGAGGTGCGGGCCAGCGTCTTGCGCCCGGTCAGCGCATTGACGAGGCTGGACTTGCCGACGTTGGAGCGCCCCGCGAAGGCGACCTCCGGCAGGTCGGCCTCCGGCAACTGCTCCGCCGTCTGGGCGCCCCAGATGAAGTCGCATTCCTTGGCGAACAGAAGCCGCCCCGCTTCCAGGGCCTCCTCGTCGAAACCGGAGATCGGGGAGCTGTTGGACGTGGTCATGGACGGCGCTTTCAAAAACAAAGGGCACGGGTGTCGGCACCGGCCCAAAACATAACCGCCGGCAAACGCCCGTCAAGAGAGGCGCTTGCCGGCGGTCGATGCCCTGAGATCAGGGAGGCCGGTACCGGATATCAGGCGGGCATGGCCGTCAGGCCTTCACCCCGTCCTGCCGCATGATGATCCACTGCTGGGCAATGGACAGCGTGTTGTTCCAGGCCCAGTAGATCACCAGACCAGCCGGGAAGCTGGCGAGCATGAAGGTGAAGACGACGGGCAGGAACTGGAAGATCTTCTGCTGGATCGGATCGGGCGGCGCCGGGTTCAGCTTCTGCTGCAGGTACATGGTGATGCCCATGATGATCGGCCACAGGCCCAGCATCAGGATGTGCGGCGGCTGCCACGGGATCAGACCGAACAGGTTGAAGATGGTGGTCGGATCGGGCGCGGACAGGTCGTGAATCCAGCCGAAGAACGGCGCATGCCGCATTTCGATGGTCACGAACAGCACCTTGTAGAGCGCGAAGAAGACCGGGATCTGGATCAGGATCGGCAGGCAGCCCGACACCGGGGAGACCTTCTCGCGCTTGTAGAGCGCCATCATCTCCTGGTTCAGGCGGACCTTGTCCTCGCCGAAGCGGTCGCGCAGCTCCATCATCTTGGGCTGCAGCTTCTTCATCTTGGCCATCGCGTGATAGGACTTGTTGGCCAGCGGGAAGAAGGCCAGCTTCACGATCACGGTGAAGACCAGGATGGCCACGCCGAAGTTGCCGAACAGGCGGCCCAGCATGTCCAGCGCGTAGAAGAACGGCTTGGTCAGGAAGTAGAACCAGCCGAAGTCGATCGCCAGATCGAAGTTGGCGATGCCCAGCTTTTCGGAATACTCGTCCAGCAGGCGGACCTGCTTGGCGCCGGCGAACAGGCGGTCGGTCAGCTCGACGGTGGCGCCGGGGGCGACCTCCACGGGCTTGCCCAGCGTGTCCACCTGATAGCGGGGGGTGCCGCCCGGCGCGGAGTAGACGAAGCGGGCGGTCATCGGGTCCTTCTGGTCGGGGACCAGCGAAACCAGCCAGTACTTGTCGGTGATGCCGATCCAGCCGCCGGTCGACTGGGCGGAGATGGTGCCGGCCTTGCGCAGATCGTCGTAGCTGTACTCTTTCAGCTTGCCGTCGAAGACGCCGAGCGGGCCTTCATGCAGGATGTAGAAGCCTTCGGTGTGCGGCGTGCCGGCGCGGCTGACGAGGCTGTAGGGCAGCAGGCTGACCGGGGTGGAGCCGGTGTTGTGCACCTTCTGGGTGACGGTGAACATGTAGTTCTTGTCGACCGAGATGGTGCGTTCGAACACCAAGCCCTTGCCGTTGTCCCAGGTCAGGGTCAGCGGCTGCTCCGGCGTCAGCACCGTGCCGTTGGCGGTCCAGCGGGTGTCGGGACCGGGGACCGGCTGCGACTTGTCCTCCGGAACCCAGCCGAACTCGGCGTAATAGGCATCGGGCGTGCCGGCGGGGGCCAGCAGCACGATTTCCGGGCTCTTGGGATCGGGGTTGACGTGGTAGTCGGCCAGCGTCAGGTCGTCGATGCGCCCCCCCACCAGATTGATCGAACCGTGCAGCGACGGCGTGTTGATCTTGACGCGCGTTCCGGCGGCCATCTGCTCGGCGAGCAGGTCGGCGCGGTCGCGGACCGTGGCCGTCGCGGGAGCGCCGGGCACCGATCCGGGAACGGCACCCGGCACGGGCGCGGCGCCCGGCGTCGTCGACTGCTCCGTCTGGGCGGTCTGCTGCGCAGCCTGCTGCTGCACCCGGGGTCCCTCGTAGAAATACTGGAATCCCAGAAGGATGGCGATCGACAGAGCGATCGCGAGGATGAGGTTGCGTTGGTCGGTCATGGCATCCCGGTTGCCGTGGGCCTTCTTCAAGAAGGGGGCCGAACGCCGGTTTTCAGGCCGGCATGCGAATTGCTGCATCGATGCGCCGCTTCGTCCGGCCCGTGCGAACAGCGGGTGGACCGCCCCGGCTCGGGCACGGGATCATATCCCCACCCGCCCCAGGGATGGCAGCGCAGAAGCCTCCGGACGGTCAGCCAACTGCCCCGGATCGCTCCGTGCTTAGATAGCGCGTCCAGCGCATAGTTTGAACAGGTCGGCTGAAATCGGCAGTGCCACCCGATGAAGGGCGACAGGGTCCACTGATAGCCGACCACGAGCGCGCGCAGAAAATAGGCGAGCGGGCTCACGCGCCGACCTCCCCGCCGCCGGAACCGTTGCCGGTCCCGCCGTTGGGTCTGACGACGTTTGGCCCGCCATTAGCCTCGCTCTTGGACGCATCGCGCCACAGGCCGAGGCGTTTCAGCGCCGCGGTCAGATCGCCCAGCAGCTCCGTCCACGGCCTTTCGGCCGTCGCGGCGCGCGCCACCAGCACGAAGTCGTGACCGGGGGCCGCATGGGCGGTCAGGATCTGGCGGGCCGCTTCGCGAAGGCGACGGCGGGCGCGATTGCGCACGACCGCGTTGCCAACCTTGCGGCTCGCCGTCAGGCCAAGACGAATCGGCGGCTCGCCAGGGGCGGGCCGCTGCCGTTCGTCGTGTCGGCGCACCTGCAGGATAAGGCCGGGAGCCACATGCTTGCGCCGTGTACCGGCCACGGCCAGAAATTCCGGCCGCCGCTTCAGGCGCCCGACCCTGGGGTCCGGCGCCGCCATGCGTATCAGGCGCTCAGGACCTTGCGGCCCTTGGCGCGACGGCGGGCAATCACCTTGCGGCCACCGACGGTCGCCATACGGGCGCGGAAGCCATGCCGGCGCTTGCGCACGATTTTGCTGGGCTGGAACGTGCGTTTCACGGCACCATACTCCTCGATCTCAGGGCAAAAAATGAGCCCCGCTGTATAGAGGTACCGCCCCCCGGAGTCAATCACGCGCTGTCCCCCGGCTGTGGGAAATATTCTCCGTCCGGATGGGGAAAGGCGCAAAGGGGGGTGAAAAGGGATAGGCGGCTGCCTCCCCCGCCGTGCGGCGTGTTTATCCCCAGACATCGCGAAAGGACCAGGGGAAGTCGGCATGCTGCACCGGCGGCAGTTCATCGTGTCCAGAAAAGCCCATGCCCTTCGTCCGGATTGGGTGACCCGCGACATCGGCGGGCTGGTCCTATCGCACTGTCCCGACCTGCCGGTGCGGCGCGTGCCGGGCGCCGGCAAGACGGTCTGGCACCTGCTGGGCCTTCCCGTGCAGACCGACCCCACCCGCCCCGACCCGGCGGAGGCTCTGGCCGAGTTGGGGGCCGAATTGGGGGCCGAATCGGGGGCCGGTGCCATCGCCGACCTCTGCCGCTCCTGGGCGGGCCGCTGGCTTCTGCTGAACAACCGGGCGGTCCATCTGGACACGGGCGGGACGCTCGGCTGCTTCTACGGGATGGTGGACGGGGGGCTGACGCTGGCCTCCAGCGCCGGGGTGATGGCCGAACTGCTGGGGGAGGAGGCCGTCTTCCGCCGCCCGCTGGCGCACGAGGCCGGGCTGGACTGGTACCCGCTGCCCGGCTCCGGGCTGAAGGGGGTGCGGCGGCTGCTGCCGACCCAGCGGCTCGACCCCGCCCGTCCGATGGGCGACGAAGGCTTCCTGACCGTCCGCCGGCCCTTGCCCCCGGTTCCGCCGGGCTTTTCCGATTCGCAGGCGTACGAGCGGATGGAATCCATCCTGGTCACCGCCATCCGCAACCTGCACCGGGCCGTATCCGGGCCGGAGGGCGGAAACCGCCCGCTGATGCTTCAACTCACCGCCGGGTACGACACGCGGCTGCTGCTGGCGGCGGCGCGCAAGGCCGATGTTCCCTTCGCCACCTTCACCTTCGACCACCGCGACCTGACGCCGGGCGACCGCAAGCTGCCGCCGAGGCTGGCCCGGCTGGCCGGGGTGGAGCATCACCTGATCCCCTGCCCGCCGCCGGATGCGCAGCGCGCGCGGGACTATGCGGCCCACACCGGCGGGCACACCGCGGCGATGGACGGGGAATTCTACGCCAACGGCGCCTGGGACGGCGTTCCGGAGGGGGCCGTCGTCCTGCACGGCGGCGTGTTCGAGGTGGCGCGCTGCTTCTACTGGGACCAGATCCCGCCGGGCCTCGCCCCGGATGCCGAGGACACCGCCGCACGCCTGTTCGACGCCTTCCGCGGCAAGCTCTACAACCCGCCGTCCCATTGCGAATCGCTGCGCGACTGGCTGGGCTGGGTGGCGCGGACGCCGGACGTCCTGCCGGGCGGCAGCATGGATCTGCGCGACCGATTCTATCTGGAGCAGCGGGTGGCCGGCTGGCTGTCGGCCATCGACCAAGGGGTGGACCTGACCGGGCGGCAGCTTTTCCAGGTCGGCAACTGCGCGGACTTCCTGGCGATTGCGCTGGCGATGCCGGTGGATGTCCGCCGCTCCAGCCGGCATCACGCGGAGCTGATCCGCCGCATGGCCCCCGACCTGCTGAGCGAGCCGATCAACCCGCCGCAGCCCGCCGTGCTGCGCCAGCTCCGCAAGCTGCCGCGCCGCCTGAACAAGCTGCGCACGGCGATCGGGCATCATTTGGCGGGGACGTCGGCTTAGGTCATCGGCGTCAGGGGGAGGTGTGGCGGATGCCGACCGGCCCCCTCCCTTCCTCTCCCCCGCTGGGCTGGAGAGGGGATAGAGGCGCGGCGGTGGCGGACAGGTGCAGCCAGCGGCGGTAGGCATCCTCGCTCACGGGGGCGCGGTGCTTCAGGCCGATCCGGACGATCTCCGGCAGGGCCAGCAGCACCTTCAGGTCGGTCAGCCGCGGACCGTGGCGCAGGTTCTTCCAACTGTTGCCGATCCAGCTCCGCAGGAAGCGCCAGGGCAGCAGGCGGGCGGGGCAGCGGGCGATCTCGCGGATCAGGTCGTTGCGGTGGTTGTAGAAACGCTCCAGCCCCGGCTTGCGGCCCTTCTCGCTCCTGTCGTGATGGACCATCACGCCGGGCAGCGCGACCACCCGGTGACCGGCGCCCATCAGCCGCAGGCAGCGGTCCTTCTCCTCCCCCTGGCGGTACAGTTCCGGGATGTAGAGGCCGGTGGCGGCGATGGCGCTGCGGCGCAGCAGGTGGCCGCATCCGACGTACCAGGGCGCGTCGAAGGGCTCGGATCGGGGCGGGAAATAGACCAGCCCGTCGCGCGTTTCGATGTTGCAGGCCGCCGCCGCCACGTCGGGGTGCGTCTCCATATAGGCCACCGTGCGGGCGAGGCCGTCCGGTTCGGCGAACCAGGAATCGTCGTCCACCGACAGCACGTAATCGCCCGCCGTGTTCACGAAGCCGAAATTGCGGGCGTGGATCAGCCCGGCGTTGTGCGGCAGCCGGACATGACGGACGGTGGGGAACTCCGCCCGCAGCATCGCGCCGGTGCCGTCCGTGGACCCGTCGTCCACCACCAGGATTTCCGCCACCGGATGCGTCTGGGCGAGCAGGCGGGACAGCGCCGTGCGAAGCTCCGGCGCGCGGTTGAAGGTGGCGATGACGGCGCTGACGGTCGGCATTCACGCGACTTCGCTGGAGGAGGACGAGGATGCGCGCGGACGCTCGGGCAGGGGGAGCATGACGGGTGGGCGCTTCAGCTCCTCCGGGTAATCGTCGCGCAGGCCGGACAGGTAGTTCTCCAGGAAGACCCACAGGCCCCGGAAGTCCCGGTTCAGCAGATAATGGGCGGAGTATTTGGCGATCATGCGGGGGATCACCGCCGCCTTCTCGTAGTTGGCGTGGATGTAGCCCATGTTGCGGAAGAAATGCGGCGCCCGGTCGGCCCGCATCGTCTCCACCGTGCCCAGCCGCCCGCCCAGCACCTTGTGCTCCGTCCGCGACATGCCGGGATGGATGTGGACGGCCTTCACCGCGGTGCCGACCCTCATCCCGGCGCGGCGGGCGCGCAGGGTGAACTCGTACTCGTCGCCCCAGATGAACATCTCGCGCTTCACGTTGCCGATCCGCTCGAACACGGTCCGCCCGATCAGCGTGCCGTTGAACGGCGCGATGGTGCCGGGCACCAGCCCATCCACCGCCCGCGCCACCAGAGTGTCCGGGTCGCGGATGCCCTGCATGGGAAAGGCCAGGGTGGAGCGGTCCTCCGCCGCCAGAACCAGCGGGCCGACCATGTCCAGCCCGTGCCGCTCCGCCTGGGCCAGCAGTTCGGCCAGGGCATCGGGCTGCGGGATGCCGTCGTCGTCGGTGCTCCAGACCCAGCGGCACCCGAGGCCGAGCGCCGTCCCGAACGCCGTGTGATAGGCCCCGGCGGAGCCGCAATTGGCCTGCCGCACCACGGCCAGAACGCCGCCATGCTTCTCCGTCCGCGCGGCGAGCCATTCCGGCGTGCCGTCGCCGGACCCGCTGTCCACCACGACCAGCCGTTCCGGACGCGGGTGCTGCCCCAGGATCGCCGCGACGCAGGTTTCCAGCAGCGGCAGGCGGTTGTGGGTGACGACGATCGCCACGACGCCGTGGGCGATGTCCGCCGGAAACATGTCCGCCGAAAATGTATCCTGTGCCATGGCCGGGCGGTCCTTCCTGGTCCTGTCCATCAGTCGGTTTGGGTGCGATAGGGGGCGCAATCGGCCTGCATCGGCCGGCAGGGCAGGATGGCGACGTCCGGCGACGGGTCGGCGGCGGTCAGCACCCCCATCCGCACCAGCGTTTGGGCGACCGTCCGCGCGGCGTAAATCTGCCCTTCCAGGCTCCAGCGGCTGCCGTTGGGGGCGTAGAGATCCTGTACCCCGCCCACGGCCAGCGCCGTCAGGCCGGAGGCCAGCGGCACCGCCTGAAGGGTCGGGTCGGCGCTCAGAACCTCCTCCACCGCGGACCGGAGGGGCGGGGGATCGACCAGGAAATCGGCGTAGACCGTGCCCTTGTCCGGCGCCACCAGCAGCAGGAAGCGGGTCACCCCGTTGGCCTCCACCGCGTCCTGGACCGCGCGCAGGTTGGCGCGCCGCTCCTCCAGCAGCCGGCGGTCGGCGTGCCAGGGATGGAAATCCTCGGCGTGGAAGAGGGTCGTCGACGCGGCGGCGGAACTGAACAGCCCGGCATAGGCCAGCGTCCGCTCCTCCACCGGCCCGTCCTTGCGGTTCAGCAGCGTGCGCGGCAGCGCCTTGGCCAGCAGGTCCAGCGCGTGGCCGACCGGTGGCGGGTTCCAGGACTGCGCGCGGGCGCGCTTCCAGGGCCGCGGCTGCCGGTTGAGAGGCTGGGACGCGACGGGGCGCGGCGCCGTGGCCTTGTGGGTGTGGGCCGCGGTGACGATGGGCGGGCCGAGGCCGCCGCTCTGCTCCCTCAGGTCGCGCTCGGACAGTTGCAGGACCAGGACCCGCGGCGGGCGCTCCCGGAAGTCGGGAGAGGCCAGATAGGTCGCCAGCGGCGGGGTATCCGGGGGCCGTACCCCCACGGTCAGGCCGGTCAGGTTGCGCAGATGGTCGGTCCAGTAATGGCCGTAGGGGGTGTGGCGCTCCTCCGGGCCGGGCCGGGAGAAGCCGTCGCCGAACACCAGCACGTCGTAGGAGGCGCCGGGCCGCTCGGCCTCGGCCAGCGGCGGCACGAAGATCGCCTGCGGGGCCGTCGGGCCGAAGTGGTTCTCCGCGAAGCCGCCCAGCCGCGTCAGGTCACCGTCCGGCGGGTCCAGCGCGAAGGCCAGCGGCAAAACCAGTGCCGCCCCCAGAGCCAGCCCACGCAGAACGATCCGGTCCAACCCGCCTCTCACGACGCGCCTCACGCCCGGTCAGCGGGCAACCGGAAAACCGGCAGGCGGCGAAGGGAAAGCCGGTCCGCCGCCGCGTCTCCGGCGCCGATCCAGACGCGCAACGCCTTGGTCGCGCCGATCCACAGCAGGATGGGCAGAAGCGAGAAGAAGCCGAACTTGACGATGGTGATGTTGCCGTCGCGGTACCATTGCAGCGACAGCGGGATGAAGGCGCAATAGAACAGAACCGCGTAGCGGTTGGTGAAGCCCGACTCCCAGAACCAGCGGTGCAGCCGGCCCAGGATCAGCCCCACCGCCACCATGGTGACGATCACCCCGATCCACCCCCCGCTCATCCACCCGTCGCCGGCCAGCGAGGTGGTGAGGTTGGAGAAATTGCCGAAATCGTGCAGCGACACCCACTTGACCGGCGCGCCGATGGGCTTGTCCGGCCACAGCAGGCGCGGGATCGGCTCGGTGAACAGTTGCAGGTACTGCGTGAACCAGGTGTAGGTTCCCGACTGCTCCGGCACCGCCCACAGGATGAAGGACAGGAAATCGAAGTTCGCGATGTCCTGGTTCGACACGCTCTCCACGAAGGACCCCTGGCCACCGTGGAAGATGCTGAACAGCCGCCACGGGCTCTCGGTGCCGGCCAGCACGCCGCGCAGGAAGTCGCGGTTGTTGCCCAGCGTATGGAACAGCAGCAGAACCGGCAGGCCGATGGCGAGCTGCCACCAGCGGAACCACTTCGTGCGCGTGTGGTACAGCACCAGCAGCACCATGCCCAGCACGCCCATGATAATCGCCCAGCGCCCCCAGCCCAGATAGGCGCGGTAGCTGACGAAGGCGATGAAGGGGATGAAGGACAGCGGATGGAAGCGGCTGACCCAGATGATGCCCAGCGTCAGCGGCAGGCCCATGGAATGGGCTTCGGCGATGTAGCCGGTGGTGTTGACGTAGACGGGCTGGCCGGTCAGGGGGTCGCGCTCCATCTGGATGTCGCCGGTGCCGGTGAAGTCCGCGCCCTCCTGCCGCAGGATGGCCGAATAGACGGCGAGCGGCCCCAGCGCCACCACGGTCAGGGCGAAGGCGGTGATGTCCAGACGGTCGAAGCTGAAGACCGGCGCCCGGCTGAAGTCCGGCTTCACCCGCCCGGCCCAGCCGCAGGCCATGGAGAAGGCGATCAGGGCGACCGAACTGACCGTCAGCGACTTCACGAACTCCGCCGCGCTCGGCCAATAGCCCATGAACAGCCAGGCGTTGTCGATCCCGAAGCCGTGGACCAGCAGCGGGCGGATCACGAAGACCAGCGTGTGGAAGATCAGATAATAGGTCAGAGGGTGGAACATCGACGCGGTGCCGGTGCTCAGGAACACCACGGCGACGAGGGCCACCACCAGCACCTGTGCGATCAACGCCGTTTCGATCATGCCGGGCTCCGCCTCGCTCGTGAACGCGCGTCACCGCCGGCCGAGGCCCGTGGTGACGGCCGGTGTCCTCTTACCGAAAGCAACACTGCCGAAAGCAACGCCGCCCGCCCCGGTCGGGTCCCCCCGTCCGGGAACGCAGACGGCGAAGGCCGTCCGGTCCGGGCTATCCGCGTCACGCCTTCGGGGCACCCCGTCCGCGCTTTTGCTTCATCCGCCCCCCGCCGCCAGTTTCGCTGGAGTGCGGAACGGAGGCGATATGACGCGGCGGATTCCCGGACTCTCCGCGGGCGGGCTGCTGTGGCTGGTCCTGTTGCTCGTCATGCCTGCCCTGTCGTTCGGGGCGGAACCGGCGATCCATGTGTCCCCCCGGGGCGACGACCGCTGGACCGGGCTGGCCGCCGCCTCCACCCCGGACGGGCGGGACGGCCCCGTCGCCACGCTGGCCCGCGCGGTGGAGGAGGCGCGCAAGCGCGGCCTGCATCTCATCCTGATGCGCGGCGGCACCCACCGGCTGACCGGGACGGTGACGCTTGGGCCGGAGGATTCCGGGCTGCGCATCGCTGCCTTTCCCGGCGAAACGCCGGTCCTGTCGGGAGGGGAGGTGGTCACGGGTTTCACGGCGGAGCGGAACGGCGTCGTCTCCGTCTCGCTGGCGCGGGAACCGGGGCTGGACGTGACCGTCGCCGGAGAACGCCTGCGCTCGGCGCAGAGCGGCGCCTTCAACCCCGACGACCCGATCCGCAGCGGCTGGTTCGTCGCGCAGCAGACCAAGGGCGGCGGGGACAAGCGGCAGTTCCGCTTCCCTCCCGGCACGGTCCAGCCCGGCTGGGTGGCCCCCGGCGTGCGTGTCCAGGCGCTCGACCGGGAGCGGCAGGCCGACGACATCCGCGGCATCGAGCGGATCGACCGGAACGGCACGCTGGTGCTGGACCGTGACGGCTGGTACCCGTTCCGCGACGGCAGCACCTTCCGCCTGCTCGGCCATCCCGACTTCCTGACATTTCCAGGCCAGTTCGCCTGGAGCGCCAAGGACCGGCGCCTGCTGATCCGCCCCCGCGACCCGGCGGTCTTCGCCCGCGACGGAGAGGCGGTGGTGGCCCGCACCACCCCGCTGATCCAGGCAGACAAGGCGGACTCCGTCACCATCGAAGGGCTGTCCTTCGCCGACGTTCCCTATGACGGGGCCGCGGTGAGGCTGGCGGGCGGCACGGGGCACCACGTTCTGAACAACCGTTTCGACGCCGTCGGCACCGGCGTGATTCTGGCCGCCGCGTCCGACAGCGAGGTGCGCGGCAACAGCCTGGAGCATCTAGGGCGCAGCGGGATCGAGCTTACCCCCGGCAGCGCCGGCAACCGCATCGTCGCCAACACCATCCGCCATGTCGGCGAGGTGAATCTCTACAGCGCCGGCATCATGGCCGCGGGGGTGACCCGGACTCTGATCGCCCACAACGACATCCGGCACGCCGCGCGCTACGGCATCTCGATGAAAAATTGGAATCCGGAGACGAAGAACACCGACAACGTGATCGAGTACAACCGCATCCGCGACGTCGGACGGGAGACCGCCGACCTCGGCGCCATCGAGACGCTGGGGCGCAGCGACATCGACACGAAGCTGGTGATCCGTTTCAACGACATCCGCGGCACCGGCGGGCTCGGCACCGATGCGGCGGGGCACTGGCTGACGCGCTACAAGGGCTTCGGCATCTATCTGGACGACCTGACCAACGGCGTGCGGGTGGAGGGCAACTTCCTGGAGGACACCGGCTGGGCTTCCGTCTTCATCCACGGCGGGGACGGCAACCGGGTGGAGAACAACATCGCCGTCCTGACCGACGAGCGCGACCGCTTCCTGCGCTTCGAATGGGTGCCGACGGCGGGGACGGCGGGCTTGCTGCGCGACAACGAGGCCAGCCGGAACCTGATCCGTGCCCAGGTGCCGGTGGAGCAGTTGGTGACGGCGCTGACCGGCGGGGAATACCGGCTGGAGAACAACATCTTCGACCGTCCGGCCCGCGGCCCGCGCGCGCCGGGAGCGGCCATGGACCGCGCACAAGCCCGCTCCACCCAGACGGGCGGTCCGCCCGATCCCTATTTCATGGACCCGTCGAAGAACGATTACCGCCTGCGCCCGAACTCCCCGGCCTCCAAAATCGGTTTCCAGGAGCTTCCCTGGTCGCGCATCGGGCCGGAAGGCGCGCGCTGAGCCGCCGGATGCGGGAGACTTACGTGTTGCGGATTTCCTGGAGCAGGACGCCGAGCATCTGCTTGAGTTCCAGGTTGTTGTCGTTGTGGACCTTGTTCGACGCGCTCAGCGCTCCTTCAAGGTTTTCGAATCACTGGTCCACCTTCTCGAAGCCCTGCGCCATGTCGGTGCGCAGCGACTTCACCTCGGTTTCGAGCGCGGTCAGGCGGCGGTCGATGTGGCGGCCGAGATGGTCGATGGATTCTTCCGGCAGGGCCGCCTTGGCCTGGATGGAGCGGATGGCTGGGGATTTGCCGGCGCGGTTCATGGGGATCGGTTGGAACGCGGATTGATTTTCCACCGGGAGGCGTTCACCCCAGGGCGCGCTTCGGGCGGACGGTGGTTCCGGCGGCTTCGGGCAGCGGGCCGGCGATGCGGTCCAGCAGGGCGTCGAGACCGGCATGCCCGGCCTCATGGGCGGCGCGGGCGCGGGCATGGGCCTGTTCGGAGGCGAGCGCCAGCGCGTCGCGGTCCTCGGCCCAGAGACGCAGGGCCGGAAGCACGGCCTGGACGAAATCCCGGTCCTGCGGGACGAGGCCGGGGCGGGGGATGTCGCTGCCGATGCAGCCGCGGTCATGGGCCAGCACCGGCACGCCCGCCGCCATGGCTTCGAACAGGACCAGCGGCTGTGCCTCGTTGCGGTAGCGGGTGGGGAAGACGAACACGTCGATGTCGCGGTAGAAGGCCGCCTTGGCGTCCCCGTCCACCGGACCGCGGTATTCCACGTCGCCGTCGAAAGCCACCAGCCCCGCCGCGACCAGAGCGTTGTCCATGCGCCCAAGCCCCGGCCCGGCCAGCACCAGCTTGACGTCCATGCCCTCCGCCTTCAGGGCGCGCAGCAGGGCGAACAACGTGTCCAGCCCCTTGTCGGCGCACAGGTTGGACAGGTGGCCGATGCGCAGCGGGCCGGTCTTTCCATGGCGGGGGCGCGGCACCGGCGGGGTGAAGATGGCGTTGGAGACGCTCATCGCCGTCCGCGCGGCGGGATACAGCGCCTGGAAGCGCAACTGCATGGCCGGGCAGAGCAAAACATGCATGCACTCCGGACCGGCGACGCGGGTCAGCAGGCTCATCCGCCATGCGGGCCGGGAAAGGGCGGCGAAGGAATGGTGGTGCAGCGTGCGTTCATAGCGGAACAGCCGCGCCGTGCCGGCCAGCGCCATCGTGTAGACGATGCCCAACCCCGAATCCACCGGCATGTAGAAGCGCCGTCCGGGGATCGTCGCCCCGGCCACCAGCCGCAGCCCCGCCAGCAGCACGCGCACGGCCTTGGCGGCGTGGTAGCGCAGGCCGCCGCCGTTCCGGCCGGGCGACAGGTCCGCGACCTCGATGCTGGCTGCCATGGGGCCTCCCATGGGGCCGCGGGCGCGCAGGCGGTCCAGCACCAGGGCGGTGACCCGGCTCATCCCGTCGGTGGGCGGCGGCAGGCGGCCCGAGACGACGACATGGGGGGTGTTGCTGCGGTCGGTCATCAGGCTTCGCTTTCACGGGCACCCTCGCGGGCGCTGTCACGGGCGCTGTCACGAGCGGACGTCATCGGCTGGGCACCCAGGCTGCGCAGGGCCTTCTCCACGGCCTCGGCGAAGAAGCCGGCGTCGGCCAGCGCCTGGAAGGGCCGCCCGTTCAGGCTGAGGCGGCGCCATTCCGCCTCGTCCGACGCGACGGACAGCATGTGGCGGGCCAGCCCCTCCGGGTTGTCGGGCTCGACGATGTGGCCGTTCAGCCCGCTGCGGATCAGCAGGTCGCGGGCGCCGCACCGGTCGGACAGGATCGTCGGCACGCCCATCGCCAGCGCCTCGTTCACCACCAGCCCGAACTGTTCCTCCAGCGAGGGCAGCAGCAGGCACAGGGTGGAGCCGAGCGTCTCCGCAACCCCCTTCTCCTGGAGGAAGCCGCGGAAGAGGATGCGCCCTTCCAACCCGCGCCTGGCGACCTCCGCCCGCAGTTCGGCCTCCAGCGGGCCGGAGCCGCAGAGATGCAGGGGCCGCGCCGCATCCCCGGCCAGTCGCCGGTAGAGATCGTAGGCTTCCACCGCGCGGAGCAGGTTCTTCTTCGGCACGAAACGGGCGATGACGGTGAAGTGCCGCTCGGCGAAGGGCACGCCGTCCGGCGCGGGCGCCATTCCCGACAGGCGGCGCACCCGCTCCAGCGACAGGGTGTCGTAGCCGACGAACAGCCGGTCCTCGGGCAGCCCCAGGAAGCGGTAGTAGTCGACGGTGCGGTGGCTGCCCCCGATGGCCGCCTGATAGGGTTTGTAGAGCAGGGACTTCAGCGCCTCCCGCCAGAGGACGCGCGGCTTGTCGTCGAACTTGGAGGCGTTCATGTTGACGACGCGCCGGCCCGTCAGCCGCATCGTCACCGCCAGGGCGAAGACGTCCGGCTCCTCGTAGTGGCACAGGAAGACGTGGCTGGCCCCCGCCTTGCGGCATTCGCGCAGCAGCGCGCGGTAGACCTGGAAGGCCGGGATGTCCGCCTTGGAGCGTCCGGGAAACAGCGTGATCTTGCGGAAGTTTTGCCCTTCGCCGCTGGCGTCCCAGGCGTAGGTGTGGGACCTCGATCCGACCTCAAGCCCCACCACGTCGTAGAGATGGCCGAACCGCCGGCCCACCGCCTCCAGCCGGTCCATGTGGTAGGGGCCGAACATCTCCCAGGAGAAGACCAGCGCGGGTTTCGTCATGCGGCCTGATCCCCCAGCAGAAGCGCGGCGTAACGCGCCAGGACGGCGCTGCGGCTGGCGTGGCCCTCCACCCAGGCGCGGCCCCGGCGGCCCATGTCGGCGCACCGGGCGGGATCGTTCAGCAACTCGGCCACGGCCCGCGCCATGGCGTCCGGCGCGTCGGGCGGGGTGCGCAGGAAGGCGTCGATCTCCGTCGCCAGCCGGTCGAGCGCGGAGCCCGGCAGGCAGGTGCAGACGAAGGGCCGCCCGGCGGACAGGATGGTCACCGCCTTGCCGGGCATGGCGAAGGCCGCCCCCTCCGGACGCTGCGGCACCAGATGCACGTCGCCCTCCGCCAGCCCCTCGGCGAGATCGCCGGAGGGAATCAAGGGGGCGAACTCCACGTTGGACAGCGCCATGGCCTTGGCCTGCGCTTTCAGCTCCTCCTCCAGTCCGCCCTGGCCGCGCAGCAGGACGCGGGCGTCGGGACGCAGCGCGTGGAGGTGGCGGGCCATCTCCAGCACCTGGTCCAGCCCCTGCTTGCGGGCGAAGGCGCCGCTGTAGAGGACGGTCGGCGGCCGACCCTGGGGCCGGGGCAGGGGGCGGACCGCGTCGGCGTCCACATGGGGCGGGATCACCGTGATGGGCGGCCGCACGCCCAGGCCGCGCAGCACGTCGGCCATCGCCTCCGACAGCACGACGATGCCGTCGGCGCGGTTCAGCGCGGCGCGCTCCACCGCCCGGATGGCCCCCAGCGCGGCTCCGCCGCCCATGCCCAGCGCGCCGGCGAGGCCCGACTGGATGTCGTGCACGATGGCGATGTGCCGCCCGCCCGGCGCCCGGAAACGGTCGGCGGCGGCGACGCTGAAGATGGACGGGCACAGCGACAGCACCGCCTTGTGCCGCCCGACGCGCCCGCGGGCGCGGGCCGCCAGGAAGCCGGCGTGCAGCACGCCTTCGTGGATCAGACGGGCCTTCAGCCCTCCGCCCTTGGGCGGGATGGTGAACAGCCGCTCGATGCGGACTCCGTTCACGGTGCGGCGGTCCTCGCGCCCGTCGGCGTAGCCGTCGTAGATGGTCTGGCCCGGATAGTTGGGACGCGCGGTCAGCACGGTCATGTCCGTCCCCGCCGCGGCGAAGGCGGTGGCGAGGTCGGTCATCATCGGCGCGCTGCCGGCGGGTTCCGGCCAATAGCTCATCGCCACCAGCAGGACCGATGAAGGCAGGGCGGCGGGCGGCGCCGGCCCATCGACGACCGGTGCGCGCAACGCTGTGGATTCATCGGGCATCGGCTCTCACTCCGCAGCTTCGCCGGTGGCGGGCGGGGGCGGGGCGGCGTTCTCCAGGAACCAGCCGTAGGTGCGGCGCAGACCCTCCTCCAGCCCGACCTTGGGCCGCCAGCCCGTGGCGAACAGGCGCGACACGTCCATCAGCTTGCGCGGATGGCCGTCCGGTTTGCTCAGGTCCCGGGTCAACGCGCCCTCGTAGCCGACCGTATCGCGGATCAGCCGGGCCAGATCCCCGATGGCGATGTCGTCGCCGGGGCCGACGTTGATGATGTCCTCCCCGTCGTACCGCTCCATCAGGTGCAGGCAGGCGTCGGCCATGTCGTCCACATAAAGGAACTCGCGCCGCGGCGTGCCGGTGCCCCACAGGGTGACGCTGGGCGCCCGCTCCATCTTCGCGTCGTGGAAGCGCCGGATCATGCCGGGGACGGCGTGGGAGCCTTCCGGGTCGAAATGGTCGCCGGGGCCGTAGAGGTTCGACGGCATGGCGCAGACGGCGTTGAAGCCGTACTGCCGCCGGTAGGCCTGGCACAGGGTGATGCCGGCGATCTTGGCGATGGCGTAGGGCTTGTTGCTCGGCTCCGGCGGGCCGGTCAGCAGCGCCTCCTCCTTCAGCGGCTGCTCCGCGAATTTGGGGTAGAGGCAGGAGGAGCCGAGGAACAGCAGCTTCCTCACCCCCGTCCTCCAGGCCGCGTCGATGACGTTGGTCTGGATCAGCAGGTTGTCGCGGATGAAGTCCCCGCCGAAACGCTCGTTCGCCAGGATGCCGCCGACCTTGGCCGCGGCCAGAAGCACATAGTCGATCTTCTCTCGGTCGAAGAAGGCGCGCACCGCGGCCTGATCGGTCAGATCCAGCTCGTCGCGCCCGCGCAGCAGAAGGTCGGTGTAGCCGTCCTCCACCAGACGGCGGACGATGGCCGAGCCGACGAGGCCGCGGTGTCCCGCGATGAAAATGCGGCTGTTTCGCTCCATGGGTCTCTGTCCCCTTATTCGGCGGCGCTGGCGATGGCCGGGCCGTCGCCGCCGCGGCTGCGGGCGGCGTACCAGTCCACCACGCCCGGCAGGCCGTCCTTCAGCGGGATGCGCGGCGCGTAGCCGAGCGCGGACAGGCGGGCGATGTCGGGACTGCGCCGCCGGGTGCCGCCGGGTGCCGGCGGTCCGGCCTGGATGTCCGCCTCCCGCCCCAGCGCGGCGACGACCTGATGGGCGAGGTCGGCGATGGCGACCTCCTCCGGGTTGCCGACGTGGTAGATGCCCAGATGCTTGCCGCGCTCGATCACCGTGACGATGCCGTCCACCGCGTCGTCGATGTGGACGAAGGCGCGGGTCTGGGTACCGTCGCCCTGGATGGGGAAGGGCACCGGCCCCTGCGGCGTCCGGTCGATGGCGGCCACGGCGCGGCGCACGAATTCCGGCACCACATGCTCCCACCCCATGTCGGGGCCGTAGACGTTGTGCGGGCGGAAGACGGCCACGCGGTCGAAGCCGGTGCGGCCCCAGTTGACCGCCAGAAGCTCCGATATCAGCTTCGACCCGCCATAGCTGTAGCGCGGGTTCAGCACGTCCGGCACGACCAGCGGAATGTCTTCCGGCGTCGGCACCACCGGCGGGGTCTGGTAGGCTTCGGAGGAGGAGGCCACCACCAGATCGCCCACCCCGTTCGACCGGCAGGCGTCCAGCACGTTCAGCATCCCGCGCACGCCGACGTCCAGCACCAGCTCCGGCTTCTCGTAGAAATGCCGGGTGCCGTTGACGGCGGCCAGATGCAGCACGCCGTCCACGCCGCGCGCCGCCTTGTCCACCGCCGCCGGGTCGCGGATGTCGCCGGATACGAAGTCCACCGCCTGCGCGGCCTCGCCCAGCCGGCGCGGATGGCCGCGGGAATTGTCGTCCAGAACGCGGACGCGGTGCCCGTCGCGCACCAGCCGGCGGACCAGGGCCGCGCCGATGAAGCCGCTGCCCCCGGTCACAAGGTAATGTTTCGGCATCGGATGTTCCTCAGGCAACGGCAGCGTCACGCGACATGGGCGAAGCGGGCGGCGCCGTGGCTGCCCAGCGCCACGTAGGCCGTGCCTTCGGGCAGGTCCACCTCGCGGCTGTTGAAGTTGTTCCAGAAGTCGTAGATGACCCCCGGACGGTCCATGCGGCGCGCCAGATCGGGCAGGGGCATGGAGGTGAAGACCGGGTGGTTGTTCAGGATGACGGCGAGGTTGGCGCCCGCCACCGCGTCGGCCATGCTGTTGGCGGGCTCCAGCCCGAAGCGGCGGATGTCGTCCGCCGCCACCACCGCGTCGAAGCCGCGCCAGCGCGCCTTGGGGAAGCGGGTCCGCAGCTCCTCGAACAGCGGCTTCGCCATGGTGCCGCGCAGGTCGTCGGTCGCCGGGCGGCCCTTGAAGGCAAGGCCCATCAGGCTGATGGTCGGCGCCTGCGGGAAGCCCTGCATGGAGCCGGTCAGCCTTTCCAGGAACCGCGAAACCTCGTGGGGCTGGCTTTCGTTGATGCGGCGCCCGGCGGCGGTGATGTCCATGTCCACCCCCATCCCGCGGGCGGATTCGATCAGGATGTGCGGGTCCTTCTCCAGGCAGGGGCCGCCGACCGGGCCGGGCAGCGGAAGCTGCGTGCGCGGATAGCCCAGCCTGCCGGCCCGCGACACCTCCAGCGCCGACACCTCCATGGCGTCGCACAGGCGGGCGATCTCGTTGGCGAAGGCGAAGGTGACGTCGCGGTAGGTGTTGTCCACCAGCTTGATCATCTCCGCCGTTTCCAGCGTCGAGACCTTGACGGTCGTCGGGGTCAGCATGCTGAAGATCTGCGAGGCGCGGGCCGCCACCTCGACGCTTTCCGCGCCGATGATCTGGGGAAGCTGGTTCAGCTCGATCAGCGCCTGCCCCTCCAGCGTGCGTTCCGGGCAGAAGGCGATGTCGAAGTGTTTGCCGGTGCGGAGCAGGATCGGTGCCACCACGTCGCGGGTGGTCCCCAGCTTCACGGTGGAGCGCAGGATCACGAGGTCGCCGTCGTGGATGCAGCCGGCCACCTGACGGGTCGCCGCCTCGATCATGTCGGTGCACACGCGGCCTTCGCGGTCGAGCGGCGTGCCGACGGTGATGATGAAGACGCTGCAATGGCCGCAGCCCTCCGGCGTGCGGCCGAAGGTGAAGCGCCCGCGTTCCATCACATGCCGCAGCTTCTCGGCAAGACCCGGCTCATGGAAATGGGGGATGCCTCGGGCGAGCTTGTCCAGCACCCCGTCCCGCACTTCCACGCCATGCACCTGGAAGCCCGCGTCGGCCATGGCGACGGCCAGCGTCAGCCCGACATAGCCGAGGCCGAGCACGCAGACGTTCCGGTCGGGAAAGGACTTTGGGAGCATAGTCTTTCGATCCTGCCGTTGATTGAAGCGTGCATCCAATGGCGCCGCCGCCACCCGTCACCCGCGCCATGCGCAATCCGAACGTCTTGCAACGCGGCAAAGTTCCGGCCATTCGGGGTGGCGTGAACAGGCTATGCCGTTGATCGAACGGTGTTTTGTTCGTGGTACTCCGGTCCGGTGGCAAGGGTGCGTCCGGTCGGAGACGTCTGGGATTCGGAACAGGGCGGGCGCGTCATGCCGCCGCCACGATCAGCCGGCGCAGGCGCGACGGGCGCACCAGCCCGGTCAGCAGCGCCGCCAGCGCATAGACCGCCGCCAGCACGCTTCCGCCGATCAGGAGCGCGGGAAGCGGATGGGCGGGGGCCATCAGGTCCGGCAGCGCATGGGTCAACCCCAGCGTTGCCCCCATGGCGAGCGCGCCGCACAGCGCCGCCCGCGCGGCAATTCCCAGGTAAAGCTGGCCGACCGCCCGCCGGTGCTGCCAGGCGAGGCCGGTCATGGCGGTCAGCTCCGCGACGATGGTGGCGGCGGCGGACCCCTCGATTCCATAGCGCGGGATCAGGATCAGGTTCAGCGCCGCGTTGGTCAGCCCGCCGATCAGGATGGCGGTCATGTAGCCGGTCTGCCGGTTCCAGACGAGCAGCGGGTTGCCCATCGTCAGGTTGACGTGGACGATGGCCACCGCGATCATCAACAGGCGCAGCGTGTCGGCGGCGGGGGCGTAGGCCGGGCCGAAGACGGTGCCCAGGATGGCCGGCGCCAGCGTGAAGCCGCCCGCCGCGATCAGCGCGCCGATGGACAGGATGGTGGTGGCGTAGTCGCGCATCCGCGCCCGCATCGCCTCCCGGTCGCCATAGGCGGCGGCGAGCTGCGGCATGAAGGCGCTGAGGATGATGTTCCCCGCGGTCAGCGCCAGCACCAGCAGCTTGGTCACCGCGGTGTACCAGCCGACCTCCGTCTGCGGGGCCATGAAGCCCAGCATCACCAGATCCAGGTGGGAGAACAGCGCCCAGGCGAAGACGCTGACCGCCATCGGGGCGGAGGTCTTCAGGATCTCCCGCCAGGTGGCGAGGTCTATCCGCGGCCTCGGCATCCGGAAGTCGCGGCTGAAGCGGGCCAGCATCAGGGCGGCGTTGACGACGAAGGAGGCGGCGGTGATCCCGGCGGCGACCGCCAGATCGTCCGGCCCGCGCACCAGCGCCAGCACGGCCACCATGTTGCCCAGCGACGTGCCGATCTCGCGCACCGCGATGACGCCCATCCGCTCCGTCGCCTGATAGACGAAATCGAGCAGCAGCGCGTTGCCCAGCAACTGCACGGCCTGGACCAGCAGCACCGCCTTGACCAGCGCCGGCTTGTCCAACTGGAGCACGAACAGGGCGTAGAGCCCGCCGACCAGGATGGCCAGCAGCAGGCGCAGGGTCAGCACATGGTCCGCCAGATCCGCGGCCTTGCCCCGGTCGCGGGCGATTTCACGCACCGCGTAGGTGGACAGGCCCAGATTCACGAACAGCGCGGCGTAGGCCAGCATGGAGGTGCCGAAACCCAGCACGCCGAACCCGTCCGGCCCCAGCGCGCGCGCGGTCCAGGCCGTGGTGACCAGCCCGCTCAGCAGCGTGGCGGCGCGGGCCAGCCCCAGCGCGCGGATGTTCAGGAAGATGCGTCGTCCGGCGCTCATGAACACACGTTTCTCCCTTTCCCTTCGGGGGAGAGGGTCGGGGTGAGGGAATGGCCGCCGCCGTCAGTTCGCGTAGTACCGGCGATAGCCGTGGTAGCGCCCGCTGTCCGGGAACTCGTATTGGGCGTGACGGCGGGTATCGACCTGGGAGAACAGGACGCCGACGACCTCGCCGCCCGCCTCGACGATCTCCTTCAGACCGGCCATCGCGGTTTCCCGTCTGGTCTTGCCCCAATGCACGATGAAGACGGTCTGGTCGGCCAGCGCCGCCAGCAGCTTGCCTTCCGACACGGCGAGAACCGGCGGGCTGTCCAGGATCACCCGGTCGTATTCCAGCGCCAGCCGCGAGATGAGCTGGTGCATCCGGCTGGACCCCAGCATGTCCTGCGGCAGGGCGGAGCCGCGCCCCGAGGCGATGAAATGCAGGCCGGTGCGGTGGTCGGTCTGGATCACCTCGTTCGGCGCGCATTCGCCGGACAGCACCTCGTACAGGCCGCGCTGGTTCTCCAGCCCAAGCATCTGGTGCAGCCCCTTGCGGCGCATGTCGCAGTCCAGAATGATCGTCTTCTGGCCGGAATTGGCGCAGATGCGCGCGAAGGCCGCGGCGATGGAGCTTTTCCCCTCGCCGGGGACGGAGGAGCTGAACAGGATCACCCGCTGTTGCCCGTCCGGGTTGGCGAGCAGAAGGGTGGTGCGCAGGTTCTGCATCGCCTCCGCGAAGGCCGACATGGGCCGGTCGATGGCGTAGGCGGCGAGGGAGGTGCCGATGCGCCGCCGCCGCCCGATGGCCGGAACGATGCCCAGCGACCGCACGCCGGTGGCCGCTTCGAACTGGTGCGGGCTGCGGAAGCCGCGCTCCGACTGCTCGCGCAGCATCGCCAGGAGCACGCCCAGCGTGGCCGAGGCGACCAGGGCCAGCAGGACGATCACCTTCTTGTCGGGCTGCGACGGGTTCAGGGGGATCGCCGCCTCCGACACGATGCGGGCATCGGGCTGCTGGATGTCGGTCTGCCCGGCGATCTCCTGGAAACGGGTCAGCATCGCCTCGTACATGGTCTGCGATGTCTCGGCGTCGCGCTCCAGCGTGCGCAGGGTCACGTTGGACTCCTGCTGCTGGTTGCGCTGGGCCTGGAGCTGGTCGAGGTTGGCCTTCAGGGCGGCCTCGCGCCCGCGCTCCAGCTCCACGTCGTTGCTCAGGTTCTGGACGATGCGGTCCACGTCGGTCTTGATCTGGCGTTGCAGGTCGCGCAGCTCGCTCTGAAGCGCGGTCAGCGTCGGGTGGCGGGCGCCGTATTTGTTGGCCGCCTCGGCGATCTTGCGCTGGACCTCGACCTCCTGCTGGCGCAGCGCCTGGATCAGGGGGGAGCCGAGCACGTCGCCGATGGCCGACACGCCGCGCGGGCTCTGCGCCAGGGTGGAAACCTCGCGCAGCTTGGCCTCCGCCTCCTGCCGCTTGGTGCGGGCCAGGACGTAATTGGTGTTCAGTTCCGCAAGCTGCTGGGCGATCAGGGTGGTTTCGCCGTTGGCGTTGGTCAGGCCGCTTTCGGCGCGGTACTTCTCCGCCGCCTCGCCGGTGGTCTTGGCCTCGCGGCGCAGTTCGGTGATGCGCTCCTCCAGCCAGGCCGTGGCGCGCTTGGCCCCCTTGAACTTCTCGTCGAGCTGGTCGACGAGGTACAGTTCGCCGATGGTGTTGGCGATCAGGGCGGCCTTGCGCGGGTCCTCGCTGTCGAAGTCCACGGCGATGACGTAGGAGCGGCCCTGCGGCCTCACCGCCAGATTTTCAAGGAAGGTGTCGACGACCGAGGTCTTCTCGTTGGCCGCCTTTTCCTCCGGGCTGAGCGCGATTTCGGGGCGGTCGCCGCGGGCGGTGTTCCACCAGGATTCGGGCATCCAGTTCTTCGGGTTCAGGTAGTAGAACCAGTTCGTCTGCTCGGGCCGCAGCGCGGCGTTGAACTCCGGGTCGTTCGTCAGGCTCAGCTTGTCCACCACCTTCTCCGCGAAGGCGGGGGATTTCAGGATCGCCACCTCGCTTTGCAGGGCGCCCAACTCCGTGGACAGGCCGGAGACGACCTCCTGGTAGTTCATCACCTGATTCTTGCGGTGCTCCACCATGATCAGGGTCTGGGCGGTGTAGAGCGGCGTCATGCGCAGCGCGACGAGCCCCGCGATGCCCGTCCCCAGCACGACCACCACCCCGATCAGCAGTTTGTGGCGAAGCAGCATGCCGGTGGTGCGGCGTACCGCGCTGGCCGCCGCGGTGGACAGGTCGAAGGAAACCGGTGCCGCCTGCCGTTTCTGGGGTTGATCCTGAATGTCCTGGGTGGCCAAAGCGGGTTCCTCCTCGCAAGCCGAACGGCACCCCGTTCGGGGCGTTACGGTTGCCTAGAACGCCATCCGCAGTCCGGCCGTTTCATGCGGCTCCGAGTGCATACGGTGAGGAAGACGCCCTCATTGGGTACTCTGCCCGGGTTCGCCTTCGGGTCGCTCGCTGCCCGGGTGGACCGGAGGAGTCCCTTCGCGGATAATGGTCATGATCGGAAACGGGGGACCGGGCATGCTGCCGGAAAGCATTGGAAACACGGATGACGTCTGGACGGGCGCCTTTCCCGCGCTGTCCGCGCTGGAGCCGGACGCGCTGGCCCTGCTGCGCGCGCAGGGGGCGCGGATGGCGGTGCCGCGCGGCACGGCGCTGTTCCGCATCGGCAGCCTGTGCCGCAATTTTCTCATGCTGCTGGACGGCACGGTGCGGGTGCAGATGACCTCCGGGAACGGGCGGGAAATCGTTCTGTACCGCGTGGCGCGGGGCGAAACCTGCATCCTGACCACCGCCTGCCTGATGACGCACGCCGACTACAACGCCGAAGGGGTGGCGGAAACCGATCTGGACGCCATCGCCCTGGGGGCGGGGGCCTTTCACGAACTGCTGGCCCGGTCCGCGGTGTTCCGGGATTTCGTCTTCGCCTCCTTCGGCACCCGCCTGCTCGGCATGATGATGCTGGTGGAGGAGGTGGCCTTCGGGCGCATCGACCTGCGGCTGGCCCGCTTCCTGGTGGATCACCGCGACGCGCGCGGCGGGCTGGACACCACCCACCAGACGCTGGCCGTCGAGCTGGGCACGGCGCGCGAGGTGGTCAGCCGTCAGTTGAAGGAGTTCGAGCGGCGCGGCCTTGTCGAGCTTTCCCGCGGGCGCGTCGGGGTGTGCGATCCGGATGCGCTTCTGGGGCTGGAACACACGGATGGCGTGTGACGGAGTCACAGACCGGCGGGCGGAATGCGGCTTGGATGGGCGCACCATCCACCCAATCCATTAGGTGTGTTCCATGCCCATCAACGTCGGCACCATCGACCGCGCGCTCCGCGCCATCGTCGGCCTCGTCCTGATCGCCCTCGTCTTCGTCGGTCCGCAGACCGCCTGGGGCTGGATCGGCCTCGTCCCGCTGCTGACCGCGGTGGTCGGCTTCTGCCCGGCCTACACCCTGTTCGGGGTGAAGAGCTGCTCCATCAAGGAGTGAGCCGCCGCACCGCAAAAGAAAAGGCCCCTCTCCGCAAGGATAGGGGCCTTTTCCTTTAACGGTCCGATGACCGGCATCACCCCCGCGGGGCGTGCTTGTTCAGGATGCGTTGCAGGGTGCGGCGGTGCATCTTCAGCCGGCGGGCGGTCTCGGAGACGTTCCGGTCGCACTGCTCGAACACGCGCTGGATGTGCTCCCACCGCACGCGGTCGGCGGACATCGGGTTTTCCGGCGGCGAGGGCAGGGGGCGGCCATCGGCCAGCAGGGCGGATTCCACGGCGTCGGCGTCCGCCGGCTTCGGCAGGTAGTCCACCGCGCCGGCCTTCACCGCGGCCACCGCCGTGGCGATGTTGCCGTAACCGGTCAGCATGACGATGCGGGCGTCGGGGCGGGCGTCGCGCAGGGTCTTGACCACATCCAGACCGCTGCCGTCCGCCAGCCGCAGGTCGACCACCGCGAAGGCCGGGGCCGATTCCTGGGCGACTTCGATGCCAAGCTGCACGCTGTCCACGGCCACCACGTTGAAACCGCGCTTTTCCATGGCGCGCGCAAGCCGGGTGCGGAAAGGCGCGTCGTCGTCGACGATGAGGAGGCTGCGGGTAACGTCACCCGTGAACGTCAGCTTGGCGGTCTCGCCCGTTGGACTCTCGTCCGTGGTCATCGCGCTATCCACCACTAGTCCTCTGGTTCTAAAACACCACGTTCCCAACGTACGACAACTCGCGCGCCGCCGCTACGGTTATTGCTAAAGGCTACCCGTCCGCCTGTTTTCTCTAGCAGCGTTTGTGCAATAAAGATTCCCAGCCCCATATGGCCCGACCGCTCGGTTCTTGCGGACAGATAAGGTTCGCCGATCCGGCTCAGCAGATGGGCAGGATAGCCCGGTCCGTCGTCCATCACCACCACCGTCGCGGACTTCGCATCCCAGGAGGCGGTGACCGTCACACGTTCGACGGCGAACTGGTGGGCGTTCTGGATGAAGTTGCCGAGGCCATGGATGATTTCCGGGCTGCGGCGGACGATGGGTTCCTCCACCCCCGCGGCGTCCCCGGCGGCGCCGTTGCGCTCTATGGCGAATTGGATATGTCCAAGCCGGTGCGGCGCGCCCGCCGCCTCCACCAGCGCGGTCAGGGGCAGCCGCTCGAACGGGTCGCCGCCGTCCGCCTCCGGCTTGCGGGCCAACTCCGCCAGGATTTCGCGGCAGCGCATCACCTGGCTTTGCAGCAGGGCCACGTCCTCGGTGTAGGGGCTGCCGGGCGGCAGGTCGTGCAGCAGTTCCTTCGCCACCACGGCGATGGTACCGAGCGGCGACCCCAGCTCGTGCGCGGCGGCGGCGGCCAGCGCGCCCAGCGAGGACAGCCGCTGCTCCCGCGCCAGCGCCACCTGCGAGGCCGACAGGGCGTTGGCGAAGCGCCGCGCCTCCTCCGCCACGCGGAAGACGTAGCCGCTGATGAAGCTGGCCGACACCGACAGCGACAGCCAGATGCCGAAGGCGTAGAGCGGGGCGACCGACGGCATCGGCTCCGGCCAGGGCAGGGGGAAATGCCACATCGCCAGCACGGTCAGGCAGACGAGGTTGAGGCCGGTCAGCAGGACCACGCTGTAACGCGACAGGATCGCCGCGGCCACCGTCATCGGCGCCAGCAGCAGGATGGCGAAGGGGTTCGCGAGGCCGCCGGTCAGATACAGCAGCAGCGTGAGCTGCAGCATGTCGTAGCCGAGATAGAGCGCGGCGTCCCGGTCGGCCAGCCGCAGCCGCCCGCCGCGCTGGGCCATCGCCACGAGGTTCAGCAGAATCGACGCCCCGATGGCCGCCAGCACCGGCCCCAGCGGCAGGGGGAAGCCCATCACCATCTGCACCGACGCCACGGTGGCGAGCTGCCCGATCACGGCGATCCAGCGGATCAGGATCAGGGTGCGCAGCGTGACGCGCCCGTCCAGGTTGGTCCACAGGGCCGGTCCCGGACGGTTGGCGTGCGCCATGGCGTGGCGTACGGATGAGGCGGCGGCAGAAGCGGTGGCGGGCATGGGCGGACTTTCCAGGGGGGGCCGCTGTTTCCGCGGCTTCATACCGATTTGTCGGATGCTGTTTTGCCACTCTGGCGTTTGCGCGCCAAGCGGCCATATTCTCCGCCTATGGATCAATCCGCGAATCAGCATGCGATCCGGGCCGAGGGCCTGACCAAACGCTACGGCACCGCCCGGTCCGGCGAGGTCACCGCGGTGGACGGCATCTCCTTCACCGTGGCGGCGGGATCGGTCACCGGGCTTCTGGGCGGCAACGGGGCCGGTAAGACGACGACCATCTCCATGCTGCTGGGGCTGCTTCTGCCGACCTCCGGCACGGTGGAGGTGCTGGGGGTGGACATGGTGCGCCACCGCCACGCGGCGCTGCCCCGCATGAATTTCTCCTCGCCCTATGTGGAGCTGCCGCACCGGCTGACCGTGCGCGAGAACCTGACCGTCTACGGGCACCTCTACGGCCTGAAGGGGGTGAAGCGGCGGGTGGAGGAACTGGCCGGGCACCTCGACCTGACGCGCTTCCTGGACCGCCCGTCCGGCGGGCTGTCGGCGGGGCAGAAGACGCGGGTGGCATTGGCCAAGGCGCTGCTGAACCAGCCCGAGCTTCTGCTGCTGGACGAGCCGACCGCCTCGCTGGACCCCGACACGGCGGATTGGATACGCACCTATCTGGAGCGCTACCGCTTCGAGTCCGGGGCCACCATCTTGCTCGCCTCCCACAACATGCTGGAGGTGGAGCGGCTGTGCGACGACGTGCTGATGATGCGCCAGGGGCGGATCGTCGACCGCGGGTCCCCGGCGGCGCTGCTGGCCCGTTATGGCCGGACCTCGCTGGAGGACGTGTTCCTCGACATCGCCCGCGACCGCGCCAACGGCGATGACTCCAGCCGGGACTCCAGCCGGGAGGCCGCCGATGCCGCCGAGTGACGCCGCCGTGATGACGCATCCGAATCCCGCCTTCTCCGTCCGCCGGGTGGGGGCGATGGTGCTGCGCTACTGGTATCTGCTGCGCGGGTCCTGGCCGCGGTTTCTGGAGCTGGCCTACTGGCCGACCATGCAGATGATCCTGTGGGGCTACATCAACCAGTTCATGGCCTCCTCCAGCGCCTGGGTGGCGCAGGGGGCGGGGGTGCTGGTCAGCGCGGTCCTGCTGTGGGACGTGCTGTTCCGCGGGCAGCTCGGCGTGTCGGTCTCCTTCCTGGAGGAGATGTGGTCGCGCAACCTGGGCCACCTCTTCGTCAGCCCGCTTCGCCCCGGCGAATGGGTGGTGGCGCTGTTTGGGATGAGCCTGATCCGCACGGTGATCGGCGTCGTGCCGGCGGCGCTGCTGGCGATTCCCCTCTTCGGCTATTCGCTGTTCGGGCTGGGGCTGCCGCTGGCCGGATTCTTCGTCAACCTGATCGTCTTCGGCTGGTCGCTGGGGCTGGTCATCGTGGCGCTGATCCTGCGCTACGGCATGGGGGCGGAAGGGCTGGCCTGGATCGTCGTCTTCATGCTGGCCCCGGTCAGCGCCGTCTATTACCCGGTCAGCGTCCTGCCGGAGTGGCTGCAATGGGTGGCCCTGTCCCTGCCGTCCAGCCACGTCTTCGAAGGGATGCGCGCCATCCTGTTCGACGGCACCATGCGCTGGGACCATCTGGCCTGGGCGGCGGTGCTGAACGCGCTGTTCATGGGGCTGTGCACGGCGGCCTTCCTCTATTCCTTCCGTCAGGCGCGGGTGCGCGGGGCGCTGCTTCAGACAGGGGAATGACAATCGGCGGGGACTCTCGCCAGCACCGGCCAGCCGTGCTAGCGTCCCGGCCTCTTCGGACCGACAGCCAGAGCCCCGCCATGACTTCCGTTACTCCCGCCGCCCCGGTCACCCTCGCTGAGATCGCCGCCGCCCTGGGCGCCGCGCTGGAGGGCGACGGCAGCGTCCGCATCGCCCGCGCCGTCCACCCGTCGGAGGCCGAGGGGCCGGAGGATCTGGCGCTCGCCATGGAAAAGGGCCTGACGGATCTGCTCGCCGACGGCAAGGCCGTCGCCGCCGTGGTCGCGGAGGGGGCGGAGGTGCCGGCCAACCTGAAGGGCTGGATCGTCGTGAAGCGCCCGCGCTTCGCCATGGCCGGGCTGACCACCCTGTTCGAAAAGCCGGTTCACGCCGAACCGGGCGTCCACCCCGCCGCCTTCGTGGCGCCGGAGGCCGTGCTTGGCGAGGGCGTGTCGGTCGGTCCCTTCGCCTATGTCGGGCCGAAGGCCGTGCTGGGCGAGGGCGTGATCGTGATGCCCCACGCCACGGTCGGGGCGGAGGCGGTGATCGGCAAGGACTGCCTGCTCCACCCCGGCGCCCGCGTGGGCGAGCGGGTGGTGATGGGCGAGCGCTGCATCATCCACCCCAACGCCTCGGTCGGGAACGACGGCTTCAGCTTCGTGACGCCGGAGCCGGGCAGCGTGGAATCGGCCAAGGCGACGGGCAAGGTGGTCGGCACCAACGTGATGATCCACCGGGTGAACTCCATCGGCACGGTGATCCTGGGCGACGACGTGGAGATCGGGGCCAACGCCACCATCGACCGCGGCACCATCACGGCGACCCGCATCGGCTCCGGCACCAAGATCGACAACCTCGTGCAGATCGGCCACAACGTGCAGATCGGCACCAACTGCATGCTGTGCGGCCATGTCGGCATCGCCGGCAGCACGACCATCGGCGACCGCGTGGTGCTGGCCGGCAAGGTGGGCGTGGCCGACCATGTGAAGATCGGCAACGACGCGGTGGTGGCCGCCAACTCCGGCGTCGGAACGGACATTCCGGCGAAGGCCGTCTACATGGGCTATCCGGCGGTGCCGCGCGACCGCGCCTTCGACCAGTACAAGGGGCTGGCCCGGCTGAAGCGCCTGTTCGCGGACGTGACCGACCTGAAGAAGCGGGTCGGGGCGCTGGATGGGGGCGGGAAGCCGGTTGCCGACGACAAGTGATGGGGAAGTATTGCCCCCACCCTTCCCGCGGCGCAGCCGCGGGAAGGGTGGGGGCAACGGCGCTCTACTGGAACGCGATCTTCGCGTGTTCCCCCGGACTTGGCGGCTCGCCGGTCACCTTGGCCTTCACATAGCCGTAGGCGTAGACCATCGCGCTGGACGGGCTGTCCCAATATTCGGCCTGATCGACGCCGACCTTCAGCAGCGTAAGCTCCGGGTCGTCCGCCCCTTGCGGGAACCAGGTGGACAGGATGTCCCGCCAAAGGAAGCGGATCTTGTCCCGGTCGCGCACCGTCTCGGCGATGCCGGACACCGACACGTAATCCTGCTTTTCCGGATCGGCATAGGACAGGTTCACGCGCCAGTGCGTTTTCAGTTCGTGAACCTTCGGCGAGTCGGCTCTCGTAAAGAACCACAAATTTCCATCGTCGAATCCCGCGTGCGGCAGGGTGGCCATGGGGCGGGAACGCAAAATGCCGTTCCCGTCCAGCGTCGTCATCATGCAGATGCGGACGCCCTTGATCATGCTCCAGAGCTTCTCGGCGGCCTTGCGATCGTCAGCGCTGCTTGCCATGGTCCGACCCTCTGTTGGTAGCCCAACGGAGTCCGGTCAACGCCCGCTGTCCGAAAAGGTTCCGAGCGCGTTCAGAGCCGCGACCGACCAGAAATCCGGGCCTCCATCGCCGCCGTAATGGTCGATCCGCGACAGCGACAAGGGCGCCACCGCCAGCCGGAGCGCCGCCTGCGGAGTCAGGTCCAGGGCGAGCGCCAGCGCCGCGCGGATCGGGCCGCCGTGGATCACCGCCACGATGTCCCGCCCGGCGTGGGCCGCGGTCAGCCGGGCGACGGCGCCGGCCACGCGCTCCATCACCGCCGCGAAGCTCTCGCCCTCCGGCGGGGCTTCCGTTGCCGGGTCGGCCCAGAAACGGCGGGCCTCCTCGGGGTGCAGGTCCGCCACCGCGTCGTGGGACAGCCCCTCCCAGCGGCCGAAATCCTGTTCGGCAAGGCCGCGCTCGACCAGCGCCATGTCGCTGCCGGGAAGCCGCAGCGCCGCCGCCGTCTGGCGCGTGCGGCGCAGGTGCGAGGTCACCCAGACCGCTTGCGGCGGCAGACGCGCCGCCAGTTCCGCCAGGGCCGCGGCGTTGCCGGTGTCGGCGGGCGGATCGCTCCGCCCATAGATCAGCTTGTCCGGATTCGGGACGGGGGCGTGGCGGATCAGCCACCAGCGAGTGTTGTTCATGCAACAGTCGCCGCGAGGGTGAGCAGAACGGCGGCCTCCGCCACCTGCTGTGCGGCGCCGAACACATCGCCGGTGTGGCCGCCGATCTGCCGCCGCGCCTGCCACGCCACCGCCGCGACCGCCACGGCTGCGGCGAGAATCGCGGCGGGCGCCAGCCCCTTCAGCGCCACCAAGGCCACGCCCAGCGCCAGGGCGAGCGACAGGGCCACCGTGCCGCGCGTCGGGCGTCCCTGCCG